>NZ_JAMPQC010000003.1:0-540094 GCF_028482225.1 Providencia sp. PROV130 | reverse complement strand
AAATATATTCATCTCACAGATTGGCCAATTTTCTGTTTTTATCATATTTTTACTCATCACAATCATCTCTGTTGTCATTATTAATTAAAGTGTACTTGAATGTACACTTTTATATCATTCATAGTCAAGAATGATTATCATTTGTATTTTGCAAATTATGCTATTTCTGACAGTGACTAACAGGAATATTCTCAATATGCAGAAAAAGTTTATCAGTTAAAAACATTCACGTGTTCGAGTGGTGCGTTTTTGAATATGGAATGTTATTCTGATGATATTATGAATTTTAAAAGCGAAAATACGATGAAAAAAACTATTCCAATTGCGTTTAGCCTTTTAATGGCTTTCACTGCATTTAATGCAAATGCAGGTGCAACCTGTGATACTTACTTCAAAGAAATGAATGATCTTGTTAAGCAAGCTGAAGAACAATATAAAGATGAAGCCAATGCAGGTGAACAAATTGCATTAATGAAGTCACAATTAGAGGAAGCGAAAAAAGCTCTTGCTAGCTACCCTGATGATGCACAAGAGCAAGCTTGTAGCCAAGCACTTAAAGCAATTGAGCAAGCCAAAGAAGCGGTAAAAACACCCTAGAATTGTTCGCTTTTAATAGACAAAAAAATAGCCTGCTGAGCAGGCTATTTTATTTACCGAACTACGAGAACCGAGATCTTCGCATAGGAAACAATCCCAGAAGCATTTGAACCTAATAAATGGGTTGAAATACTTGGATTGCGTGAGCCGATAACAATAAGGTCAGCATCAATAGCCTCAGCTTCTGATAAAACTTTATCTCTTGGTGAACCAAATTCCACCTTATAAGAGATTTTATCTGATGGATAATCAATCTTTTCAATAATTTCTTTTAGCTGCTCTTCAGAGCGCTCAAGTGCTTTTTTAGCAAATGAAGACAGTAAATCATAATGATAACTGTAACTCATTGAAAATCTTGAAACATCTGGAACTGAGTGAAATAAGTGAATTTTCGCATCTGAAATTTTTGCTAAATAAATAGCATGTTTTAATGCGTTATCTGTTAGTACATCTTCAGATATATCCACGGGAACCAAAATTGTTTGATACATATGATGCCCCTTATTAATTATGTTGACGTTTTTATTCAAGTTGTATTGTTGCGTATTTTTACAACTTGATTATTAGGCGTAGCGGGTGAATATTTTCCTTTTTAGTCTTTAGAAGTATAGTCTTACTACACTAAAAAAGCTGTGAAGCCCCTTACTATTACAACAAAAAATCATTCTTCTAAATGCCATTTATGCAAAATACGATGAATAAAAGGAGTTACAATTAATCCAATACTGATAATAAAAACACTTTGTAAAAATAAACCATAAATAGCAATAAAGAAACGGCCTCCCCTTGTAATAGGAGCTGGCTCAATAGCTTGCCCACTCAACATAGACAATGCATTAAGCATTGACTCAACAGCTGAATGGCCTTCAATAAAATAAAAACCGATTATACCGGGTAATAACCCAAGAAAAAAAATCAAAAGCCCGAGTAAATAAAAACGCAAAACTCTCAGAACAAAGTGTTCAACACGCAGTAATTCTTGTGAAAACTTTTCCATACTGACTCAAATTCACCTTGTTATAAGTAAGATCAATTAACTTGAGTGCTAAAACTGATTGAATTGGCAATACAAATAATGAAATAAAAAAGAACCTACCCAATGAGCAGGCTCTTCTCTAATTATTAACGTACAACCAGCACTGATGTTTCAGCGTAACGTACTATACCCGCCGCTGTTGACCCTAAAAGATGAGTTGTAATATTTGGGCGACGAGAGCCAATGACAATAATATCGGCATTAATGTCTTTTGCTGTATTAATCACTTCATCTCGTGGAGAACCAAACGTTATAGTATAACTAACGTCATCATGAGGTAAATCAATTGAATCCATTAACATTTTCATGTCTTCTTCCGCTTTCACCGTCGCACGGTCTTTTATTTCCATGTAACCTAAAGCATACGCATTAATAATTGCTGAAGAAATTGGCAAAACATGAATAAGATGAATTTTAGCACTAGATTGCTTTGCAAGATTAACAGCATGACGAACGGCTTTACTGGTTAATTCATCTTCTGTTAAATCAATAGGGACCAGAATCGTTTTATACATAACCCCTCCTAAAATAGTTAAAATGAAGTTCTACAACAAAATTATAAACAATTACTAATAAATGTCTCTTATCCACAAAGATAAATGAGATCTCTAACTACAAATAAAGGCAGGTTATTCTCTTAGCCATGGCGTCACAGTTAAACCAATTAACATGCCTTCTGGGCTTAATAACCTTGTTACGGTTTGCCCCCAAGGCTCCATGCGGTTATTAACTAATAAGACATAGCCTTCCTTCAGGCAAATATCCGTAATCTTTTCGATGTCTGAAACCTCAAACTCCATCCAACTTTGCGGAGTGAGTATATTTTCAGGCCACTCATTTTGACTAAAACATGATTGGGCTGCTTGCTCTATAGGCCAAAGTGCAAAATGTTTAACGCCTTCTAACCTTTCTTGCTCACAAGTTAAATATTGGCTTCCTTCTTCTATTGGTTTCAAAGGTAACTTTAACAACTCAAGATAAAAAGAATGACTTTTTTTGTAATCTGTCACTATCGGCCCAAACCCTGCAACAAATAATACATCAGAGCTATCTTGGAAAGGTATCATCCCGTGTTCCTATAAAGTAATGAGATACTAAAATTTTACCGTTTAATAAAATCGATAATTACTTTTACAAAATAAGATAATTAACCGCTGACTTTATCCATTGTAGAGATCATTTTTTCAACCATTCTTTGAGCCTTCAAGCCCTCTTCTCCACCGACCAAAGGTTGAGTTTGATTTGAAACAGAATCAATAAAATGTCGAATTGCACCATCAAAACCGCGTTGAACCAAAATGGAGTCCCAATTAGCCGGCTTTTTCTCGCTGATCCCAACAGCATTTTCACTCCACCAATGGTTCATATTGGTTATTTGATGAATACTGTCCTCAGCAATGACAATAAGTTGCTCTTGTTGGCTTCCGGCTTTGCGATGCATCGATGTTGTTAGCCAACATTGGCCCGCTTGCATATGGTGCTCGGCATAAAACAATTCATCAGTATTTGTTTTGTGAATGCTACCACTGATTAATTTTGTGTTACTTTGTGCAATCCACATTACAGTATCAATGACATGCAAATAATCATCTAATAACGTAAACCTGAAGTCATTCGGCCCTACGCTATCCATACGGTGTTTATCCATACGAATAGACACTATATTTTTAATATTTTGTTTAATTGCCAAATAAAACGGCGAGAAACGGCGGTTAAATCCAACCATTAACATTTTTTGACGTCGCGCGGCTAACTGAATTAATTGCTCCGATTGTTCAATTAACTCAGTCAATGGCTTATCAACATAGACATGAACGTCAGCCTCTAATAGCAGCTTGATTACCTCAAAATGGCTTTTGGTCGCACTGTGAACAAAAATAGCATCACATTGCTGTGCTAGTGCGTTAATACTGCTAAACAGGGGTATTCGATAACTATCACACACCAATTTTGCCTTTGATTGATTCGGAGAAAAAGCACCAACCAGCTCCCAGTTTTCCTCTTTAGTTAAAATAGGTAAATACGCTTTTTGTGCAATAGAACCTAAACCAACTACACCCACCTTTAATTTTCGCATCGTAAACACGCCTGTTAATGGTTAATCTCAGCAAGAATAATCTCATTAATATCAATTAAAAAAATTTTTTTTTGTTAAAAAAGCAATTTTGATTAGAAATAAATACACAATAGATTGTTTTATATAAACAAAAAATGAAAACAAACAGGGAAAGTGAATGAGTAACTGCATAAAAAAAGGGGTTGATTTCTTAAATGAGAATGGTTATCTTTTACCTCGTGAATACTTGAGTAAATCACTCAGGTTTATCACAAACGACATTGCTCACATTGCTTCCAGTTTAGCAGGCCAACTTTAAATGTTGGCCTTTTTTTTATTTAAAATTACCTATTATTTTCCGCGTATTGCACTACTAAAGCTCCATGATTTCAAATGGCCAACATACGCTAAACGTTGAGTTGGTACAAAAGTCGGTACATCACCGGTGCGCATATGCAATATATCCGCAGGTGTTATCCATGATGAGTTGCCTTCAAATAAGGGGATACCCGCATAGTTATAAGCATCTAGGACAAACTGCGAACAAAAGAAGCCATTAGCTTGGTCTATATCATCGCCTAATTGAACTTTAGCTAAGGTTTTTAAGCAAAAATTACGTATCGTTTCACCAATTAACGGAAGTTCACATACTCTTTTTGTGATCATCCAGGGAGCAATCATCACAATACCTTTATAGTTATACTTATTTCCATTATTTTGAACTGAAAATTCGCGCAATTTTTCTGCATGTAATGATGTTAAACCTGCTTGTCTCAATACCACCATGTTATTAGAATCTCTCACTGCTTGGTCTAAGGTAATGACCCTAACGCCACTTCCAACAGATTCAGCAACTTCGCCCAAGCCTAGATAAATAGATGCATGGCTTACCCCGCTAATACTAAATAATCGAATTCCCCATGAATTTAACCCTGTAGCAGACGATAAAAGAATATCACCTGGTAACATATCGGAAACCGCCAACGGCTCAACGGAATCCTCAATAGGAACCGTATTTGCGTGTTGAATATTAAATTTTAAGCGATTAGTTTCTTCATCTGATTTAAATTGAGTAGAACACCCTGAAAGAGAAAAACAAAATAAAAATAGTAGGCAACAATAAAATTTCATTCTACAACACCCAATAGTGATCTTTCTTTTAGCTTTTAATTAATATAGATAATATCGCTTAATCTATTTTATGACTACCGTTTATTTTTATAATAAGAGGGGCTGAATGTTACTCGTAGGAATGGTGTATATTGAAATGAGTTAACGTAAGTTAATAAGAAAAGTCTAATTTTAATTAAATAGCATCAACCCCCTAGTGAAGACTAGAGGGTTACATTCATTCAATTAACTAATAACATATTCTGGGTAAAAAACAGTTACTGAATGATATGTTTTCTTTTCTGTCGCTTTATTCTTTTGCACCGCAACTGTAGCATTATCTTTAGAACTTAGCGAAACACGTATGTTTTTCTTAGAACGACTTAATTTATAAGGCATACCTAACAAACGACGCGCATTATTATTACTAACCATTATCGACTCCTTAAACTACTAAATTAAAAATTCATTAAAAAATGAACATCAAAAAATATAGTCATCGTTGACCACAAAGGCTTTTTTGTTTCATAATAATAACAAAACAAAGTGTAACCTATTCAGTATAACACTAAGCCAGCAATATATAATCCAGTTTTACTTATTAGTTTTAAAGGGTTACTATATGCTTTACGCTAAAATTATATGAGGGTAAGACAGGATTCTTTTTTTCTACGACAACCTCAAAAAGTATCCATTTATGGAATGAAAAAATGTAAATAATTGAATCTGTGTTATCACAAAATAAGCCCCAAAAAAATCATCAGAACTATCTCTATGAAAACCATTTTCTCTAGCAAATATCGTTATCACATTATCAATCCAACGTTGGTTATTAACCCCGACAGAAAGTCCTAATACATCATTTTTACTTGACTATTATAAAAAATAATAACCGCCCTGCAGCATTAAAATGTATAAACCAACAGACTACATAACAAATAACCTAAAAGCGTGTGCTACAAAATTTTAGCACACGTAGTTCCTTACTCTAGCGGTGAAGCAGGACTTGAGCACTTATCTTTCCAAATTTGGTTAACCTGTTCAGGCAATAATATTTCATGTCCTCCGTCAATAAACGGAATAGAAATATCCATGCGGCCTTCATCATTGGTATAGGATTTAACAATAAAACGCTTAAATCCGTCAGGTTTATCATTTTTATATCGATACACCTCTCCACAAACATAACCAACCTTACCATTATCCGCAGTGTAGCGAGAAAAGTGATATTCAATATTTCTAAACTTTGCTGCTTGTGGGTACGCTAGAACATCATAAACATTCTTTTTCACTTGCTCAACTAAACTCAGTTGAGTTGGTTTCATATATAGTGCCCCTAACAGAAATGCAGCACCAAAAATAAGTATCGCAATGATTACTTTAAAAAAATTCATTTTTATTCTCGCCATATATGACCAAATTTATAGAAATAATGTTCATTATGATGATAACCAGATATCAATTAAAATCCATCTTTAAAACGTAAATATTCTTATATTTATCATTTTGTTATTTAAATAAGTCCAACATTAAAACCTTATTATTTGTAATGTTAAATTGAGTTTAATATTACAACTATTTTTTACTCTTAATCCCCTAGAAAATTTCTCATTTCTATTGTGATCCTCTGTAAACAATCAGTATAGTAAGAAAAATAATAACACTGCATGATAATAGGAACTTGAGAAATGAAAACAATAGGCCTCATTGGCGGTATGAGCTGGGAATCTACATTACTATACTACCAACAACTTAATGAAGGAGTGAAACAACTGTTAGGTGGCCTACATTCTGCTAAAATTGTTTTATATAGCGTCGATTTCGCTGAGATAGAACAGTATCAGTCCAATGGGCAATGGGATTTGGCAGCACAATGTTTAGCAGATGCAGGAGAGCGTTTAAAGCTTGCAGGCGCTGATTTTCTGGTTCTTTGCACCAATACTATGCATAAAGTAGCTCCACTCATTGAATCTCAAACCAGTCTTCCATTATTACATATAGCTGATGCAACAGGTGAACGCATTACACAGTCAAGTATAAAAACAATTGGGCTCTTAGGAACTTCGTTTACGATGGAGCAACCCTTCTATAAGCAAAGGTTGATTGATAAGTTTAATTTGGATGTATTAGTACCTAGCGACCAAGATAGAAAAATAGTTCATGATATTATTTATAATGAATTATGCTTAGGGAAAATAAACAAAGAATCTAAAAAGGAATATCAACGTATAATGGCATCTCTGGTAGAAAAAGGTGCTGAAGGTATCATTTTAGGATGCACTGAAATAACATTACTTGTTAATCAATATGATACTACAGTAAACATATTTGATACCACCGCCATTCATGCTCAAAAAGCAATTGAAGTTGCGCTATCTGCTTAATCAATATTATCTATTAATAGACACTGTCTTCAATAATTATTGTTAAGATAGTTTCTGTTAAATAATGGTAGCAAAATTGACATGTTATCTAGTTAAAAATCACATTTTGTGCAATTAAATAGAATTTAATATTAATCAACTCTCGACTTTTGATTATAAAACACAATAATGTTATTTATTATCGTTTATTACACTAACTCTAGTTTTATAATAATCACTTTAACTTCACTGCCTAAAATTTATTCTTTATTAAATTTACAGATTATTACCCATTGAACATTAACTCTCATCTAAGATAATAAAAAAACAAAAACAAATTTATAACAGGTTACTATGAATAAAAATAATGTTGGCAATGTTGTATTAGGTGAATTTATTAAACAAAAGCGTGTTGAACATCAAATTACGACAAAAAAAATGGCTGAATTAATCTCTATTTCTGAAAAATCATATATAAAATATGAAGATGGAACTCTTTCCATATTTATTGACCACCTTGTAATACTCTCTAAAATACTCAACGTAGATGTCAAAACATTATTTGACACCTACGTCAACGCACAGTCATGCCCATAAGTATATTTTACTATCACGCAAATTGTGCCTTATATTGAAGAGAGTAAACCCTACATCTCGACAAGCATAAACCGTCTAGTTAAAATGTGGACATAACTTCAGCATGATATAAAGAATCACTATGAGCCAATCAAAAGCAGAGAAGTCCCCCTTCTAATAACAATAACATTAACTTA
Organism: Providencia sp. PROV130; assembly: GCF_028482225.1. Taxonomy (NCBI): domain Bacteria; kingdom Pseudomonadati; phylum Pseudomonadota; class Gammaproteobacteria; order Enterobacterales; family Morganellaceae; genus Providencia; species Providencia sp. PROV130. The sequence continues at coordinate 532,159 of NZ_JAMPQC010000003.1, read as the reverse complement.
TTAGAAGGAAAGATTATGAATTATACTAAATTTAATATAGAAACATGGTTACGTAAGGAACATTACAACACCTACCAAAAAACTATAAATTGTGGGTTTAGTTTAACAACTAAGATAGATATCACTAATTTAAAAAAATATATAAATTCAATGGGTTATAAATTTTACCCTTCGATGATTTATTTATTAGCGCGGGTAGCTAACAATTGCAAAGAATTTAGATTTGCAAAAAAAAATGATGAGCTTATTTTATGGGATGAAGTACACCCTAGCTTTACTATTTTCCATAAAGAAACTGAAACTTTTTCTTCATTATGGTGCGAATACTCATCAGAAATGGCGATATTTATGGAAAATTATCACCACCAATTAATATTGCATAAAGATAATCTCAATTTGCACCCTCAATCACAGCAAATTGAAAATGTATTCTATGTGTCATCTTTACCCTGGGTTTCATTTGATAGTTTTAATCTAAATATTGCAGATATTACTAATATCTTTACCCCTATATTTACCATGGGAAAATACTATGGTGACAATAATAAAATATGGCTTCCTCTAGCAATACAAGTACATCATGCTGTTTGCGATGGCTTCCATGTAGGTAAATTTTTAACTGAGTTACAAAAATTATGTGATGAGCTAGCTTATTAGTACCGCAGGTTACTCACCGTTATGAAGGAAGCAAGCCTTCCTTCATTTGTCGTGGGTTAATCTCGTTATGATGACACTCTCAGTATTTTTAATTCAAAAATAATAAGCTCATATAAATGACATCCCCAATAGTACCACTTTGAAAAAAATATTCCGTTGGCGTAATTACCATTTTAATAGTGCTGCTGAGTAAAGAAGAAACCAATTCAATAGGGTCAGTTGCAGGCATATTTCCTCCATATTTTGTTATACATTAAGCTCTCAGTAGTGCTTATACAATAAGATAAAGGCTATAAAGAAGACGCTATACCCCAACAGATTTTTATCTCTTTTAACGAACTGGTATCACTCTCCCCCCAGCTTCTGCTATTATGAACCCCTTTTTATAGATCTCGCTGATTAGGCTTTAAGCACAGAATAATAATAACTTAACGGCTGAAAGTACAATTAACCATCAGCAACATAAACCCCAGTAGCAGAACAATATAGAATGACGACCAATAAAGAACAATACAACTTAAACAAATTGCAAAAAAGAATTCGCCGTGATGTTGGCCAAGCAATCGCTGACTTTAACATGATAGAAGACGGTGACCGGATAATGGTTTGCTTGTCTGGAGGTAAAGATAGTTACACACTGCTTTCCATCCTGCAAAGTTTGCAAAAAAGTGCCCCTATCCAGTTTTCATTAGTTGCGGTTAATTTGGACCAAAAACAACCTGGCTTCCCTGAGCATATTTTACCTGCATACCTTGATAACCTTGGTGTGGAGTACAAAATTGTTGAAGAAAATACCTATGGGATCGTAAAGGAAAAAATTCCTGAAGGGAAAACAACTTGCTCATTGTGCTCTCGTTTACGACGTGGAATTCTGTATCGTACAGCAACTGAATTAGGTGCAACTAAAATTGCACTTGGTCACCACCGTGATGATATTTTACAAACCATGTTCCTAAATATGTTTTATGGCGGTAAGTTAAAAGGCATGCCTCCTAAATTAATGAGCGATGACGGAAAACACATTGTTATCCGCCCACTTGCTTACTGCCGAGAAAAAGATATTGAGCGCTTTGCGCAGGCTAAAGAATTTCCAATTATTCCTTGTAATCTATGTGGTTCTCAACCAAACCTGCAACGTCAAGTTATTAAAGAGATGTTACGTGATTGGGATAAGCGTTATCCTGGCCGTATCGAAACAATGTTCCGCGCCACTCAAAACATTGTGCCGTCTCATTTATGTGATACAGAATTATTTGATTTCAAGAATATTTCTCATGGAGATGAAGTTATCAATGGCGGTGACCTTGCGTTTGACAAAGAAGAGCTGCCTCTACAACCTTTTATAGCGGAAGATGATAAGCCCGACTTTGCAGCTGAACGTCTTGATATTATTGAAGTTAAATAATATTTATTAATAACCTCCTTGTTTGGAGGTTATTTTTTACTCAGATTTAATGCAAAAAAAAGCCGATGTAAATTACATCGGCATTACAGTGGTCAATTATTCTGTATAAGAACTTAATATGAGAAAAACTACAATTATGGAGCACAACGTTCATCGCTCAACGTTGCATTCACCTGCAGGACTAATACTGCACTAAAACCTCAGTAGTTTTATTGATTTATCTCAAACTAGGTCCGGTTATAGGAAATAAGTCATCAATATTAGAGCCATCGGCTTTTTCTTAGCCACCACAAGACGGTTGCAATTAAAACGGCTAATAAAACGCAAAAGACACTAAAGGCAAAGCGGAATTCATTACCGGGGATCCCCCCTAAATTCACACCAAACAAACCCGTTAAAAACGTTGTTGGTAAGAATATCATGGCCATTAATGACATTGTATAAATACGCCGGTTCATCATTTCAGTCATCATGTTCGTTATCTCATCAGAAATAATCGCTGTACGTGCTATAAATCCATCCAGATCTTCAATGCAACGCCCTAGCCGGTCAGAAATCTCTTGAATTCGACGACGATTAGTTTCATCTAACCAAAGTAATTTTTCCGTTGTTAAGCGAGAAAACATATCTCGTTGTGGAGCCATATAACGACGGATTACAATAATTTGCTTACGGAGTAATGCAAATTCCCCTCTATCAGGAATTTGGCCATTTAATATGGCGTCTTCCATATCAATTAAACGCTCATGCAAAGAATCTGTAAAATCACTTATTTCATCTGTAATAGAATCAGCAACCTCAACTAACCAATCACCCGTGCTTTGCGCACCTACTCCCTGTTTTAAGTCATCAATAACAGAGTCTAAAGAGTTTACTTTTCGGTGACGGCTAGAAATAATTACCCGGTTATTAATAAATACTCGAAATGCAACTAATTGCTCAGGCCGCTGGCCAGTATTGGTATTTAAAGTTTGCAATGTTAATAAAATGCCATCACCAACACGTATCAAACGCCAACGCCCTGAATGCCCTGATAACGCAGACTTAACTTGTTCATTAAAGAGGTCTGATTGCTGAATCCAATTAAAACTTTGAGGATCTTTATAATCATAATGAAGCCAGAACGGAGACTGCTGGCTCGCACTCGCATTTACATCAATGGGAAGTAATCCACCGTCTCCATTTAACTGAAATGCATGTACAGGATTTGAATTTTGGAATAAAGAACCATAAATCAGCCCCATGCAATATCTCCCTTTTATAATCAATACGGTATTTGTAGTCGAATAAATAATTCTTTGCAATTATTTCAAGAATCGCTCCCACAATACATGAATAAAACAACAAAGAAAAAGATTGAGATTAACATCTTATAAAAACAGACAATTCCCCATAAATCACAAAATATCGCCATTTTTGCTAAATAAAACCACATAATTGACACAAATGAGCAATAAAATTTACGATGAGTTTTTTATTATAAAAAGGTAGTGTTTATTCCTTTTTTTGGTCCTCCTTCCCATTCTCCAGAGGAAGGAGCTTTTTTCTTTCCGTCAGAAAAAACAGCCCACAACATGTGCAGGCTGAGATCTTCGTTAATGTTTAATAATATAAAAACTATGGCTATAAGCGACATCTTCAGGGTTATTAATCGGGTAGCCCTTTAGCCAAGGCTTAATTAGACGTGCATTGGTATATTGGTAAATAGGTGCGATTGGTGCTTCTTTTGCAATGATAGCCTCCGCATTATTATAATAACGGTTGCGTAATTGCGCATTTGTTTCAATACTCGCCGATGCAATAACCTCATCATATGCATGGTTATTGAATTTTGGTATATTGCCACTATGCTGAGAAGTGAGTAGAGACAAAAAGGTTGAAGGCTCATTAAAATCACCTATCCATGATGCGCGTATAACATCAAAATTTCCCGTATTACGGCTATCTATATAGGTTTTCCATTCTTGATTAACTAATTTGACCTCAGCGCCTAGCTTTTTCTTCCACATAGAAGCAATTGCTATCGCAATTTTCTGATGATTTTCTGAGCTATTGTATAATAACGTTAATTCTAATGGGTGATTTGGCCCAAAGCCTGCTTGTTGCAATAACACTTTTGCTTGCTGGTCTAACTCTTTTTGTGAATAGCTATTATAAAGCCCTTTTTCGGGCTTAAAGCCATCAGTGACATCAGGAGTAAAATAATTTGCGGGCTTCTCCCCTGTACCTAATACCTTATTCGCAATTAATTGGCGGTCAATCGCCATGGATAACGCTTTTCTAACACGAACGTCATCCGTTGGTGCACGTTGGGTATTAAAAGCATAGTAATAGGTCCCTAATTGATCCGGTGTAAAGACTTCATTAGGAATATCTTTTAATAATTTTTGATAGCGCTGTTTTGGAAATGATTCGGTAATATCTAGGTCACCCGCTAAATAACGATTCGTTGCATGGGACTCTTGGTTAATTGGGACAAAAGTGACTTTAGTGATGACTGTATTTTGATGATCCCAATAATTCTTATTTGGTACCAAAACAATTTTTTCATTAACCACTCTGTCAGATAAAATAAAAGCACCATTTCCAACTAAATTTCCGGCTTTTATCCAGTCATTACCAAACTTTTCAACAGTTTCTTGGTGAACAGGAAATAAGCTAAAGTTAGCCGTTAATGAAGGAAAATAAGGTACCGGCTTATTTAGAGTAATCTTTAGTGTGCGCGTATCAACCGCTTCAACACCTAGTTGCTCAACTGGCAATTTACCATCAATAATATCTTGCGCATTGTTAATGCCTGCTAGTGCGGCAAACCAAGCAAATGGCGATGTTGTTCCAGGTGAAACAAGTCGCTGCCAACTATAAACAAAATCTTGAGCCGTGACAGGGTCACCATTTGACCAATGTGCGTCAGGTCTCAGTGTAAATGTCCAAATACGATTATCAGCCGTATCCCAATGTTGAGCGACTCCAGGGATCGGCTTTCCATGATCATCTTGATTAACCAGCCCTTCAAATAAGTCACGCATGACTTGCGCCTCTGTTAACCCCACTGATTTTACTGGATCCAAAGATGCAGGCTCATCTTTTAAATGTCGTGTAACTTCTTGGTTTTCAGCTAAAACTGTGCCTGTAGGTATCACGGCACTAATAGCTGGTGTAGTAACAAAAACTGAAGAAATCAAAATCGCTAAAGATGTAAATGAATGTTTATGCATTATATTTTCTATCTTGTTAATATAAATAAAGTTAACTAAAAGCCTAGTTAAATGATTTCAAATGAAGATGCTATTATTAACAACGTTACTGCATTTACTGATTAAGTTTCATTTAGGTAATTTGAATGTTGGAAAAATCCACTGTAACAATAAAAACATAAAGTTATGATGTAAAAACCATATCTAACATGCGTAATATCAAGTCGCAATTACTCTGTTGTTTATCTTAATTTATCATATGCCTTCATATTTTAAATATCCACATTTCCCGTGTAATCAATTGATTCCCTAACTCAAATATAGATAAATTAATACTCGTCTTATCGAACCATAACTCTATCTCTATCATTTCTCTGATAATTAAATAATGACTCAAGAAACCAATACAGACCTGTTTCCTTTTGTTACACTTCATAGGTCAGTATAAAAAGCACATAACAAAAAACGCAAGCATTGATAAAGCTTAGTAGTTATATAATGATGATGCACCATACTGTAATAAAAAGTAGGTAAAATTACCTTGTTTTACCCTATATTGGGCTCAAGGTAAGTGATAAGGTTTCCGTATAAAATTTGGTCATTAGTAAAATGTAAAACTCAGCACTGCGTAACTGCCCATTAAAAAACCTTTAATCGCAAAGATTTTTTATTAGAAGATAGATTAAGTTATCAGTGACTCACTTTATGAATGGGAGAAAAATTCATGTCGCAGACAGTTAAGTTAAAAGGTAATGACATCACGGTTAATGGTGTCTTTTTACAAACGGGCTCAAAAGCTAAACCTTTTACCCTTGTCACCAAAGATCTCAGCGAAGCAACGCTGGAAACCTATGAAGGTAAACGAAAAGTTTTAAACATCTTCCCAAGTGTCGACACTGGCGTATGTGCAGCGTCAGTTCGCAAGTTTAATAAGCTCGCAAACGATTTGGATAACACTGTTGTATTATGTATTTCTGCTGATCTACCTTTCGCACAAGCGCGTTTTTGTGGCGCAGAAGGTTTAGATAATGTCGTTACGCTATCTTCTTTCCGTAGCGGCTCGTTTGCGAATGACTATGGTGTTGATATTGCTAGTGGTCCATTAAAAGGCCTGAACGCTCGTTCCGTTGTTGTCCTAGATGAAAACAATAACGTTATTTATAGCCAATTAGTTCCTGAAATAACTGAAGAACCTGATTACGACAGCGCATTAAATAGTTTGAAATAAGCTTTTGTCATATTTAGTTCACTGTAGTTAACAATAAAGCGGGAATTTCCCGCTTTATTGAATAATATAAACGCCACTCTAGTCTACGTGAGCCCAATACAACGGTTGGTGGTTCTTTGCATTAACAACATTCGCAAATAACTTGTTGTCACTCATTATAGAAATCAAAGTATGAGAGAGCGTACTCAATACTTTTAAGGCTTGGTCCTGGGTAACAGGGCAACAAGATGTCAAAATATCAATAATGAGGTCTCGAGGCTTATGGCCATTTTTCACCAGCGCCTCCCACGTAAAACGATTTTTCTTCGTTAAATATTTTACTGCAGCTTTATTCATCAGATAAAGTTCGGCGGCAGAGGCTGCAGACTCAAACATATCATTTTTATAATGGCTCTGGCTCATGTATTCGCGTAGCTTACGATTTACAACGAAATTAATAGTGAATTGATCCATGGCAACTCCTTATAGGCTGAAACCCATCAGATGAGATTACGATACCCTAAAACAGCAGCTGTCTTTGTTATATAGCAGTAAAATTCACCAATTAGCAATAGTATTAGTAGGGTTTTGCCATATTAAGCGCGAGATAAAAAAGATAATTAGTAAAAAATAGGCAACAATACCTTTGTGCAAAGTGCTTTTCTCTCGCCTGTTGCCTACTCTATAGCAGTACATAGTTCTAATCAGGATACTGAATAATTTCGAGAGTTGTCCCTTTATTGTCTTGAACAAACTGCAGATGGGTTTCTCCTCCAGCAAATTCTTGTTCAATTTTTAAGTTTTTATCATCATTCCAATGATAACGAATAGCAATACAACCGTCCGATGGACAGGGCATTTCAATATTTTGTTTAATCTCTAGATTTTCAGTAAGAAATTGCTTCCCATCAATTAATGCCGTTCTATATTGTATGTATGCCTCTAATAACGATAAGTCTTTAAAATAACATTGAGTCAATGCCCCATTTTCATAGACTTCATCCATTGTTCGCACTACATCTTGGCAATACTTACTCAAACCGTCTTCCGGCATTGTTGTTGCTGTGCCAGAACCACTTAAAACCAGCCCTATTATTGCGAATACGTAAGTTATTCTTTTATACATTTAATTTAGTTTTGCTCTTTTTTCGTATTAAGGCCATATTCTCTCAATTTATTGGCGATTGCCGTATGAGAAATATCCAAACGTTTAGCTAATTTACGGGTACTCGGATAATCGCGATACAAACGTGCTAATACCGATGCTTCATAACGTTTAGTGATTTCATCTAGCGAGCCATTGAGTGAATCTAAAGCGAGTGCGGGGGTATTAACGACATCAGGTAATTGGATATTATCTGCATCTAATCTATTACCATTAAGTTGCGTTAATCCTTGATAAAGAGCATTTCTCAGTTGCCTTACATTACCCGGCCAATAATAACTACTTAAATATTCTATCAGCGAATGTGCCAATTTAGGTTCGGCAATATGAAGCTCTTTGGAAAAACTGGCGACAAATGTTTTGGTTAACGGTTGAATATCTTCTTTACGTTCACGCAATGGAGGAATGGTTAATGTCAGTACATTCAAACGATAATAAAGGTCCTCTCTGAATTTCTTTTCGGCAACCAATTCAGGTAAATTTTTCTGTGTTGCACAAATCACACGAACGTTCACCTTAACTTCTCTTTCTTCCCCAACACGCCTAAATGTCCCATCATTTAAAAAACGTAATAACTTAATTTGCATTTGTGGCGACATTTCAGCAATTTCATCAAGCAACACCGTTCCGCCGTTGGCTTGTTCAAAAAAACCCTTTTTGCCTTCAATTGCATTTGGATAGGCTCCCGCTGCATAACCAAATAATTCACTTTCTACGACATCATCCGGCATCGAAGCACAATTTAAGCCTAAAAATGGTTCTTTTCCTCTCGCACTATGCAAATGACAAGCTTTCGCTAAGATATCTTTCCCAGTCCCCGTTTCACCGACAAGTAATAATGGCTCATCTAGCATAGCAATACGTTTGGCTCGTTCAACCACATTCGCCATGACAGGGCTAACAGCAATAATTTGTTCAAAACCGCTGCCATCCACCTCAATAACTTGTTGGCGTTGCTTATCTAAAATTGCAGCCGATTTCAACAGTAATACCGCACCAGTACAATGGGATTTACCATTTTCATCAGCCAAAATAATAGGTGTTACTTGCATCAAATAGTCTTGGCCTTTAATGACAACTTTCTCGGTGTACGCCTCTGGTGACTCCCGTTCAAACCAACGTACTAGCCCTTGACTACCAACTAATTGTGAAAAGGTTTTTTCTCGAATTTTAGCCTCATCATAACCAAATAACTGCAATGTCATTGGGTTAATCAATTCAATATTTAGCTTGTTGTCGATGGATAAAACAGGTTCTGGAAATGAGTTTAAGAGCGCCCAAACGGCTTTATGTTCTCTTTCTGAAGGCATAAAATAAATTCGGCGAACATCAATAACACCATTAATACGCCGTATTTCTGCCATCAATGTGCTGAATACCTGAAAATCTACAGGTGTAAAATTGAGGTAAATCCTACGTTGAGGAGAGATTTCAATACCTTTTAAATCAATATTTTGTAGAACTAAAAGATCAAGTAATTCACGCGTTAAACCGATACGGTCTTGGCAGGTCACTTCGAGGCGCATGGGTAAGAACCTTCATCAAAAAAGCCGAGAGAATAAAGGTATTTTAGCCTTAAACATTAAGGGAATACAGTGTTTGTGTCACAAATTGTTGACAGCTGTAAGCTTTATAGTCATCAACAAATAAAATCACGGTTTTCCTTTATTTTTTGAGGCTTGAAATAAGAATAAACACATTAATCAATAAATGATGCTGCAGAGTGAGCAAAAACTGTCAACTCACCCTGCCAATGATATTGTTTTACGCTTTTTCTTTTTTACTGGGGATGACATTTTTTAACTGGCCAATTAACTGATGGCGAAAATCAGCTAAACGTGGCTTGTTTTCTATCCAAGGTAGTGGTCGACATAATTCCATCGCCTTAATACCTAAACGCGCAGTTAACAAGCCGGCTCCAATACCTTGTGCTGCTCGTGTTGATAACCGTGCAGTAATGTCTTGAGATAGCCAATCCATCCCCACTTCACGAATTAATTCAGACGCTCCCGCAAAGGCAATATTAATGAGCACCATGCGAAATAGTCGAATTCGGCTGTAATAACCGAGTTCAATACCATAGATTGCCGCGATCCGATTAATTAAACGAATATTTCGCCAAGCAATAAATGCCATATCCACCAGTGCTAGCGGGCTCACCGCAATCATGATGGCCGATTCCGCAGAACAACGACTAATTTCTTTGCGAGCTTGTTCATCAAGGATAGGCTGAACCATTCGACTATACAATTCAACAACTTCCCTATCATTATGCGAGTCATGAAGAGTGGCTTGCCAATTAACAATCGCAGGATGTTGCATTGATAACGCAGATTGTTTAGCCAATTTTTCACAAAAAGCCTTTCCTTGCCCCATACCATGACTGTGCAATAATTCGCGTGCAAAGTCCCGTTCCTCCGCACGTTCTCTCAGGCGATACAACCGCCGCCATTCGCCAACAACCGACCCAACACCCGCCACAACGATTAAACCGCCCGCAGCAGCGACACCTAACGCAGTCCAATCTTGTGTTACCCATGATTGGTGAATCCAAACGCCGAGTTGAGCAACGACGCTGACTCCAAAAATTCCCGCCGCCGCGCCAACTAATTTACGCCAAAAACTCCGTTTTGGTTTTAACGCTTCGTTAATCAGGCTTTCAACCTCACCTTCTTGGTTGTCCTGCTCAGTTTCCAAAGACACTGGTGTAAATTTTTCAAGTTCACGTTCATCAAAAACTTGCGCTTTTTTTAGTGATTCTTTCGTCTTATTTTCACTATTTTCAGCAAAATCTAAACGCTGTTTTAAGGGTTCATTCATTTCAGTTTATCTCCCAACAAAAATTCAAGCGCACTGTCCATACGAATGTGTGGCAATGGTTGATCCATTGGCGTTGGCCTTGGTCTGAAATCTTCAAATTGAAAACCTTGAGTTTGCCAGAATTGTTCATTCGGTAAGCGTTTTGGTACTTCTCCTGGATAAAACATTAACGGTTGACCATCACTTAGCCGATTCCCTTTTAACGCAGGTAATTTTTCACCTTTATAATCTACCAAACCACTTTCGGTGGCTTGTATTGATGCTAGCCCCACACAATCCATGCTGATCCCCTCAAACGCAGCATGCTGCCATGCCTCTTGCACTAACTGTTGCAACAAAGCCACTAAATTTGCATGTTGGTCTGGTGTTACGTGATCTGACTTGCTTGCGGCAAAGAGTAATTTATCAATACAAGGTGAAAATAAACGCCTCAGTAATGTACGCTTTCCATAATGAAAACTACGCATTAATTGCGTTAATGCCATTCTCATATCATTAAAAGCATCAACACCACTATTTAGCGGTTGTAAGCAATCAACTAACACAATTTGTCGGTCAAAACGTTGGAAATAATCACGATAAAAGCCCTTTACAACATGCTCACAATAATATTGATAACGTTGCTGTAATGCGCCAAGATTGGTGTTTTTACCTGCCTGTGCGAGCTTTTTGTCGCCATATTTGGCCACATTCGGCCATGGGAAAAATTGCAGAGCGGGTGCTCCTGCTAATTCAGCGGGTAAAACGAAACGTCCCGGTTGAATAAAGTGCTGCCCTTGGGCCTTGCATTCCACTAAATACTGAGTATAAGCAGCTGCAATTTCAGCAAGCAAATTTTCATCTACTGGCGCTAAAGGGTCACATTTTTCACACAATGCCAGCCACGGTTGGGCTAAATGTGCGCGTTCCCCCTTGATTAAGGTGTTCATTTGTTCAGACCACGCTAAATAATTTAAATCTAGCATGGGTAAATCCAACAACCATTCGCCGGGATAATCGACAATCTCTAAATATAATGATGAGTTATCAACAAAATGACGCAAAAAAGAGTCTTCTGAACGGTAATGTAATTTAAGGCGTATTTCACTGACTCCCCTTGTTGGTGTTGGCCATTGCGGGGGCTCCCCATAAAGAGAGGCAATACCTTCATCATACGCAAAACGCGGTACCGACAAATCACGGTGAGGTATCCGTTTAACACCTAATAACCGCTTATCTCGCGCAGCAGAGAATAAAGGCAGCCGCGCTCCGGCATTCACATTCAATAGTTGGTTCACCAGTGAAGTAATAAATGCGGTTTTTCCACTACGGCTAAGCCCTGTTACTGCGAGCCTAACATGACGATCAACACTTCTATTCATCAAATCCGTTAATTCACTGTGCAGTCGTTTCATGCTCCTCCCAAGACTTATCCTTTCAATTTAAACCCATTTTACGTCATATTGCGTACTATAATTTAGCATAAAACAAATTGTATTAGGTTAACCGTTTAATTAGTACATTGAGCAACCATTTACTCGTCAATAATTTAATGATTTTACCTACGACTCCCGCTGGACCATATGTCATAAGTAATACCGCGGCGATTCGAATACCTTTTTGTAGAATAAGTTTCTTTGCAAATTTTTTGATTCGATAACGAACGTTATTTGCCATATTTCACTCACTTATTGATAAAAAACAAAAGGGATTTGGTTTTGAAACCTAATCCCTTATCATGTGATGGCGATACGATTTGCTATAGATTTCGAAATTTACTGTTCACTGTATAAGTATCTGAAGTAACGTATCTTTCAATCTGGCGTAACTTCATTTCACCGGATTTTAATTGTGTATCAATTTGGTTAATAAGACTACTCACTTCTGGGCCAATATCTTGCTGTGAACGGTAGCCACTTGGTGCCGCTTCGACAACAAAGCACATCACGATGTACAAAATCAAAGTAATACCAAAGCTTACAAATAAGGCTAATACGGCTAATGCTCTGACCAAAGCAACCGGAAGTTCTAAGTACTCAGCAATACCCGAACACACACCACCGAACACACGTCTATCCGTTAAACGATAAAGTTTGCGGTTGCGAAATTGAGTCATTATTTTTGCCTCCAATTTGGGTGTTCTGCATCCAAAATATCTTCAAGCGTTTTAATGCGTTGCTGCATCTGTGATGCTTGCTCTGCTAATTGCATCAAACGTTGTACTTCATTTTCAGTTAGCTGACTCCCCTGCCCATTATTTTTTTTGCTGTAATGTAGCCACAGCCAAATAGGCAGAATAAAAATGAGAAAAATAATTAATACGAGAGACAGAAAAACGTAGCCCATCACATATCCTTATACATATGGTTAACCTATCTATGGCACTGATACGATATTGCTGACGTACCAGTGCATCAAAATAACTGTTACTGATCTTTATTGATTTTAGCTTTAAGCGCCGCTAATTGCGCGCTTATTTCATCGTCTGCTTTTAACTCTGCAAACTGTTGATCCAGTGATTTTTGTTTACCAATACCATAACTTTGAGCTTCACCTTCCATATGGTCTATACGGCGCTCAAACTGTTCAAAGCGAGCCATTGCTTCATCCAGTTTGCCACTATCCAGTTGGCGACGTACATTACGGCTAGATTGTGCTGCTTCCATACGAACAACCATTGATTGCTGTTTCGCACGCGTTTCTTGCAGTTTGTTTTCTAATTCAGTGATTTCACCTTTTAAACGAGTCAAGGTTTCATCAACAATAATCAGCTCGTGTTTTAAGGTATCGACCATTGCACTCACTTTTTGCTTTTCAATCAGTGCTGCACGCGCTAAATCTTCTTTATCTTTCACCAGTGCTAATTCTGCTTTTTCTTGCCAATCAGCAACTTGTTTTTCGCCCATCTCAATACGGCGCTCTAAACCTTTCTTTTCAGCTAAGGTACGTGCTGATGTCGAACGAATTTCAACTAGCATGTCTTCCATTTCTTGAATCATCAGACGGATCATTTTTTGCGGATCTTCTGCTTTGTCTAACAAAGAAGCGATGTTTGCATTAATGATATCGGCAAAACGTGAAAAAATACCCATTATTTATATCCCCTTGATGGATTTAATCATTCTGTAGCGCCTCGACCTGATTTGGCTTCCAACCCATACCTGACGCTCCGTTAGTCAAACAACAAATAGCATGTTGTATTTAGCTATTGCAATTCACATATAGCAACTCGCGTGCCAACTTTAAAAAAAGATCGTATCACAATGATTTTAAATAAAATAATTATAAACTTTCTCTAAAAGTCATTTTAGTCTATAGTTAAAGAATCGGTATTTCCAACCAACTATTGGTAAAAAAAACCATGAAAGAAACCAACGAACCTATTCTTGGCGTTTCAAGTAATTTTCTCGATGTACTCGAACAAGCTTCTGAACTCGCTCAGCTCAATAAGCCTGTTTTGGTTATCGGCGAACGCGGTACGGGTAAAGAACTTATTGCAGATAGACTCCATTACCTCTCCCCGCGCTGGCAAGAAGCTTTTATCTCTCTCAATTGCAGCGGACTCAATGAGAATTTACTGGATTCTGAATTATTTGGACATGAAGCAGGTTCTTTTACAGGCGCCCAAAAACGCCATCAAGGGCGCTTTGAACGAGCAGACAAAGGTTCTCTTTTTCTTGATGAGCTCGCCACTGCACCAATGTCAGTTCAAGAAAAACTGCTGCGAGTCATTGAATATGGTGAACTTGAACGAGTCGGTGGAAGCCAAGCATTACACGTGGATGTGCGTTTAATCTGTGCTACAAATGCCAATTTACCTGAACTTGCCAAACAGGGCCGCTTTCGAGCTGACCTCTTAGATAGGCTGGCTTTTGATGTTATTCGCCTCCCCCCACTGCGTGAACGACAGCCTGATATCTTATTGTTAGCAGAACATTTTGCCATTTTAATGTGTGGCGAATTAAAACGTTCACACTTTACAGGTTTTACATTACATGCCCAACAGGCTCTGCAACACTACCCATGGCCAGGTAATGTACGCGAATTAAAAAATGTTATTGAGCGCTCGATATACCGCCATGGAAACTGTGCTGACCCCGTTGATAATATTATTTTTGACCCATTTGGCGAAAAACTTGCTGAGCTACATGAATCACCAAGTTCACTCCCCATGCCACATACCCAACAACAGAATACAATTTTGCCTTCATTACCATGTGATTTACGTCAGTGGCAACAACAATCCGAAAAAGCGCTATTGGAACAAGCACTAACGGATAGTCATTTTAATCAACGTAAAGCCGCACAACGGTTATCATTAAGTTATGACCAACTACGAGGCTTAATAAAAAAACATCAAATAAATATTGAGAGTTAATAACACGTAGTTCAAATAATCCGAATTTATTGTTTGAACTACTGCATTATACTTAAACATTAAAAATTCAGGTTTAAAAAATTCGGTTTGTATTTATTGCTAAATATTTCCAATCTTATATTTTGGTTTCAAAAATCATTTACTCCCTTCACTGTTAAAATATATTATCGACAGAGTAAAATTAAAATAAAATTATTTAACTAAAATAAATAACTAAATAAAAACAATAGGTAACGGAGATTTTACTTTCTAAATTAAAAATTTGAAAATAATAAAAAAATTATAGCTAGTTACTTGTACTAATTATCACACATAAATAATGATTTATTTTAGCACATTTAGTTAATTATATAATCATAACTACGTCTATTTTAATCATATTAATGTTAACTAATTAAATTATTTTTACACCTTGTCATATTTAACTACTGTGCGAAATATATTTATATGATATCTCTATTAATATGATATTTATTATATGAGGAGCCTATTATGAAGAATATAAATATACTTGCTATGACCTTTTTTCTTCTCGGCTTATCTCCTACAGTCAGCGCAGAATCATTAATGAGAACATTCTCTTACTGTGATGCGACTTTTTTCGAGAAAATGAAAGAGTATCCCGCTTTAAATGATGCATCTAATGCATTGAAAAACATGAAATTATATGATGGTGAACAAGTTTCTGTTAATCTCAATTTTTCACCTACTGGAATTGTGACTTTTAATCGTTTTTTTGTTAGTCATAGTAATTTCGATAAATATGATGACTTCACCTATTTAGGCTTACGTGGCCAATACTATTTTTGGGGATTTGAAACCACTCAAAGCTTTGAAGAGGTTATCCGTTATACTTCATCAAGAATTGCTATTCTAAAGGTGGGAAATACTTATATCTACTCACCCATGATCCGCCACAATTTGCAAGGCCAATGGGTGTTTAACGAATACGCAACGCAAGACTATAACTTGGCCCCAAATGCAGCTGAAAAAATGCTGATTATTGAAAAGGATGAACAAAGAGGAGTGGTTCGTTTCTTATGTACACTCCAAGGTAAAGTGACCGATGAAGACCTACACTATGTGGGTTTAGAGTAATAACGAGAAATGAAGCTAAACGAGTTTGTTGATACAAAAAAAAAAGCCAGCACCCAAGCTGGCTATTAAATAAAACACTGGAAGCAATGTGAGCAATGTCATGCCTTGTCTACATAAGCACTTGGCTTAATTGACAAAACGAATGATAATCGTTATCAGTGCCATTTGTAAAGCTTTTTAATGAGATATTTTCTCATTAAGACATACTTCAATGATTAATTTAATAATTTAAGTTAAGCATTATATTAATAACTTCCTTTTTAGCTTAATTTTCATGCTTTTTTAGGCTAAATTTTGCTTATACCCTGTCCCCCCATTTTTAGGCTACAATAGGTCAATTCTAGTTAACGATGTCAGTGGTATGCGCCTATTAACTCTTTGGTTTTTATTTATCATTTCTGTGTCTGCACAAGCGCTTAATAACCAAGAGCGCTTTACCGATATTGTGGCTAACGAGGTTCCTGCAGATATACGCCAAAAAGGTTTTATTTACTGTGTAAATGGGATCGTTACGACATTTAATCCACAACTAGTCAGTAGCGGGCTAATTGTCGATCCTCTCGGTGCTCAAATTTATGATCGCCTATTAGATGTTGATCCATTTACCTATCGTTTGGTTCCAGAACTGGCTGCTAACTGGGAAGTCCTCGATAACGGCGCAACCTACCGCTTATACCTGCGTAAAGATGTAAAGTTTCAAAACACAGCTTGGTACACACCAACGCGCAATATGAATGCTGATGATGTTGTGTTCAGTTTTTCTCGCATGTTTGAAGTCAACCATCCTTATCATTATATCAATGGGGGACGTTACCCTTATTTCGATAGTTTACAATTTGCCAATAGTGTCCAAAGCATACGTAAAATTAATAGCCATACGGTGGAGTTCCGTTTGAATTCACCTGATGCATCTTTTTTATGGCACCTAGCAACACACTATGCTCCTGTCCTTTCATCCGAGTACGCTGATTACCTTTCAAGTATCAATCGCCAAGAGCTGATTGATTGGCGACCTGTGGGTACGGGGCCATTTCATTTAGATGACTACCAAGCTGGGCAATTCGTTAGACTTCTCAGAAATGACAATTACTGGAAGGGTTTGCCGCGTATGGAAGAAGTGGTTGTTGATATGGGGGCCGGAGGAACTGGTCGCATTTCGAAATTACTCACAGGAGAATGTGATGTTTTAGCCTACCCTGCAGCAAGCCAATTAAAAGTATTACGAGATGACCCACGTTTGCGAATTTCTATGCGTTCTGGGATGAATATTGCCTACCTCGCATTTAATACCAGTAAACCACCATTAGATAAACTAAAAGTACGTCAAGCAATTGCTTATGCAATTAATAATGAACGTCTAATGCAATCAATTTATTACGGTACAGCAGAAACAGCTGCATCTATTTTACCAAGAGCTTCATGGGCTTATGATAATCAAGCAAAGATCACTGACTATAACCCCGAACTTTCCAAACAAATGCTCAAAGAGATGGGGTTAGAAAATCTAAAACTGGATTTATGGGTGCCTATCGCTTCGCAATCATATAACCCTAGTCCACTAAAAATGGCTGAGCTTATCCAAGCAGACTTGGCACAGGTTGGTATTGTTATGAATATCCGTTCTGTTGAAGGCCGCTTCCAAGAAAACCAATTAATGGATAGAACCCATGATATGACATTAGCAGGTTGGACAACTGACAGTAATGACCCAGATAGTTTTTTCCGCCCGCTACTAAGTTGTGCGGCAATTGGTTCCCAAACCAATTTAAGCCATTGGTGTAACCCCGCTTTTGATGAAATCTTACATAAGGCACTATTGACACAGCAATTAGCCGCACGTATAGATTATTACCATCAGGCACAACAAATTTTAGGGGAAGATTTACCTGTCTTACCCCTTGCCTACTCTTTACGTTTACAGGCCTATCGCTATGATATAAAAGGGCTAATGATCAGTGCGTTTGGTAATACCTCATTTGCCGGTGTGTATCGGGAAATGGAACAGGCTGAAAAAGTTTCTCCGAAAAAACAGAGGCAGCAACCATGATAATTTATTCACTGCGTCGTTTTTTGCTTTTATTAGTCACGGTATTCTTTCTATCACTAGTCAGCTTTAGCTTAAGCTATTTTACGCCTAATGCACCACTGGGTGGCGCATCACTTATCGATGCCTATATTTTTTATTTTGAAGGCTTACTCCATTTTGATTTTGGCGTTTCAAGTATCAACGGGGAACCCATCACTGAACAATTAAGAGACACATTCCCTGCCACCATGGAGTTATGCATTTTAGCGTTTATTTTTGCTTTAACGACAGGTATTCCACTCGGGATTATTGCTGCTTTTTGGCGTAATAAACCAGCGGATATTGCTATCAGTGTTTTTGCTTTATTAGGATTTTCTGTCCCTGTATTTGTACTCGCACTCGTTTTAACCCTCTTTTTCTCATTACATTTAGGGTGGCTGCCTGTATCGGGTCGAATTGACCTATTATACAATTTAAAAACAGTAACTGGCTTTGCCTTGGTAGATGCATGGCTTTCGGATTCACCCTATCGTAAAGATATGATTATTAATGTACTTGAACACATGGTATTACCTGTTCTGACTTTGGCGCTCGCACCAACAACCGAGGTTATTCGGTTGGTACGTAATAGCACCGAAGAAGTCGCCAGTGAAAATTATATCAAAGCAGCCGCTATTCGAGGGTTGTCACGAATAAAAATCATCCGTCGTCATATTTTTCATAATGCTATTCCCCCCATTATTCCTAAGCTTGGGCTACAGTTTTCTACTATGCTGACACTGACCATGGTAACTGAACTCGTTTTTAACTGGCCAGGACTTGGCCGTTGGTTAGTTACAGCTATCCGCCAAGAAGATTACTCCGCAATATCCGCTGGCGTGATGCTAATTGGCGCACTAGTGATTACTGTAAATGTGTTGTCTGATATTTTAGGCGCCATGATGGACCCACTAAAACATAAGGATTGGTATGTCCTCAGATAATTTTTATCGTGAACAAAAAATGCCATCCCCAACACGAGTGGTATGGAATATCTTCTCATCAGATGTGGTTTCTATGGTGGGTTTTTTTGGTGTATTAGTTTTATTAATTTTATGCTTTGTTGGCTCTTATTTAGCACCTTATGCACTAGATCAACAATTTTTAGGTTACCAACTAACACCACCGTCTTGGTCACATTATGGTGATGTTGCATTCTTCTTTGGGACTGACGACCTTGGCCGCGATATTCTGAGCCGGCTATTAATTGGCACTAAATCAACATTTGGTGCGGCTATTTTAGTCACACTGATTGCAACACTAATTGGATTAGTTCTCGGCTGCCTAGCAGGAATGACTCGCGGGTTAAAATCTGCAATTTTTAACCACATACTCGATACACTGCTTTCAATCCCATCCTTATTACTCGCTATTATTGTCGTCGCTTTTATGGGCGCTAGTTTAGAAAATGCGATGCTCGCTATTTGCCTTGCATTAATTCCGCGAATGGTAAGAACCATCTATGTTGCTGTACATGATGAGTTAGATAAAGAATACATCGTTGCCGCACGCCTAGATGGCGCTTCAAACATTTTTATTTTATGGTATACCGTACTGCCAAACATCACCCCTATTCTCGTCACTGAACTAACTCGGGCACTTTCAATTGCCATTTTAGATATTGCCGCTTTAGGTTTTCTTGATTTAGGTGCACAACTTCCATCTTCTGAATGGGGTGCCATGCTAGGAGATACTTTAGAGCTTATCTACGTTGCTCCCTGGACGGTTATCTTACCCGGTGTTGCTATCATGATAAGCGTGCTTTTTGTTAACCTTTTAGGTGATGGGCTACACCGTGCCATCAATGCGGGAGTTGAATAATGCCACTGCTAGACATCCGCAATTTAACTATCGAATTTATGACTGCCAATGGCCCAGTCAAAGCTGTTGATCGCGTATCAATGACATTATCTGAAGGGGAAATCCGAGGTTTAGTCGGCGAATCAGGTTCTGGAAAAAGCCTTATTGCAAAAGCTATCTGTGGCGTAACGAAAGACAACATTCGTGTGAAAGCCGACCGTTTTCGCTTTCAAGACATTGACTTACTAAAACTCAGCCCACGTAAACGTCGCAAGTTAATTGGCCATAACATCTCCATGATATTTCAAGAGCCACAATCTTGCCTCGACCCAGCCGCTGATATAGGCAAACAGCTTATCCAATCGATTCCTGGATGGACATATAAAGGCCGCTGGTGGCAACGTTTTAATTGGCGTAAACGCCGTGCAATAGAACTGTTACACCGTGTGGGGATAAAAGATCATAAAGATATCATGCGCAGTTACCCTTATGAACTCACCGATGGTGAATGTCAAAAAGTCATGATTGCAATTGCGATAGCTAACCAACCACGGTTATTAATCGCCGACGAACCCACCAATGCGATGGAGTCTACCACTCAAGCGCAAATTTTCCGTCTACTAGATAAATTAAACCAAAACAATAATATGGGAATTTTGCTCATTAGCCATGATATGGAAATGATGTCAAAACTTGTTGACCGCATCAACGTACTCTATTGTGGGCAAACGGTTGAGAGCGCAACACCAGAAGATATCCTACAGCGGCCACGCCACCCTTATACCCAAGCATTAATCCGTTCAATCCCAGATTTTGAAAGCCCTCTTCCCCATAAAGGGCGGTTAAATACGTTACCCGGTGCAATTCCGTCTCTTGAACATTTGCCTATTGGTTGCCGCCTTGGCCCCCGTTGTCCTTATGCACAACGTACTTGCATCAACGCGCCTCAACTGCGCAATATTAAAGGCCACCTCGTTGCTTGCCATTATCCGCTAAACACCGAGGAACAATCTTAAATGGAAACTTTACTTGAAGTCCGTAATCTCACCAAAACTTTCCGTTTTCGTGAGGGTCTATTTCATCGGCACGAATTACAAGCTGTTAAGCCTGTTAGCTTTAACTTACAGGCAGGCCAAACATTAGCCATTATTGGCGCCAATGGCTCAGGAAAATCAACGCTTGCGCGAATGTTATCCGGCGTTGTAGAACCCACCAGCGGCGATATTTTTATACACGGACAACCCCTTAATTTTGGCGATTATAGCTACCGTTGCCAGCGTATTCGCATGATTTTCCAAGACCCAAGTACGTCCCTAAATCCAAGGCAGCGTATTGGTCAAACGCTTGAACTCCCTTTAAAATTAAACACTGACTTAACTGGCATAGAACGTGAAAGGCGCATTATTCAAACGCTTCGCCAAGTCGGGTTACTTGCTGACCACGCTGAATATTACCCACATATGTTAGCATCGGGGCAAAAACAGCGTATTGCACTGGCAAGAGCGCTTATTCTACAACCCGAAATTATCATTGCGGATGAAGCGCTAGCTTCGTTAGACATGTCCATGCGGTCACAGATCATCAACTTAATGCTAGATTTGCAAGCAAAACAAGATATTGCATTTATCTATGTTACCCAGCACTTAGGGATGATGAAACACGTCAGTGATAAAATGCTTGTGATGGATAAAGGTGAAGTTGTCGAACGTGGTAATACAGCAGAAGTTTTAGCCGCCCCTCTTCATGACGTTACCCGACGACTAATTGAAAGCCACTTTGGTGAGCCCCTGTCGATTGATGCTTGGCGGCAAGACTTATAATGGCTTCTCCATTGTCTGTGGGTAAAATTCCTCACAGACAATGAATTAAACTCGTTATTTAACGTGATATCGTGACATTAGCCTTAATATGTTTAAGGTGAACAACTATCGTAAATGTGACAATCACCAAAAGTGACCATGCCCCCCACTTACCTGCATGTACCATTGACCAAGCTCCAATCTGGTTTGGATATTGCCAAACACCAAAAAATGTCCCAAAATTCTCAGCCAACCAAATAAAAAAGCCAATTAGCATAAATGCGAGCAATAATGGCATTTTTCGCTCTTTATCTAGCGGAGTATAAAAAACCACACTACGGGCATACAACCCCATAATAAATGCAGCTAAATACCAGCGATAATCATCAATATAATGATGACTAAAAAAATTAATATAAATAGCTAATGCAACTAATGTTGCCATCCAATAGGGTGGATAGTGTTCAATTCTTACTTTAAAAAATCGCCAAGATTGAATGATATAGCTCCCTACAGCGGCATACATAAATCCAGTAAATAAAGGAACCCCCCAAAGCTTAGTGTAAGCTTCATCTGGATATTGCCATGATCCAATCGTTGCTGACGTTTTAAACAACTCCATCATAAAACCAACTAAATGGAAAACACAAATAGCCTTTAACTCATCCCAGGTTTCCAGTTTTGACCACACTAACAAGGCTTGAAAGGCAACTGCAAAAATCAATAACAAGTCATAGCGAGGGATACCAATTAGCCCTTTAGCTGGTACCAAAAATAGCGCCAGAAAGAAAAAACCTGCGAATAAACAAGAACGAGCATTAATTAAACCGAAAAACCAAAACTCTAATAGAAACCGTTTAATGCCATGGCTATTATTCGGCTGATGAGCCATTAAAATTTGGTCTAATTTCCCTAACACATTCAATTTTTGACACAAACTGGTCATTTATTCGCTCACCTAATTTTTTATTATTTGGTTTGTTTTCTTTCATAAGACAAGGCGATGAGTTTAACAAAATAGTTATCCCCTACATAAGGTAACTATCTTAGATTTATGCATTTTTATTTTTTATAGTTTTAAGCGCTGGGTTTACACTACCTATTAATATTAACGATATTTTCCATCCGATTTTAAGTTTTATTTTTTAACTCGCACCTGATGGCAATTCGTTAACAAAAAGTAATGATATACTTAAATGATATGTGTTTATTTGCTATATGAATGCCAATCCAACAATTTAGGAGTTTTATGATGAAATTATATTACGCTCCCGGTGCTTGCTCACTTTCTCCCCATATCATTCTGCGTGAAACTGGTTTAGATTTCAGTATTGAGCGAGTGAATATAAAAGAAAAAAAGACTGAGAAAGGTGAAGACTTTTTAGCAATAAACCCAAAAGGACAGGTACCAACCTTAGTGCTAGATAATGGCGAACAACTCACTGAAGGTGCTGTTATTGTTCAATATATTGCGGATCAAAAACCGGATCGTAACCTGATAGCACTACCTGGTTCGATGAAGCGTTATCACCAACTAGAAGCCTTGAATTTTATTTCAACAGAGCTACATAAAACTTTCTCACCTTTATTCACTCCAGGGACACCAGAAGAGTATAAAGATACTGTTCGTAAAGTATTGTTTAATAAGTTTGAGTATGTTGATAGCGTGCTCGCTAAACAAGCTTTCTTTGCTGGAGATACTTTTAGTGTCGCTGATGCCTATTTATTTACGGTTAGTAATTGGGCAAAACACGTTGGGCTTGATTTGACTAGCTTGACCCACCTGCAAGATTACAGTGCTAAAATCGCCAAACGCCCTAATGTTCAAGACGCATTAAAAGCGGAAGGCCTAATCTAATCTGTAAAATAGCGCTCTTTCAGTAGAGCGCTATCTTTGATAATACAAATCAATTTAATTGTGTTGCACAGAAATTATGTTCTGGATTAACCATTTTGTCTTGAGCAGCAACGAGTTGTAATTCGTATTCTCCCATTTCTTTAGTTTTTATCATCACTTCATATACCGCAGCTGCAACGTGTTCTAATCCCTTATCTAAAGGCTCACCTTTCAATAAGTTAACCAACATTAAACCACTGGTCAAATCACCAACACCAACGGGTTGTTTTTCACCAAAATCAACTAATGGGCGACTAACATGCCAGCTGTGTTCCGCAGTAACCAAAATCATCTCAAAACGATCAGCACGATATCCCGCACGACTTAAATGCTTAACAAGCACTATTTTAGGCCCTTTGTGGCACAATTCACGTGCAGCTTGCGTGGCCTCTTCAACATTTTTAATGGTTCTACCCGTTAAGGTTTCTAGTTCTAGTAAATTTGGTGCAATAACATCACTAGCAGCCAGCGCACGCTCACAAAGGAATTCAGCAACTCCAGGAGCAACAATGCAACCTTTCTCAGGATGTCCCATTACTGGGTCACAAAAATACAGGGCTTGAGGGTTTACTGCTTTTACTCTTTGCACGATAGCAAGAATATCATTTCCTTGCTCTGCAGACCCGATATAGCCACTTAATACAGCATCACAACTTTCTAATTTATGGATTTTAGCTAAGCCATCAACGATGTCGGTTAAGTGCTGCGCTGGAAAAACACTTCCAGTCCATTGTGAGTACTGTGTATGATTCGAAAATTGTACGGTATTGAGTGGCCACACATCTACGCCCATTCGGCACATAGGAAATGCAGCAGCACTGTTTCCTGCATGGCCGAAAACAACATGGGATTGAATTGATAATACGCTTTTCATTGAGAACCCAAAAAATTGTTATGTCGAATGAAGAGAAATCAGTGATTACCCATTGCAAATATGAATACACTCCAAATAATCCAAGTCATATATAGGTGACATAAGAAAATGAACCGAGGGCATACATCAGCATGCAATTCGGAGCGCCTAGCGCAGTCAACACCGATACAATTTGAATTATGACGAGTACAGCCCGGAAGATCCCGGGCTGATATTACAAAGGTTAGTCAGAGCTATTTCCAATTAATTAAACAGTCGTTTTTCTTACCCCGACGGATCAATGTATAACGCCCAAACAGGCGGTCTGCATCAGAGAATACATACATTGGCTCTGTTTGTTTCTGGCCATTAATAGATACCGCGTTAGAACTAATTGCCGTTCTTGCTTGCCCACGAGAAGGCGTTAACTCTGAATCTACTAAAGCTTGCTGTAAATCAGCACCTGCTTCTAAGGTAATACAAGGAATACCATCTTGAGCTAATTGTTCAAAATCAGCTTCAGTTAAATCAGATACGGCACCAGAGAATAAGCTTTCAGTAATACGTTTTGCAGCAGCTAGCCCTTCTTCACCATGTACCAGCTTAGTGACTAATTCTGCCAATACATATTGAGCCCGAGGCGCTTTACCGCTGTTTTTATCTTCTTCTTCCAGTGCGTTAATTTCATCAATTTCCATGAATGTGAAGAATTTTAAGAAGCGATAAACATCGGCATCTGCCGTGTTGATCCAGAACTGGTAGAATTTATATTGGCTAGTTTTCTTGGAGTCTAACCAAACTGCACCACCCTCAGTTTTACCGAATTTTGTGCCGTCTGCTTTAGTAATCAGAGGTACCGTCATGCCAAATACTTGGTTTTGGTGTAGGCGACGAGTTAAATCGATACCAGAAGTGATATTACCCCATTGGTCAGAACCACCAATTTGCAGTTCTACTCCCATCTCTTTGTTCATATTTGCAAAGTCATAACCTTGTAAAAGGTTATAAGCAAACTCAGTAAAAGAGATACCAACGTCATCACGATTTAAGCGTTGTTTAACTGACTCTCGGTTAATCATTTGGTTAACAGAAAAATGTTTACCAATATCACGTAAGAAAGTCAGTACATCCATTTTGCCAAACCAATCATAGTTGTTAGCAAGGCGTGCACTGTTATCACCGCAATCAAAACTTAAAAATGGTGAAACTTGGTTACGAATTTTCTCTACCCACTCTTGAACGGTTTCTGTGGTGTTTAATTTACGCTCAGTAGCTTTAAAACTTGGGTCTCCAATAAGACCCGTTGCACCACCGACCAACGCCACAGGCTTGTGCCCGGCTAGTTGGAATCGTTTTAAACACAGCAAAGGAACCAGATGTCCCAAATGCAAGCTATCAGCGGTAGGATCGAAGCCACAATAGAGAGAGATAGGGCCCTGCGCCAGTCTCTCTGCTAACGCATCCTCATCCGTTACCTGGGCAACGAGGCCCCGCTCTTGCAATTGTTTAATCAGGTTATTGCTAGACATCAATGACTCCATCTGTTGTATTTTGTCTATCTATTTTGGTTTAAATGACCAGTAAGTTTGAGAGATTTGTCAAAAACTCACCAGTGTAATTTGTCAGTTTTCTTAAATGAAGCTATAGCATAAAGCGCATATCAATTAAGTGCCAGCTAAAAAACATGATCCTAAGGGGCTAATCTGTCAATTTTCCAGCCACTCTCTTCTCGCTGGTATAAAAAACGGTCATGCAAACGGTGTGCACCACCTTGCCAAAATTCAACACTATCAAATACCACTCGATATCCCCCCCAAAAACTAGGCAGTGGGACGTCACCATTCTTAAACTTTTGTTTTAGTTCTAAGAATTTCCCTTCTAAAATACCACGTGCAGAAATTTTAGAAGATTGCGCTGATGCCCATGCTGCAATTTGGCTATCTTTTGGCCGACTATGAAAATATTTAATTACTTCAATAGGGTTTAAACGTTCGGCAACGCCTATGAAATTGACTTGGCGCTCTAATGGATACCATGGAAAATGCAGGCTAATTTTATTATTTTTTTCTAAATGCTGCGCTTTTCGGCTACCTAAATTGGTATAAAATACAAGGCCTTTATCATCAAAATGTTTTAATAGTACGATACGCTGGTAGGGTTGCCCGGTTTCATCCACCGTAGCAACACACATGGCTGTTGGGTCACTCAAACGAGCTTCACATGCCTGTTTCATCCATAGTTCGAAAAGGGTCAATGGGTTTGGTGTTAAATCATGGCGTCTTAACCCACCTTTTGTGTATTCTCGACGTACTGCTGCGAGATCAATCTCACCTAGTTCGTTCATTTTTGCATCCTTAACCACAATTATTTTTTATTGCTATTTTTAGGGTATATCGCCCCAAGCACAGTTTCTTGGCTTGCACCAGTTACAGAAGCCAGATTCCCTGAAAGCCCAGAAATGGTTCGAGCAGCTAACCATGCAAATGCCAAGGCTTCCATGTCATCCCCACTTAGTCCAAATTTATCACTTGGCGCCACTTCAATCCCAGGTAGTAAGGCAGCCATCCGTTGCATTAGAAAGGTATTCTTTGCTCCGCCACCGCAAACTATCAAGCGCTCACAACCGCCACATAGTAACACTTGCTCTGCAATAGAGGCGGCTGTCAATTCGCACAGTGTTGCTTGCACATCATCAACTGAAATTGAAGGAAAGTCAGCCAAATGCTGTTCTAACCATTGTGTGTTGAAATACTCTCGCCCCGTACTTTTCGGTGATGAACGCCTAAAGTATGGGTCACTTAGCATCGCTTTTAGTAATGCATGGTCAACTTGACCACGACTGGCCCATTCACCATCTTTATCAAATGCCTTTTGCTTAATACGCCAACTCCAGGTATCCATTAACATATTGCCAGGTCCAGTGTCATAACCTTTAACATAAGCACCAGGTAACAAAGCTGTCACATTAGCTATTCCACCAATATTCAGTACAATTCGTTTTTCTGTAGAATGCCCTAAAACAGCTAAGTGAAATGCAGGAACTAAAGGTGCTCCCTGCCCCCCATAAGCCATATCTCTTCGTCGAAAATCACCTACTGTCGTGATCCCCGTTAAAGCCGCAATACGGTTGTTATCACCTAATTGCATAGTAAAAGGCTGCTCACCATCAGGCTCATGCCAAACAGTTTGACCATGGCAACCAATGGCAATGATATCTTCGGATGTTAGCCCTGTTTGAATAAGAAGCTGGTTTATTGCATTTGCATATAAAGAGCCTAGCTCTCTATCAATTTTACCAACCTCTGATAACGTTGTTACTTGTCCTTGGCATATATCTAAAATTCTTTTTTTTAATTCAATAGGAAATGCAACACTCAAACTGGATTGCTCTGCGACAAATTTGTCACTAATTGCAGCAAGAACGACATCAACACCATCTAGGCTAGTTCCTGACATAACCCCTATGTAACGACCTGATTTCATCATTATTCTTGTTCCTTCAGAGTGCACATTAACTTTACAACGCTCGACTACAAAAGATTGTGCTTTGATGACAAATTTTGTCAACAATTCGATGCAATTTCTCGGCGCGCTTCGCAGGAATAATAAATAAATGCTTTAAAACTCAAAATTGCTAGACAACCCAAGTAAAAAAGACGTTTTGTAATACCTGAAATTTTCATTTCCAATATAATGGTACATAATACATTTATCAGCTCGGCATTACGGTTCTGTACCTCAGCTAAAGTTTTAACACCTTATTTCTGTTTGGCAACTGGTGCGAAAAGATGCTCATAAGCTGACTACCCTATATGAATATTTAACAAAGAGTGCCTTATTGAATGAAATAATCGCGAATTTGAGATATTTTACCTAGTGTTTACACTCTATTTAAATCAATATCGGTAATCTAACCATCGCTTTTTAATACCATTATTTTGATACTTGTTGTGTTTATGGTGAAAACAAATATACGATGCTATGTTAGTGCCACAGACAGCAAATCTCATAGGAGTTCTTATGCTTAAGAAAGTTTTTGTAGGTGTTGTAGCAGTTGCAGCTTTATCAGGCTGTGTCAATACCAGTACGCTTTCTGGTGATACTATTTCAGCCAAGGATGCGAAACAGGTACAGACTGTGACTTATGGTACTGTTCTGAATGCTCGCCCTGTGACTATTCAAGCTGGTGAAGACGGCAACGTAATTGGTGCCATTGGTGGTGCAGTACTTGGTGGGTTATTAGGTAACACTATCGGTGGTGGGACAGGTAACACATTAGCAACTGCTGCGGGTGCTATCGCTGGTGGCTTAGCAGGCCAAGAAGCCCAAGGCGCATTAAATAGAAGCCAAGGTGTTCAATTAGAAATCCGCCTCGATAGCGGCAAAAACATTGTTGTAGTTCAAAAACAAGACCCAAACACTTTCCGTAATGGTCAACGCGTTATGATTGCGAATAGCGGAAATACCGTTACTGTATCTCCTCGATAATCTTACGGTTACTAAATTAGGTATGCTCACCGGCTATTGCCGGTGAGCATTTCTTATAAAAATATTGCTGAATAATATAATAACTTTATGTTTTATAATCATATTTTATATTTATCATGCATGGCTTTTAAATAATGTAATTCCTTGTTTACACATAAATGCCTTGCTTTCAAACCAATAAACTTATTTTAGCTTATCCCCTCTAATCAATTGTTTGTTATTAATTAATACACACCAATGAATTAGCTAACTAAAAATTAAAAAGACAAAAGCAACGTCGAGACATACAATTTACAAATTTAATTATATTTCACAGCAATCATTCAACAAGAACAATAACCGAGTATAATTATTCATTCTATTATCACCCTATAAAAATTGCATAATCCAATTATTTTAATTGCGAATTTAATAATTAGCATATCATTTATTAGCTAGTCATATTATTTTTACATCAAGAATCATTTTGTAGTCTTAAAATATTCTTTTCAAGCTTCAGAAGTAATTGTGACAACTGATAAAGCTCATCTTGGCTAATGTTGTTCAATATTTCTAGCCGCGTATTATTTATAACTTGATCTACAGTTTTAATAAAAGGTTCAGATTCTTCAGTTAATTTTATTCTTTTAGCTCTCCTATCATTTGTGCAAATATGCCTAGAAATAAGCTTTTTTTCCTCTAACTGATCAAGAGTTCTTACTAATGAAGGCTGTTCAATACCAATCGCTTTCGCTAACTGTATTTGAGATTGTTCAGGTGGTAGTTGACTTATATTATGCAATGTAACCCAATGTGTCTGTGTAAGTTTAAGAGGCTTCAAACGATAGTCGATTAATGCTCTCCACATGCGAACAACACGTGATAATTCTGTCCCAATTTGTGATTCCAATTTACCCTCCTTTATATAATTATAATGTCTAAAAAACATACCGTCTTCATATTATTTTTGAATTATATATTAATTTCCTTTTATATTTACAACTTTTTATTTATACATTAGCTATTAAATACCTATTTCTAGTTATAATGGCTGGTTTATTATGCGGTATAACTCCCATTAATACTTCGTAAACTCATCCATTATCTCAATCTAGGATTAATAAGATAACCTATCAATTATCTTATTAATAAGAATAGCCGCACTCTCCTTTTTGATCTATCTATTTTACCTCTTATAGTAGTCATGAATAACAATAAAAAAAACAATGACAAATAAATCTTTAAAAAACAAGTGAATATAGTTAATCTTAAAATCATGTTAATTACAGTCATTTTGATTTAACCTATACCAATTTTTAATAAATAAAATTTCATTGAAATATAAACCAAGAAATAAATAGCTTATCATTAATTTCAATTGAATTAATTCACTTTAAAATTAAAACATTTGTTTTATTCCTAATGAAATTTAAGAAGCTGGGGATTAAAAGAGTTGTTGTTGCTTATCGATGATTTTTTCTTGATCTGGTTTTTTATTTAATATTCTTAAATAGCGTTGGCGACATAAACGAAGTACATTTCGTTTTTCAGTATCAGAGAATTTTAGCCAATTAAAGCGTTCATCACGAGTGCGGTAACAACCTCGACAATAACCTTGCTCATTACTTTGACAAATACCACGGCAAGGGCTGGGGATCTCAAAAAATTCAAGTTGTTCGGCCATAAGTTTCCCCTTCAAAAGAAAAAATCACATTAAATCTGTGATATACTCCTAAAAATGAGTATTACCATTATTTGTTCAAAAAACAAACTGTAATCATTGTATTTATTAATTTAAGCACGTTATATTAATAGGTAAATCGATTCAGGCTGATTCTAAGAGGTTTAAAAATGCGCTTACTCCATACTATGTTACGTGTTACTGATATGCAGCGTTCTATTGATTTTTACACTAAAGTGTTAGGCATGCGCTTATTAAGAACGAGTGAAAACACAGAGTATAAATACTCTCTCGCATTTGTTGGTTACAGCGATGAAAGTGAAGGCGCCGTAATAGAGTTGACCTATAACTGGGGTGTTGACCAATACGATATGGGCAATGCATATGGTCATATCGCCTTAGGCGTCGATGATGTTGCAAAAACGTGCGATGATATCCGTAACGCTGGTGGAAACGTCACACGTGAAGCGGGCCCTGTTAAGGGTGGAAGCACTGTGATTGCATTTGTGGAAGATCCAGATGGCTATAAAATTGAACTTATCGAAAACAAAAGCGCAAGTAAAGGCTTAGGCCATTAATTCGCGATATAATTTAGAGGTTTAGGTGCCTAACTTAGCATCTAAACTTTTATCACCGTTTACCTGCAAATTTTTACTGGTTTTGGCATAATGTCACCCAACCAGAAAACTAAAATCGAAAGTCCTAATGTCTGAAAAAAACAATCCAAATGCCCTAGTGAACCGCTTCAGGGGATACTATCCTGTCGTTATTGATGTTGAAACAGGTGGGTTTAATGCAAAAACTGACGGCCTGTTAGAAATTGCTGCCATCACCTTAAAAATGGATAAAGACGGCTGGCTCTCCATGGATGAAACATTACATTTTCATGTAGAACCTTTTGAAGGGGCGAACCTTGAACCGTCCGCTCTTGCCTTCACAGGAATTGATCCAACAAACCCTCTACGCGGTGCTGTTAGCGAATATGACGCCCTTCATGCGATATTTAAAGTCATTCGCAAAGGCATGAAAAACACAGATTGTAATCGCGCAATTATTGTCGCCCATAATGCTAATTTTGATCACAGCTTTGTGATGAATGCGGCCGAACGAGCAGGTTTAAAACGTAATCCTTTCCATCCATTTGCAACCTTCGATACTGCGGCACTCAGTGGCCTTGTATTTGGTCAAACAATTCTGGCAAAAGCTTGTGTTTCTGCGGGTATCCCATTCGATGGCAAACAAGCTCATGGTGCACTGTATGATACTAATCGCACGGCTTTGCTATTTTGTGAAATCGTTAATAAGTGGAAAAAATTGGGTGGGTGGCCAATTATTGAAGACAGTCAATAATTTTTTAGTCAATCACCATGACAGAAAAAACCGTATTTGACGAAAGCATTTTTGCTTTACATCAAATACGGTTTTTATATCTTTAATTTATGGCTTAATTTAGTCTGTGCTAGCTTCATCTGCAGAACGATATTTATCCGCAGTTTCTTTGATTAAAGACTGGAGCTCACCACGCTGGAACATTTCCATGATGATATCACAGCCACCAACTAGCTCACCATCCACCCATAATTGTGGAAAAGTCGGCCAGTTTGCGTATTTTGGCAATTCAGCGCGAATATCTGGGTTTTGTAAGATATCAACATAGGCAAAACGCTCACCACAAGAAGACAGAGCTTGTACTGCTTGAGCAGAAAAACCACAGCTCGGAAGTTTAGGAGAGCCTTTCATATATAATAAAATTGGGTTTTCTTTAATTTGGCGCTCAATTCTTTCAATAGTTGTCATTTTTAACTTCCTTAAAACAAAGATGCAGGTTTGCAGTCAGCCAGTAACTGAGAGTCTACCGCAACTTAACAGAATACATTGACTGGTATAATAAGAAACTGAATTGTTTCATACAATATGCCAGTTTTATAGGGGCATTACTATAGCATTCCAAAAAGCAAAAAGGCATCTTTTCTATCTTCTCTTTACCTAAGTCAAACAAGCAGCTATTTCTAGTTAAAAATGAATATTTTATAAATTTTGGTTATCCATTCGCAATATCCACATGATTTATATGTGTAATTCCCCAATTTATTTGTTAACATCTGTGTAACGCTATTACCTTTACCTTTGTAAGGTTTAACGTGTTATCATTAATATATTAAATATCATATCGCCAATAGGCGAAACTCTAATGATAAGCAGTAACCGACTATTTCGCTCATTTTAAGAGCAAACACCCTAAGTATTTTGATATAAAAGCAATCAAGGAGTACGAAATGTCATTTGAACTACCCGCTTTACCGTATGCAAAAGATGCTTTAGAACCTTATATCTCTACTGAAACCTTAGAATATCACTATGGTAAGCACCATAACACGTACGTTGTTAACTTAAATAACCTAATCAAAGGCACTGACTTTGAAGGAAAATCTTTAGAAGAAATTATCAAAACTTCTGAAGCCGGAGTTTTTAACAACGCAGCACAAGTTTGGAACCACACTTTCTATTGGAATTGCTTAGCGCCAAATGCAGGTGGTGAACCAACAGGTAAAGTTGCTGATGCAATCAATAAATCATTCGGTTCTTTCGCTGAATTTAAAGCTCAATTTACTGATGCAGCAACCAAAAACTTTGGTGCAGGTTGGACATGGCTGGTGAAAAAAGCGGATGGTAGCCTTGCTATAGTAAATACATCTAACGCAGCAACACCTATTTCTGGTGATGATAAGCCCGTGTTAACTGTTGATATTTGGGAGCACGCTTACTATATCGATTACCGTAACGCTCGCCCTAAATATTTAGAAAACTTCTGGGCACTGGTTAACTGGAAATTTGTGGAAGAAAATTTAGCATAACAATTTCTGCATGTTGCTAAGTTCAGATACAGCAAGGGCGAGATATACTCGCCCTTTTAAATTCACTCTACTCAAGGCTGAAATAAAATCAGAAAATATGCGCAGCGAGAAATATAATTAATGCTAATGAGCCCAGAGCAGCAAGCAATCCATATTTAACATCTGTATCCATGAGTTCCTCTCATTCTAATGTAATTGAATTAATAAATAACCATGAAATAATAAAGGTTATTAAGTATACATATCCAAAAAAGTAAAACTAGTGTCTATATCACATGTTATAACATCAATTATTTCTTTCGTTTTTGCGCTAGATCAGACAAAATCGACAACAAATCGCTAAATTATTGCCAGCAAAGGCTCAATGCATCAATATGCAGGTAATTTTTTAACAAGAATTCTTATAGAGACCGGTTATTGGTCAGGAGTTTTTTTCCCCCATGGCAACGATTAAAGATGTGGCGAAGCGCGCTGGCGTATCCACCACAACCGTATCCCATGTAATTAATAAAACGCGCTTTGTAGCTGATGACACTAAGGCTGCGGTTTGGGCTGCAATTAAAGAGCTCAATTATTCGCCAAGTGCGGTTGCCCGTAGTTTAAAAGTTAACCATACAAAGTCGATTGGGTTGTTAGCAACTTCCAGTGAAGCGCCTTACTTCGCTGAGGTGATCGAATCTGTTGAAAATAGCTGTTATGAAAAAGGCTATACGCTGATTCTTTGTAATTCTCATAACAATTTGGGAAAACAAAAAGCGTATTTACAGATGCTAGCACAAAAGCGTGTTGATGGCTTACTTGTGATGTGTTCCGAGTACCCGGACACCTTAATTGGTATGCTAGAAGATTACCGCAATATCCCAATGGTAGTGATGGACTGGGGAACTTCCCGTGGCGATTTTACCGATAGTATTATTGATAACTCGTTCCATGGTGGATACCTAGCAGGCCGCTATTTAATTGACCGTGGGCACCGCGATATTGGTGTGATCCCCGGTTCACTTGAAAGAAATACAGGTATTGGGCGTTTAACTGGCTTCAAAAAAGCAATGGAAGAGGCCAAGATTACACTAAAAGAAGAATGGATAGTTCAGGGGGATTTCGAACCTGAGTCTGGCTATAAAGCAATGACGCAAATTTTAAGCCATAAGCAGCGCCCTACCGCTGTATTTTGTGGTGGTGATATCATGGCAATGGGAGCAATTTGTGCCGCTGATGAAATGGGATTACGTGTTCCACAAGACATTTCAATCATTGGCTATGATAATGTGCGAAATGCACGCTATTTTACACCGGCATTGACCACAATCCACCAACCCAAAGAGCGTTTAGGCCAAATGGCCTTCACAATGCTGCTCGATCGTATCGTCAATAAGCGCGAAGATGCTCAAACAATCGAAGTCCACCCTCGCCTTGTAGAACGTCGTTCTGTTGCGGATGGTCCATTTATAGATTACCGTCGGTAGTACGAATAACTAGGTTGAAAGCCACTCTGCGTTAAGCGTTTCGTTATCGCCAAGGTAATCTAACAACCAGCTGAGCGCTGGTGATGTATTATTTTCCACCCAAGTTAAACAGCAAGGACTGGGTGGAAAAGGCTGCGCTAATGATAGTTCAACTAATTGGCCTTTTTCGCAAAGCGGAGCCGCTCGATGCTCAGGTACCATCCCAACACATAACCCGTTAACTAAACAAGCTAAGCCATTTTCCCAGTACGGTACAACAAGCCGGCGCTGGTTATCAAGAGCCCAAGTATCACGTTTGGGTAGGTTACGTGAGGTATCTTCAAGGCACAAACTAGGGTACTCTCTCATTTGGTCATCGGTCAGTTTTTCACCTATTCTGGTTAATGGGTGCTCCGGGCTTGCAACACACATCCACGACATAAAACCCATATCACGGAAACTATACCTTTCTCCAATTGGAGATGCTCGAGTCGCACCAATCGCAACATCTACGCGCCCATCAGCAAGTGCATCCCACACCCCATTAAACACTTCTGGATGAATAAAGAGTTCGATATCAGGAAAATGACGATAAAAATCAAGAATTAGCTGTTCTGTTCGTTGTGGTTTGACAATACAATCAACAGCAATACTAAATTGACCACGCCAGCCATTCGCAACCTGCTGACACTGGTGACGAGTATCTGTCATTTTTTTGATAACAGAACGGCTCTCCTTAATAAATATTGCCCCAGCTTCTGTTAGCACAACATCACGATGTCGGCGCTCAAATAGAGGAACCGCAAGCCATTCTTCAACTTGCTTAACGGTATAGCTGATTGCAGAAGGTACACGGTGCAATTCTTCAGCAGCACCACTAAAACTTCCAGTTCGAGCAACTGCATCAATCACTTCGAGTGCATGCGCAGACCACATAACCTCTCCTTTCAAAAATTTTGATAGCAAGATCCAAATATTACCGTTTCACAACCTAAAAAAATAGCCTATACAATGGCGTTATCATTAACATTTTTTTAAATATCAGATAAGTAATAATTATGTCGAATACTGTGAAAAAAAATTCCCCTGGATTTATGGTGTACCTTGCAGGACTTAGCATGCTGGGGTTTTTAGCCATTGATATGTATTTACCTGCATTTGGTGCTATGCAAGACACCCTGCATACATCCGAAGGCGCGATCAGTGCTTCTCTCAGTATCTTTTTAGCTGGTTTTGCCTTTGCTCAGCTATTATGGGGGCCATTATCAGACAAACTTGGCCGTAAGCCTGTTCTCATTGTGGGCTTAACTATTTTCATTTTAAGTAGCTTAGCTATTTATTGGGTAGAAACCGCAACACAGCTATTAACACTTCGTTTTTTACAGGCGGTTGGAGTCTGCTCTGCGGCTGTTTTATGGCAAGCACTAGTTATCGACCGCTATGATGAAGCAAATACTCAAAAAGTTTTTGCTTCTATTATGCCGCTAGTCGCGCTATCCCCTGCTTTAGCACCATTATTAGGTGCATGGGTTCTTGAGCACCAAACATGGGAAGCAATTTTCCTGATCCTAATGGCGGTGGGCATATTACTTTTATTGCCAACGCTCTTTTTGAAAAATGTTTCAGTTAAAACAATAACTGATGACAGCCAACCACAAGCTAAGATTTCTTTCTCAAACTTACTCAGTTCCCCTGTTTTCAGCGGCAACGTACTAGTTTATGCATCCTGTAGTGCGGGCTTCTTCGCTTGGCTAACAGGTTCTCCCTTTATTTTACGCAATATGGGCTTCAATCCTGCTGATATTGGCTTGAGTTATATTCCACAAACGTTAGCCTTCATTATTGGTGGATATGGCTGCCGTATTTTATTAGCAAAAATCCGAGCAGAAACAATATTTCCATTGTTACTTCTTGGTTACGCGGTAAGCATGTCCATTTTATTCATCATGGCTATCTATACCACACCATCATTAACCATGATCTTGATCCCATTCTGCTTTATGGCAGCAATGAATGGAGCCTCTTACCCAATTGCAGTATCTAAAGCACTAAATACATTTCCTAGTGCGAGCGGTAAAGCAGCTGCCTTACAAAATGCCTTACAATTAGGGTTATGTTTTTTAGCAAGCCTACTTGTTTCTACCTTGACCTTCGACCCATTGTTGGCAACAACCGGAGTTATGGCAGTCACAATTATCCCAATGGCCATTGGCTATTTTATGCAACGTTGTGCCAGCAAAAATAATCAAGCTGTTAAGCAAGTCGATTGCCAAGCGAATTCATAAAGTGTAGTTTACTGAATCAATCATGCCGAGTCTTATCGGCATGGTTTTTATTCTAGTGAATTCAAGAAAACCTTTCTTCAGTGTATAGCACTTGTGAGGATACGGTAATACTTATTAAGTATTTTGCTATATAACCCATTATTCTTAACGCGCAAACCCTAATATTTCTCATCAATTTTCTTTATTCAAAGCGGATTTCACTAAAAAATCAGGCTTTTATTTTGTCATCTACTAAGATATAGATATTTCTTGGTTATTTTTCTTGTTAAAAAACGTTATCATTGTGACATTAAATAATGAGTGCTCAAGAATGATGTTAAAACAGTATTATCCACCAGATGAATTAAAATCCTTTGTTAGTTCTATTTTGATAATCAAAGAGTTTACAGAGGCAATCAAAATTTTCCCTGGAACTGGTGCTGAAATCTGGGTTTCATCAGATGCTTTTTGCATGACAACTGAGAGCGACTCAGTCGCAGACTCATACCAACTTATTATTCCTAGGGTCAATACATTTACGGCTAGCCCCAATCATTCTAAAGTCATGGTATTACGTATTCGTCATGATGCCTTACGTTTTTTACTACCTGAAAGTACACTCAATTATACGGATAAACCCATCGCACTAAGTGGCATATGGGAAGACCGCTGGTTTGAAGCTTTAGCTAATTCTTCATTTAGAGAGCTGTTAGAGTGTTTTAATAAGACAAAAGCCAAGAAAAAACCTCATTTCATAGATGAAATCTTAGAGTTGCTATATCGTAACCCAACTAAAAAAATTACAGAAATTGCCGAAGAGACAGGTTTACATGTCCGTGTCATTCAAAAAGAGTTTCTAAAAGAATACGGTATTACGCCAAAAAGGTACCAGATCAATTGTCGCTTAGAACATGTTTTAAAAAGTATGGTAGTAGAACAAGACACCTACCGTTGGTTTGAAACAGGCTATTATGATCAATCCCACTTTTACCGTGATTTTAAAAGATACTTTACTATGACGCCGTCGGCATTTTTAAAATCGAGTTATTCGCTTTTTTACAATACAAAAACTAAGTACCCATTAAGATAGTTCTTAATACATAAGGAGAACGGAATGAGTATTGTTGTGTATGCCCAAATTACTACAGAAAGGACGGATGGGTATTTAACGAAAGAAATCGTTCGTGACTTAGCAAAACTAAGCCGCCGAGAGAAAGGATGCATTCAATATGATCTTATGGCTAAAGAGAATGGTTACATTGTTTTCGAGGAATGGGAAGACACTCAGGCATTAGAGATGCATAAAAATAGCCCTCATTTCAGGCGATTAGTTGAAGCAATTGAACGTGATAACGCCAGCTTTTCTGTCAATTTCAGTGAAAAATGATCTATTAATAATGAAAGCTAGAGCGAGTTGTCATTTTTGAGAATTTTAATCATCTTTATTTAATAGAACTCCATAACCTACATTCAATAAACAAAGATTGAACATGTTTCATTCAGGCTATAGCATAAACCACTATTGCTATAGCCTACCTCACTGTTTATGCCGCTATTGATCTTTAAAGCACATAACACAATTATTACTTTGTATGCCTATTTACTCTGTTTTCGCTACGTCAGCCAACTCTTCTGCTTGTTGTAATAATCTTTCTTGTTCTTTTTGATTTAAAACACGCTCAACAGTATCAACAATCGCCTGAGTTTGTGGATCTATCTCAATATTTATTTTATCACCCAAACGTTTTTTACCTAGTGTTGTTCTCTCTAATGTTTCAGGAATGAGATGCACACAAAAACGATTATTGATCACGTCACCGACCGTTAAACTAATGCCATCAATCGCTACAAAGCCTTTATGCAAAATGTATTTCATTAATGGTTTATCATGAATTGACAACCAAATTTGGTGGTTATCTTCAGATGTGAAGATTTTGCTAATTTCAGCGGTTGTTATAATATGACCAGAAACAACATGCCCACCAATTTCGTCGCCGTATTTTGCAGCACGTTCGATATTAACAACATCACCTTCTTGCAATTCCCCCAAATTAGTTAATCTCAGGGTTTCTTTAATTAGATCAAAACTGACTCTTTCGCCATCAATTTTTGTTACCGTTAAACAACAACCATTATGCGCAACGGAAGCCCCTGTTTCTAAACCTTTCAGCAATTCTGGGGTAAACTTCATTACATGAGTTCTAAAGTTGGCTCTTTCTGTAATTTCAATAATAGGAGCAGTCGCTTGAACAATGCCTGTAAACATAATGATTCTCAGTGTAGTGGATTAATAGACTCAGTTTACATCAGAATTTTTAGAGATCTATCCTATTTGAGTGGTAAACAACACGATAATAAACCTTATATTCAGTAATATATTCGGTTTGAAAATGCTCTTTTATAGTTTGTTACCATATCATTATTGGAATCTATTTAGAAAAGGGATAGAATGGGCGGTTTTTAGTAATCAAAGGGTTTTTAGTAACCCATTTATTTTTCTAATTTTTTTCCTCTTACTTGCTTTTATTACAAAGGTGTATGCGTGCAGAAATATTTTACAGAAGCGCGTAGCTTGTTGGCACTTGGTATTCCTATCGTTTTAGCTCAATTTTCACAAACTGCGATGGGGTTTGTGGATACGGTTATGGCTGGAAGCGTTAGTGAAATTGAGATGTCCGCAGTTGCAGTTGGTTTTTCTATCTGGCTGCCAGCTATTCTTTTTGGCCAAGGAATTTTAATGGCATTAACCCCAATCGTTGCACAAATGAATGGGTCAGGTCGTCGTAACTTAATTGGTGACCAAATTCAACAAGGCCTGTGGTTAGCGCTACTTTTAGCCTTAGCTATTATGTGCCTTCTTTATAATAGTCAGCTGATTATTAGTAATATGCCCCATATTGATAAAGAATTGGCGGATAAATCTGTCCGTTTTTTACATGCTATTATGTGGGGTGCCCCAGGCTACTTATTTTATCAAGTATATCGTAGCCAATGTGAAGGGCTTTCAAAAACCAAACCGGGGATGGTGATTGGTTTTCTCGGCTTAATGATTAATATTCCCATTAACTATATCTTTATCTATGGTCACTTTGGTGCCCCTGCTTTAGGTGGTGTTGGTTGCGGTGTCGCCACTGCATCAGTGTATTGGGCTATGTGTCTGATGATGAGATGGTATGTGAAACGTGCTACTGCGCAGCGTGATATTCGCCCTACACTCTCTTTCACATCGCCAAATCCATTAATCTTAAAGCGAATTATTGTGTTAGGTACGCCAATTGGTTTGGCACTTTTCTTTGAAGTCACTTTATTTGCTGTCGTTGCACTGCTAGTCGCTCCATTAGGTGTTGTCGCTGTAGCGGGTCACCAAGTTGCATTGAATTTCAGCTCCGTGATGTTTATGTTCCCATTATCATTAGGAATAGCTGCAACCATTCGCGTAGGTTATAACTTGGGACAGAAATCAACTGAAGCTGCTAAAGTTTCATCTTATACTGGCATTGCTGTTGGCTTAATGGTCGCTTGTTTTACGGCTGTTCTCACTGCCGCCTTCCGTGAGCCGATTGCAATGATGTATAACAAAAACCCTGAGGTGGTTGTTTTAGCCAGCAGTTTAATGTTATACGCCGCTATTTATCAGCTATCAGACTCTGTGCAAGTTATTGGTGCGGGTATTTTACGTGGCTATAAAGATACGCGTTCTATTTTCTTTATTACCTTCACTGCATATTGGTTACTTGGCTTACCTTCCGGTTATATCTTAGCGTTAACTGATATCATTGCACCGGCGATGGGGCCTAAAGGCTTCTGGATTGGCTTTATTATTGGGTTGAGTGCGGCTGCAATAGGAATGGCAACACGAATTATGTGGATCCATAAGCAAACAGAGGATGTTGTTTTACTTCGTTCAGCGCGCTAATCGACGGTTTTTTAAGCTTTTTATTATGGGAGAAGATGTATTTCGCACCAGATAGTTTTAAATACGAGCAAACTATCACGAAAATACATTTTCCCCTTGCCAGATGAACTTCATAACGTTAATATTCATCCCCGTTGTCACCTAGATAACTTTTAGATGCGTCCGTAGCTCAGTTGGTTAGAGCACCACCTTGACATGGTGGGGGTCGGTAGTTCGAGTCTACTCGGACGCACCATTTCTAGTGAACACAATGTTAATTTTCAGTGCGTCCGTAGCTCAGTTGGTTAGAGCACCACCTTGACATGGTGGGGGTCGGTAGTTCGAGTCTACTCGGACGCACCATTTCAAATTAACACAAATCAAGTCTCTCAGTGCGTCCGTAGCTCAGTTGGTTAGAGCACCACCTTGACATGGTGGGGGTCGGTAGTTCGAGTCTACTCGGACGCACCATTTAATTTATCGCCCTACTCCACTAAAATTTCGCTTGATTGTCTATTATTATTCCCTTAATTTGTTGCGCAACAAATTAAGAGACCTAATTTCAACTGAATTTTTGATCTGAACGCTTTCTTCTTTTAATTTAGTAAAATTTGATTTGTCTCACAGTTTTTTGTTGTCTATAATACTCACGCTGGCTGAAAGGTTTCAACAATAGCAAATCAATACGTTAGCTTTAATTGAATTTGTCATCTACACTATAATAAGAATCAAAATGTGACAAATTTAAGTATAAAATGCATTAAACACCAGACTGTCGCCTATTCTTATAAATGAGTTGCGCAACAAAGTTCACCATGCGCACGACTTATTAAATGTACTAAGCATCGGCGGCAATACCGATTTCCTTTATAACATTAGATAGACTGCCATGAAAAAAACCAAAATTGTTTGTACTATCGGTCCAAAAACCGAATCAGAAGAAAAACTGACCCAACTCCTTGATGCTGGCATGAACGTCATGCGCCTCAATTTCTCTCACGGTGACTACGAAGAACACGGTCAACGTATCAAAAACCTTCGCGCTGTTTGTGCAAATACGGGTAAGCAAGCCGCTATTTTGCTAGATACTAAAGGTCCTGAAATCCGCACCATGAAATTGGAAGGTGGTAACGACGTTTCTCTCGTTGCTGGCCAAACTTTTACATTTACTACCGATACCTCTGTGGTAGGTAATAAAGATAAAGTTGCAGTAACCTATGCAGGTTTAACTTCAGATTTAAAAGTTGGCAATACCGTATTAGTTGATGATGGCTTAATTGGCATGAAAGTGACTAATGTCACTGCAACTGAAGTTGTTTGTGAAGTTTTAAATAACGGTGACCTCGGTGAGAAAAAAGGGGTTAACCTACCAGGCGTTTCAATTGGCCTTCCAGCGTTAGCTGAAAAAGATAAAGAAGACTTAGTATTTGGTTGCCAACAACGTGTTGATTTTGTTGCTGCTTCATTCATTCGTAAGCGCTCAGATGTTGAAGAAATTCGAGCTCACCTGAAAAAACACGGTGGCGAAAACATCCAAATTATTTCTAAAATTGAAAACCAAGAAGGTTTAAATAACTTTGATGAGATTTTGGAAGCCTCTGACGGCATCATGGTCGCTCGTGGTGATT
The DNA here is from genome assembly GCF_028482225.1 of Providencia sp. PROV130. Taxonomy (NCBI): domain Bacteria; kingdom Pseudomonadati; phylum Pseudomonadota; class Gammaproteobacteria; order Enterobacterales; family Morganellaceae; genus Providencia; species Providencia sp. PROV130. The sequence continues at coordinate 489,604 of NZ_JAMPQC010000003.1, read as the reverse complement.
TAGGCGTTGAAATCCCAGTTGAAGAAGTTATTTTTGCACAAAAAATGATGATTGAAAAATGTGTTGCAGCACGTAAAGTCGTGATAACAGCAACCCAGATGCTTGATTCAATGATCAAAAACCCACGCCCTACTCGCGCAGAAGCGGGGGACGTTGCCAATGCTATTTTAGATGGCACTGATGCGGTTATGTTGTCTGGTGAAAGTGCTAAAGGTAAATACCCGGTAGAAGCTGTTACCATTATGGCAACTATCTGTGAGCGTACAGACCGTGTAATGCAAACTCGCATCGATAACCAAAAACCAAGCCAACGCCTACGTGTCACTGAGGCTGTATGTCGTGGTGCGGTGGAAATGTCTGAAAAATTAGATGTCCCATTAATCGTTGTTGCAACTTATGGCGGTAAATCGGCTAAGTCTGTCCGTAAGTATTTCCCTACTGCACCAATCTTAGCGTTAACTACCAATGAAGAAACTGCACGCCAGTTACTGTTAGTTAAAGGTGTTATCCCAATGATAGTTGGTGGTTTTACTTCTACAGATGACTTTTATCGTGAAGGTAAACGTGCAGCTCTAGAAAGTGGCTTAGCTGTTTCTGGTGATGCGGTTGTAATGGTCTCTGGCGCATTAGTACAAAGCGGAACAACCAATACATCTTCAGTTCACGTACTTTAATTAGTCTTTAATTGTCTTCTAAAAGGCCGATAGTGATTATTTTAGCTATCGGCCTTTTTATTTAGATTTAACATTTAGTGCTGCCTTGATGTAACTATCCCTTTATTTACTTTTCTCTAGTAAATATCTTATTGCATTTTAAGTGTAATATCATAAACCCCACTTAAATTGGTCAAATAACAACCTTCATTGATCTTAATTTAAATTTTTCTTCTTTTTCCTAGTACTAAATATAAAGTATTTCTAGCAAAACTTCATATTTAGTACTAGCATAAGACATAGTAAGTGCCATACCCTAATTTTCATTAGGTTGTTTTAAAGGGATATAGCAAGCTTTAAGATAACAAGCTTAGCTCTATTGTTTGGTGACTTGCTTTTTTATATTTTCAAGATAAATCAATCTAGAGGGTAAAATAATGATTCGTACTAAAATTGTACTGGGCTCTATCGTATTAGCTTCAGCATTACTAGCGGGTTGTTCTAACAGCACTGAAGTGCAAAAACTCTCTTCAGATGTGCAAACTCTGAATGGTAAAGTTGATCAACTGAGCAACGACGTTCAGTCTCTGCGCTCTGACGTACAGACAGCTCAAGAAGAAGCAGCACGTGCTAACCAACGTCTGGATAACCAAGTTCGTACTTACAAAAAATAAGTTCGATTTGGCGATAATCTAGTCTTAAAGATCCTTCTTTGAAGCTAGTAGCATTTATGAGGGCCTATGAAAATAGGCCCTTATTATTTTGTCAGGGTTATTGAGTTACAACAGAAGAGCGGTATTTCGCAGGTAGCAAGGCCCCAACTTTACCGTCATAGATGGGTTCTGGCTGTGAAATCGAGAATGGCTCAATAGGTACTAAACCTTGGTGTTGTGTTTCATCTTCAGGGATACCATTACTCTGATCATTATTTACACGCACAGGCATACCAGAACGCCTTGCTAGCTCTTTTTCCACTAAAGCCTTATCAATCCCTTCATTTTCTAGAAAACGCTTGAAATCGTCAGACAGCTTGATTGGCATGGTTTGTGGGTCATCACCGCTTGTTCGTGACAATGGCTGATGCACCTCAATGTAATAACTGCCATCAGTTTCTTTGGAGTATTTGACAGGCTGATCAATAACTTGGACACGAGTCCCCTTTGGTACTGTCTTAAATAATGCTTCAATATCATCAGGACGTAAACGAATACAACCGGAGCTCACTCGCATACCAATACCAAAATCTGCATTAGTACCATGAATGAGATATTCACCACGCCCATATGCGAGTCGCAATGCATACAAGCCCATTGGATTTTCAGGCCCTGCCGGGACTACCGCAGGAAGCGTTATACCTTCTTTCGCGTAATTTTTGCGGATATTCTCCGTTGGTGTCCATGTAGGATCTTTAATTGACTGACTTACTGAAGTCACCATTTCAGGTGTGTCGCGACCTAACTGGCCGATACCAATAGGATAAACAATCACTTCTTCACTGTTCGCAGGGTAATAATATAAACGCAACTCCGCCAGATTAATCACAATTCCCGTTCTTGGTGTTGATGGTAACAACATTTGCGCTGGAATGATGAGTTCTTTACCCGCTTCAGGAAGGTACGGGTCTGTTCCTGGGTTTGCTTCAAGCATACCGAGTAGGCCGATTTGGTGCTCACTTGCAATGGCCTCCAATGGTCTCCCATCATTGGGGACGATATACGTGTAATTTTCCCCGATAAGACGAGTGTTACTGTCAGGTAATGGATATTCTTTTGCTTGAGCTGGAGCCAATAAGGCGCTCATGACAAATAAACTTGCCACCGTCAAAACTCTTTTCATACCTACTCCAAGGAAAATAGTGTTCTTACAATAATTCAATGATTATTGTTCATAATAGCAACTATCCTTCATATCTTTAATACTAATTAAATATTTTTATTAAGTATTAATAAGGAGGTAGTCTTTTTATGATAGTCAAATGCAATGACCTGAATGGATTGGTCGGATAAAAAATAATAACCAAGAAGTAAAATATAAGTAAGGGAGTATAAAACTCCCTCCAGACTTGCTGACAAACCTATTCTGTTTGGCAGCAAGTCTGATAGGTTTTGAAAATAAATTAGGAAAATCAATTTATTGATTTTCGGCTGATAACACAAAGCGGGAAAAACCACGCTTTTATCCCGCTTTGTCAACAACCTCAAGGGAGCATAACGCTCCCTCGGTAGGATTATACTAATTGTGCCGCACGCGATAAAATTGTACGGATCATCGCATTTAAACCTTGAGTTCGCGAAGGTGTTAAATGTTGCTCCAATGCGAGTTGTTCAAAAAATGACTTCACATCGAGTGCGAGTATTTGTTGCGCCGTTTTGCCTTGAAAAAGGATAATCACAATAGCAACTAACCCTTTAACGATTGCTGCATCGCTGTCACCAGCAAACGTAATTGTACCGTCTGCTTGTTTTTGCATATCAATCCACACTTGGCTTTGGCACCCTGCGATTAAATTATTATCGCCTCGTTGTACCTCAGAGAGTTCAGGTAAACGTCCCCCTAGCTCTATCATATAGAGATAGCGTTCCTCCCAGTCTTGACAACGGGAGAAATTACGTAATAACTTATTTTCATCGGGTAATGCGGGCATGCTCAGTTCCTTTACCATATATTTCTTATGTGCTTAGCCTAACAATTTTTTAATGCGCTGTAACGCATTGTATAAAGAATCGATTTCTTCTTTCGTGGTGTATATCCCCACAGAAGCACGGCACATAGCAGGAACGTGATAATGTTCCATTAATGGTAAAGCACAGTGATGACCAGTACGGATAGCAATACCATATCTATCGAGAAAAGAACCCACATCATAGGCATGGTGCTGGCCTAGATTAAACGCCAAAACGCCTTTCCGTTGGTCATTGCCATATAAAATAACTGATGGTATCTCTTGCAATTTCTTAGAGGCATATGCCATTACTTCAGCTTCATGAGCAAATGCATCAGGTAAATTAAATGCATTTAAATAATCGAATGCCGCCCCTAACCCAATAATTGCGCTAACGTTCGGTGTTCCCGCTTCAAAGCGCCATGGCGCATCGGCAAAAGTGATCCCTTTGGTCAGGCTGACTTGGCGGATCATTGCCCCACCGCCCTCCCATGGTGGCATCATATCCAAAATAGCTTTTTTGCCATAAAGGATACCAATACCTGTCGGGCCATATAGCTTATGCCCTGAAAACACATAGAAATCACAGTCTAAGGCTTGCACATCAACCTGCTGATGCATTGCACCTTGCGCACCATCGACCAATACTGCGATCTCTCCGCCTTTTGATGCCGCAATTGCTCGCGCTTGTTTAATGATATCTTGTACTAGATTAACTGTTCCCAATACATTAGAGATATGTGTAAAGCTCAATAATCGCGTACGCGAATCAATGACATCATTTAATACATCTAATTGCAGTCTACCATCGTCAGAAATTGGGATAACTCGAATTTCAAAACCAATTTCTTCCGCTAACATATACCAAGGTACAATATTCGCATGGTGCTCCATTTCAGTGATGACAATATTGTCCCCTTCATGGAAATACTTTCGACCAAAACTATTTGCAACAAGGTTAATACCTTCCGTTGTGCCTTTAACAAACACGATTTCTTCATTTGAAGCTGCGTGAATGAAAGCGGCGGCTTTTTGGCGAGCCTCCTCCATCATTGTCGTCGCATTTGCACTGAGAGTATGTATGCCGCGGTGAACTGCGGCATACTGATGTAACGTAAACTCACTTTCTTTTTCAATAACTTGCAAAGGCTTTTGTGCACTTGCGGCGCTATCTAAATAAACCAACGGATGATTATTGACTGACTGTGATAAGGCAGGAAAATCCTGCCTTACTGAAGCGACATTGAATAGCATGGATATTAAACCTCCGCTAAGCGCTGGCGGATGTTTGCCATCACAGCGTGTTTTAACTCTTCCGATTCAATAGATTCTGTAAGTTCTGCAGCAAATGCGATAATAATCATATGTTTTGCTGCTTTACCTTCAATTCCTCTTGAGCGTAGATAAAACAGTTGTTCGTCATCAATACGACCGACCGTTGCACCGTGACCACACTTTACGTCATCTGCATAAATTTCAAGCTGAGGTTTAGTATCAATTTCTGCTTTTTCACCTAACAACAACGTGTTGTTAGTCATTTGGCCATCTGTTTTTAATGCGTTAGGTGCGACTTTGATCATGCCATTAAAGACAGCTTTACTGCTATCCATCGCAATCACTTTGTGTAATTGACGACTATTGCAGTAGCCTTTATTGTGCTCTAAATACGTACGAGTATCTGCAATTTCATTGCCTTTAGGGAGCAGTATACTGTTGAGTTCAAACTCAGTATTTTCACCGTCAAGGCGAGCACTGGTATGGTTTCGTGTTAATAATGCGCCAAGTAAAAAACTGGTACTTTTCACACGGCTATCGCGCCCAATAACAATATCATTGTGAGCAAAATGCTGAGCCTGGCCATTTTCAACATTTAACTTAAAGTGACTAAAGTCTGCGTTATCACCGACTTCAACTGTTAAACGGCTGCCAGTCATGTGTGTTTGCTCATTCAAACTGACATAATGCTCAATAACTTGGGCTTTACTATTTGCATCTAACGTAAAATGATACCGATACTGGCTAATATTAGTGGCCTGTTTATCGCCACCACCTGTTGAAATATTAAGCAAATACAGTGGCTTTTCTGCTATTTTATTTGCTGCAAGGTGGACGACTAACGGTTGTACCGCCAAGCTTTCTGTTAAATGCAAGAAAATCTCGCTATTTACAGGTGAAGGAAGCAAGTCTTGATTATCAAGCAAAGCCACTTGGAATGGCCCCATATCAATAGAGCTTAATGTGGAACTATAACGCCCATCGATTAAAACAAGGCGATATGCGTCAATTGGCAGAGCCAGTGCTTCGCAGTCTTGTGCTACAACATCACCATCACTAAAACGATACTGAGTCTCAAGTACAGTATTTAGTGGAGTATAGTGCCAATCTTCATGGCGAAACACAGGTAAACCAACTTGTTTTGCTATTTCCCAATGGGTTTTAGCATGTTGAGAATTTGCACCATGTCGTTGTTCAAATAATTCAGAAAAACGTGACATTGCTTGCTCGTTAAGCTTCGCAACTTCTGCACGTTTTTGAGCTCTTTCACTGTTGGTCAATAAGCCAGCCATAACCCTGCTCCTCCAGTTTTTTCGCTAAACTGAAATCACCTGATTTGATGATTTTCCCTTGATATAACACATGGACAAAGTCAGGCTTCACATAATCTAAAATACGCTGATAGTGGGTTACGATGATAAAAGAACGCTCAGGCGAACGTAATGAATTCACACCATTTGCCACAATTTTCAGCGCGTCGATATCTAAACCAGAGTCAGTTTCATCGAGAATACACAATTGCGGTTCTAAAGCCGCCATCTGCAAGATATCATTACGTTTTTTCTCGCCACCGGAGAAACCTACGTTGACAGAACGCGCAAGTAAATCTTCTGGCATTTCTAATAATTTGATTTTGTCTTCAATAAAATCTTGGAAATCGAAACGATCTAATGCTTCTTGCTGACGATATTCTCTAACTGCATTCACTGCCGTTTGTAAGAAAAATTGGTTGCTGACGCCTGGAATTTCAACAGGGTATTGGAATGCAAGAAAAACGCCTTCCCCTGCACGCTCTTCTGGATCTAGTTCAAATAGGTCTTTTCCTTTAAACGTCACTTCACCGCTATCAATTTCATACTCTTCGCGGCCAGCAAGTGTGGCGGATAATGTACTTTTACCAGAGCCATTTGGCCCCATGATAGCGTGAACTTCCCCTGGTTTTACCTCCAGAGATAACCCTTTTAAAATCTCATTACCTTCTACACTCACGTGTAAATCTTTAACACTTAACATATTTACATGCCTTTAGCGCTTTAGCGCAAATAAACTCGGTTAGGATCAGCCAACGCTGTGCTCTAAGCTGATCGCCAGTAATTTTTGTGCTTCTACAGCAAACTCCAATGGAAGCTCCGAGAACACATCTTTGCAGAAACCATTTACAATCATTGAAATTGCATCGTCTTCGCTGATACCACGTTGTAAACAGTAAAATAACTGGTCTTCCCCAATACGTGAGGTTGTCGCTTCATGTTCGAGTTGTGCCGTATTATTCTTAACTTCCACATATGGGAATGTATGTGCACCACATTGGGTACCTATTAACATAGAGTCACATTGGGTAAAGTTACGAGCGTTATGTGCACTCGGTAGAATTTTCACTAAACCGCGATAACTGTTTTGGCTTTTACCTGCAGAAATCCCCTTAGAAATGATCGTTGAACGAGTGTTTTTCCCGATATGGATCATTTTCGTTCCGGTATCCGCTTGTTGATTACCGTTCGTTAATGCAACGGAGTAAAATTCACCGACAGAGTTGTCCCCTTTAAGGATAACGCTTGGGTATTTCCATGTGATGGCAGAGCCAGTTTCTGACTGTGTCCATGACATTTTTGAATTTTCACCTTCACACAATGCGCGTTTAGTCACAAAGTTTAGGATCCCACCGGCTTCGCTATCTCCACCGGAGAACCAGTTTTGGACAGTCGAATATTTAACTTCGGCATCTTTATGAATAATAACTTCAACAACCGCTGCATGGAGCTGATAACTATCACGAACAGGTGCGGAACACCCTTCGATATAGCTCACATAACTACCTTCATCAGCAATTAAAATCGTGCGCTCAAACTGGCCGGTTTTGGCTGCGTTGATCCTAAAATACGTTGATAGCTCCATTGGGCAGTGTACGCCTTTTGGTACATACACAAAGGTACCATCTGAAGCCACTGCCGCATTTAATGCAGCAAAAAAGTTATCATGGCTCGAAACGACTGACCCGAGGTATTTCTGTACCAGTTCAGGGTACTCTTGAATAGCCTCACTGAACGAACAAAAAATAACACCATGTTTCGCTAAGTCATCACGGTAAGTTGTAGATACTGAGACCGAGTCAAAAATGGCGTCAACCGCAACGGCCTTCCCTTCACGTACAGGAACACCTAATTGGTTAAAGGCTTCTTCAACTTCAGCCGTTAAATAATTATTGGTTTCCGCCACACCAGTGCCTTGTGTAGCACCAGATTGCGAACCACAGGTATCATCACATGAGCCACAAGATGGCGCAGAATAATAGCTGTAGTCTTGGTAATCGAGATTTGGGTAATTTGCTTTAAGCCAATGAGGTTCTTCCATGCCTTTCCAGTGATTAAAGGCATCAAGACGGAATTGGAGCATCCACTCAGGCTCATTACGTTTAGCTGAAATTGCGCGAATAACATCTTCGTTGATGCCTTTCGCCATTTCATCCGTTGCGACTTCGGTAAAGAAGCCTTCTTTATAACGCTGGTCATCAAGCCAGCTTTGAACATCATCGCCAACTTCTACATTGCTCTGTGACATAATCTGACTTCACATGTTAAACGCCGAAGCTTTCACCACACCCACAGGCATGTTGGGCTTTCGGGTTATTAAATTTGAAAATTTGATTCAGCCCTTCTTGGACAAAATCAACGACTGTACCATCAATAAATGGCATTGCTTCTTTTGGCACATAAAGGTGTGCACCATCGAGTTCAAATAACAGGTGTTGGTCTGTTGGGTTTTCGATCATTTCAAACACATAACCGAAACCTGCGCAGCCAGACTGTTTTACGCCGAGTGAAAGCCCTTTTGTATTTGGGTTTTGCACCATCAATTTTTTGATTTGTTTTGCAGCGCTTTGTGTCAGGCTAACTCCCTGCCAATTGTTTTCATCAAATGAAAATGTCTCTACACCGTCAGTCATATTGACCCCACATTTCTTATGGCTTTTCAGCCTGTTATCAGGAGATTAACTCTGCCTACCCTATGGTAATGATTAGCTAATTGACTTCAACCATTTGTTTTAAGAGGTTATAGCTATTTTAGCACTTTTTTTGCTCGCATTCAGATCAAAAAGCAAACAAAACAACAAGAAAACAAGCTTAACCAATTGATAAACAACAAATAAGTAGAGTTGTGTTTTTTATTTAAATTTGTACTAAATAATACACTTAAATGACACAAATTAATAAAGGTGCATTTATTATACAACTTAATTAACTTGATAAAAAATGAATTTATAGAAAGAATGGGCATAAAGCCATACAAAGCAAAGGGTTTTATCGGGTTTTCTGGCCTATCTCCAGCCAAAAAACCCATACAGTTAAAGTGGTTATCATTCAAATAATACAGCGGTTGTCAGGCGAGAAGTACAACACAATTTGCCTTGCTCATTGAAAATCTCAATATTCCATACTTGCTGACGACGCCCTAAGTGAATAGGTTTACATATGCCTTTAACAACTCCTGAACGAGCCGCACGAACATGATTGGCATTGATTTCTAACCCGACCACCTTTTGTTCTCCTTCCGAGCACATATAACCCGCAATTGAACCTAAGGATTCAGCTAATACAACAGAAGCACCGCCATGCAATAACCCAAAAGGCTGTTTGGTGCGATGATCAACAGGCATTATCCCCTCTAAATAATCATCTCCAATTGCCGTGATTTCAATGCCGAGATGCCCTAACATGCAGATTTTTGACATTTCAGTGAGTTGTTGCAAATTAAATTGACGTTTCCAAATCATTAAACTATCTCCAGCAGCGCTTGAATCGGATGTTTTATCGATACATTTTCCATTCGTTTTACTTGGCTACGGCAAGAATAACCTGAACTTAAGCAGCGTTCTTTTGGCAAAGAAGACATCGCGCCTTTCCACGATAAGTTATAAATTCCTTTTGAATTTTCAAGGTTGGCGACTTCGTGTCCATAAGTCCCAGCCATACCACAACAGCCAACACTAACATTATTTAATGTTTGCCCAAAGCGTGCAAATAACACAGCCCATTGATTCGCACTATTAGGTAAAGCCGTTGATTCAGTACAATGACCGAAAAAATACCACGGCTGGGTCGATGCGGTTTGCACATTGTGTGGCGCAGGCAATGTCATTAACCATTCATGCGCCAACATCACAGTAAATTGGCAGTGGTCTTTGCCCAAAATTTCATGGTATTCATCGCGATAACAAAGTACCAATGCGGGGTCAACACCAACCATTGGCAACTGCAATTTTGCCACTCGGTTTAAAAAATCTGCCGTCTTACGAGCCGTTTTAGCAAACTTCGCTAAAAAGCCTTTGATGTGTTGTGCTTTTCCATTCGGCGAGAACGGTAGCAACACAGGTTTAAGACCTAATTTCTCAATTAAATGGACAAAATCTGCCACCACTTTGGCATCGTAATAACTCGTGAAAGGATCTTGGACCACCAGCACATAGTTTTCACGCTGTGAAGCAGTCATACTTTCAAGTTGTTCAAGCGTGAGAGAAACCGCAGCATGGCCTGAAAGTTCTTGTTTTAACGTTGGTTGAGAAAATAACGGTAAATCGACCATACCAATGGTGTGCTGGCTCAATTTTTGCACCACTGGTTGACGCAAGAAGAAATTAAATACGCCAGGTAGTTTGGAAAATAATGGCGCACTTGCTTCAACGTTTGCAACAATATGGTCCCGAATAGGACGCAAATAACGCCCATGATACAACGCTAAAAATTTTGCTCTAAATGATGGGACATCAATTTTAATTGGGCATTGCGTTGAGCAAGCTTTACAGGCAAGACAACCAGCCATTGAGGCCTTCACTTCATGAGAAAAGTCATAATCACCTTGTTTAGCACGCCAAGTGTTACGTGTTTTTTCTATCAGCCCACGCAATGACGGTTGGTCTTGCGTAATGCCTTTTTCAAGGTGTTCTGGTGTAACGCCTTGTTCAGCTAATAGCCTTAGCCACTCACGGACAAGTGTCGCCCGGCCTTTTGGAGAATGAATTCGTTGGCCACTCACCTTCATCGACGGGCACATCGGGCTCTTCACATCAAAATTGAAACACAGCCCATTACCATTACATTCCATTGCACCACGGAATTCTTGGCGCATTTGGACGGGTATTTGTCGGTCATACGTTCCTCGTTTGATGCCATCAACCTGCTTCATCGGTGCATCCAGCCCCGCAGGTGGGCAAATTTTGCCCGGATTCAAGCGGTTATCAGGGTCAAATGCCGCTTTGATATTACGCAACTCACCGTATAGCACATCACCAAAAAATTCAGGGCTATATTGCGCACGGAAACCTTTCCCGTGCTCTCCCCACAACAACCCACCGTACTTAGCAGTTAACGCAACAATTTCATCAGAAATTTGTTTCATCAATACTTCTTGCTGTGGATCGCACATATCAAGCGCTGGACGAACATGTAATACCCCGGCATCCACATGACCAAACATACCATAATTCAATTTATGACTGTCTAATAACGCACGGAATTCCACTATATAATCAGCAAGATGCTCAGGAGGAACGCAGGTATCCTCAACAAATGGAATTGGCTTCGCCGCACCTTTACTGTTGCCCAACAGCCCCACGGCTTTTTTACGCATGTTATAAATACGCGTAATATCTTCAAGATCATGGCAAGTTTGATAGCCAATCACCCCAGCTTGATTATCCGCCATTAATTCATCTAAGCGTTGGCACAAGCTTTCAGTCAATTGATTGATTTCATTTTCATCATCGCCACTAAATTCAACGATGTTTAACCCTAACATCTCTTTGTTTGGCACATCCGTAATTAAGGCTTTGACGGAATGCCAAACGATGTCTTCTTTTGCCAGATTAAGCACTTTTGAATCCACAGTTTCAACTGATAGCGCTTTAGCTTGCACCATAAAGGGAGCATTACGCAGTGCAGACTCAAATGAGTCATATTTCACATTCACTAAACGACGGACTTTAGGGAGTGGTGTAATATCCAATGTTGCTTCAGTGATAAAGGCAAGGGAGCCCTCTGAACCAGTGAGAATACGAGTAAGGTCAAATTCTGTTAACTCATCATTAAACACATGACGTAAATCATAGCCTGTCAGAAAACGATTTAATTTGGGAAATTTTTCTTCAATTAAAGAGCGTTGCTTTAAACAGCGTTCTAGCACCGTTTTATAAATGTGCCCTACTGTAGAATCTTCTGACGCAATCGTTTGGGCGAGTTCAATAGGCATAGCACGCGTATCTAAGCATTCTCCCCCTATGACCATAGCTTTGACGCCTAACACGTGATCAGAGGTTTTACCATATACTAATGAGCCTTGACCTGATGCGTCAGTGTTGATCATTCCACCTAGTGTTGCTCGGTTACTGGTAGATAGCTCTGGTGAAAAGAAATAGCCATAAGGTTTGAGGAATTGATTTAATTGGTCTTTGATGACCCCCGCCTCAACCTTAACCCAACCTTGCTCTGGGTTTATTTCTAAAATTCGATTCATATAACGGGACATATCCACAACAATCCCTTCGGTTAAGGATTGCCCATTAGTTCCCGTTCCCCCTCCCCGTGGGGTAAAGCTAAGCTCACGAAATTTCGTTTGCCCCGCAAGCCGAGTGATTATTTGTACATCTGCACTCGAACGCGGAAACACAACCGCTTGGGGTAATAGTTGGTAAATACTATTGTCTGTCGCCATGGATAAACGCTCAGCATAGCTGGTGCCGTTATCCCCAGTAAAACCGTGTTCTTGTAGCTCATGCAAGAACTCAATAACTAAATGACTAAGATGAGGAGCTTCTGATATACGCGGGATCATTATTAACGATGACTCTTGTTGTTTAGTGTTCGCATTACTCGTTATGTACTATCTTTATTTTAAGTTGCACAATAGTGTCTGAGGTCTATGATGAGTTACCTTCACAGCCTGTAAAGACAGCACAGCCGCTGATGACATTGTCATCATGAACCATATCACAATATTGTTTTTTTTAACCGTGAAAAATAATTACGTTATTTTCACCTAAAAATTTGCTACACACGCAGAATTTTCATTTACAAAGGATCAATCATTAATGGAAAAATCGCAAAAACGCTTGGATCTTCCCAAACTTATTTTCGGCCTATTATCCATCGTTTTAATGATAGCAGCCTGTTTTTGGGTACTTAATCCATTTATTCTTGGCTTTGTATGGGCGGGAATGATGGTAATTGCAACTTGGCCACTATTATTAAGACTAGAAGTTCGCTTATGGCGCAAGCGCTGGTTAGCTGCATTAGTGATGGTTCTTCTTATATTACTATTATTCGTTATCCCATTAGGTATCCTAATTGGCAGTATTATTGAAAACAGTACTCCACTTATTGATTTAGCTAAATCACCATCAAGCCTAACACTGCCTGATTTAGAATGGCTAAATACTATCCCGATGGTAGGTGAAAAAATTTACTACGCATGGCATAGCTTAGTTGCCAGTGGGGGTAATGCTTTACTGGCCAAAATTCAACCCTACTTTGGCCAAGCTGCAGGGTGGTTTGCCACTCAAGCCATTAGCGCAGGAAGATTTGTTTTTCACTTAATGTTAATGCTGCTGTTTAGTGGTTTACTCTATCTTAAAGGCGAATCAGTCATGGTTGGTATCCGCCATTTTGCTGTGCGTCTGGCAGGGATCCGTGGAGATGCAGCTGTCGTATTAGCAGCGCAATCTATTCGAGCCGTTGCGTTAGGTGTTGTCGTGACTGCACTAATTCAAGCCATCGTCGGTGGTATTGGCCTCGCCCTTTCTGGCATCGGTTATGCAGCAATCTTGACTGTTCTATTGTTTATTTGTTGTGTGGCTCAATTAGGACCTTTATTAATCATGATCCCTTCCGTGTTATGGCTGTTTTGGACAGGAGATACGACCTGGGGGATCATCTTGGCCATTTGGGCTGCAGTTGTCGCTACTATGGATGGCGTTCTTCGCCCATGGCTAATTAAAATGGGCGCAGACTTACCCATGGTTCTAATCCTTGTTGGTGTTATTGGGGGAATTTTATCATTTGGTATGATTGGTTTGTTTATCGGCCCGGTTGTATTAGCCGTTTCTTACAGCTTATTAAAAGCTTGGATGAACGAAGTCGCTGTTCCGAATGAAGACTTAACAGAAACTGAAAAGTTTCTAGAGGAAGAGTTTTCGATTAAAAAGTAGTATACCGCCAATTAGTCGCAGGTATGTTTAAGCTATACATGCCTGCGAACTTAATAAATCCAGCTCCATTAATATTTAGAAACAATATTTAACATTCTAACGTTAGTATTTAGTCTAATTTATGTTAACATAAATCTATTGAATTAATTCTCTTTAAGTAACAATGAGTAATATTAATATTGAGAGTGTTCTTAATGATTGTATAATATGAATAGTTTAATATTCAATTATTGAATCATATGAATCTAAGAAGCCGCACCCTTCCCCTTTTAGGCGTTGCTTTATTAAAACTGAATTGCTGTGTGTAGTCTTTGCCTGTCAGCCCATGATAGGCTTTTTTTTTATCTTTATTTAATATGAATACTATTCATGTCATAATCAGAACATCACTTTATAATTATTGATTAACATCAATTTTTGTCATTATTATTCGTTATGATACTCCTTTAGCGTTATATAATTAATTAACTTGCGTTACTCTTATTTAGCATATATTTGCCTGTTAAATTTAATACACATAATAAGGGTAATTATATAAGACTTATTGGTTGTTTATGCCTAAAAAGCATTACACAACCACTTATTCAAAACTATTTAATATCAAACTACCTATTATAGAATTTATCAATTTCTATAATAGGTAGTTTTGATTAAGTAAACACAAAGGCTGAATGTTATTCACATTCAGCCTTGATAATTAAAAAACTAAATAGTTATTGATTTTCAGCTATCGTTAGCCATGTTTGCACGACGGTGTCAGGGTTTAAAGATAAACTATCAATACCTTCATCAACCAACCATTGAGCAAAATCTTGATGATCGGATGGCCCTTGCCCACAAATGCCTACATATTTATTTTGGCGTTTCGCAGCCTGTATTGCCATGGATAGCATCGCTTTCACGGCATCGTTTCGTTCATCGAATAATTCAGAAACAACCCCCGAGTCCCTATCAAGACCTAACGTTAACTGAGTCATATCATTCGAACCGATAGAGAAACCGTCAAAATGTTCGAGGAATTGATCAGCCAGTAAAGCATTTGATGGAATTTCGCACATCATAATAACTTTTAAGCCATTTTCACCACGTTTCAAATCATGTTTAGCCAATTCTGCAACTACGGCTTCCGCCTGTGCAACCGTGCGAACGAATGGGATCATGATTTCAACATTTGTTAGGCCCATGGTATTGCGAACACGTTTAACCGCTTCACATTCCAATGCAAAACAGGCACGGAAGCTATCAGACACATAGCGCCCTGCACCACGGAAACCTAACATTGGGTTTTCTTCTTCAGGTTCATAAATATCCCCACCGACTAAGTTGGCATATTCGTTTGACTTGAAGTCAGATAAACGGACAATAACGCGTTTTGGCCAGAAGGCTGCGGCTAACGTCGAAATTCCTTCGGTTAATTTACCGACATAAAATTCAATCGGGTCATCATAACCCGCCATCATTTGGCGAATTTCTGCTTGTAGCTCAGGAGATTGCTTATCAAATTCCAGCAACGCTCTTGGGTGAACACCAATCATACGATTGATGATAAATTCAAGCCTAGCTAAACCCACGCCTTCATTAGGTAAACAAGCAAAATCAAATGCACGGTCAGGGTTACCCACGTTCATCATAATTTTGACATCTAGGCTTGGCATATCACTCACTTCAGAGCTATGAATCTCAAACGCTAGTTTACCTTCATATACAAAGCCTGTATCACCTTCAGAACAAGAAATAGTCACCTCTTGGCCTTCTTGCAAGCGGTCAGTCGCATCACCGCAACCGACAACGGCTGGAATCCCTAACTCACGAGCGATAATCGCAGCATGGCAGGTGCGCCCACCACGATTGGTAACAATCGCAGCCGCTTTTTTCATGATAGGCTCCCAATCAGGGTCGGTCATATCGGTAACAAGTACATCTCCCACCTGAATTCTATCCATTTCACTCAAGTTATGAATAACTTTAACAGCCCCTGAGCCAATTCGATGACCAATTGCACGTCCTTCAACTAAAACTTGTCCTTGTTGTTTTAATTGATAACGCTCCATCACTTGTTGATTAGAACGAACAGTTTCTGGTCTGGCTTGAACTATATACAAACGTCCATTATGACCGTCTTTTGCCCATTCAATATCCATTGGGCGACCGTAGTGTTTTTCAATCTGTAAAGCTTGGCGTGCAAGCTCTTCAACTTCGTGATCAGCCAAAGAGAAACGATTGCGTAGAGCCTCTGGCACATCTTCGATTTGTACTTGTTTTCCGTGCTCTTTACTGTTGGCATACACCATTTGTAATTTTTTTGAGCCCAGTGTACGACGTACAATCGCAGGACGGTTATTGGTTAACGTTGGTTTGTGAACATAAAACTCGTCAGGGTTCACAGCGCCTTGTACCACCATCTCACCTAAACCATACGCAGAGGTGATAAATACAACTTGATCGAAGCCCGATTCAGTATCAATCGTAAACATGACACCCGATGAGGCTAAATCTGAACGTACCATGCGTTGAACACCCGCAGAAAGTGCTACGCCGCGGTGATCATAACCTTGGTGAACGCGATATGAAATCGCACGGTCATTAAATAGTGAAGCAAAAACGTGTTTAATCGCAACTAAGACTGCGTCTATCCCTTGAACGTTAAGGAATGTTTCCTGTTGCCCTGCAAACGAAGCGTCAGGCATATCCTCAGCAGTTGCCGATGAACGGACAGCAAATGAGGCTTCCGCTTCACCTTCTGACAGTTGCGCAAATGCATCACGAATATCTTGTTCCAACTCCTTCGTCAGTGGTGTATCAATCACCCATTGACGGATCTGAGCACCTGCTACAGCCAGTTGGTTCACATCATCAATATCCGTTTCATCTAGCAGGTTATAAATGCGCTGATTTACACCGCTCTGCTCCAGAAAATCATTAAACGCCTGTGCGGTTGTCGCGAAACCGTTAGGTACGGATACTCCCAGATCAGATAAGTTAGTGATCATTTCACCGAGAGAAGCATTTTTGCCCCCAACACGGTCAACATCATTCATCCCTAATTGGTTATACCAAAGTACATTACACGGAGTGAGGCCATTTGTGGACATTGAAAGCGATCCTTTTATAGCAATTTAGTGACAGAGTACAAATCGTAAAAAATCTCGTTGGCGAAAATTCGCCTCGTGAAATAGACTAGCACAGACGCTAAGAGAAGATGGACAGGTGAATCGTTCCATCACTGAAGAAAACTTTTTTGTTCTATAAATCGTTCAAAAAATGGCTATAGTTCCCCCTATAAACTAATTTTTAAACTTTAAACAAAGATAATATCTCCCAATATCCAGTGATAAATACAATAAGAGACAAATAATGATGACCGAATTAGGAGCAATGAATAATATGGCAAGCCAAGTTCAACGCACTGTTTTTTTTATTTCTGATGGAACAGCGATCACCGCTGAAACTTTGGGACACGCCGTACTTTCTCAATTTCCTCTGTCATTTATTTCTTATACTCTGCCGTTTGTCACAAGCGAAGCTCGCGCGCAGGAAATTAAACAAAAAATTGATATTATCTTCCATGAAACGCAGTTGCGCCCTTTGGTTTTCTATTCGATTATCTCCCCCGAAGTAAAGCAAATCATTACTCAAAGTGCCGGGTTCTGCCAAGATATCGTCCAGAGCTTAGTCGCCCCGATTCAAAAAGAAGTCGGCCTAGAACCTGAGCCCAAACTTAACCGAACCCATGGTTTATCTATGCAGAATATGAATCAATATGATGCACGTATTGCTGCCATTGAATACACACTGGCTCACGACGATGGGATTTCGTTACGAAACCTAGACCAAGCCCAAGTGATACTGATAGGGGTTTCACGTTGTGGTAAAACACCAACAAGCCTCTATTTAGCGATGCAATTTGGTATCCAAGCTGCAAACTACCCATTTACGGCTGACGATATGGATAACTTACAGTTACCAGCCGCATTACGCCCATATACGCATAAATTGTTCGGTTTAACTATCAGCCCTGAACGGTTAGCTGCCATCCGTGAAGAGCGCCGTGAAAATAGCCGCTATGCTTCCATAAGGCAATGTCGTATTGAGATAGCTGAAGTTGAAGCTTTATTTAGACAAAATAAAATCAATTACTTAAATACAACTAACTACTCTGTTGAAGAAATTTCCGCAAAAGTGATTGATACCATGGGCTTACAAAGACGAATCTTTTAATGAATACAAATAAAAAAAATATTCATTCCAGCTAAGTTGGAGGTTGAAATTACGCCACATTCGTTTATTGTGATCTTAATCACTTATAGGGCATACGCCTATTAAAGTTCTTTGAGAAAGAAAATGCACAAAACTGATGAATTACGTACTGCGAGAGTGGATAGCTTAATTACCCCACAAACTCTCGCTGATGAGTTTCCTATTTCCCAAAAAGTCGCTGAAAACGTGACAGCGTCACGCAAACGCATAGAACAAATATTATCCGGTCAAGACCCGCGTTTGCTGGTTATTGTTGGCCCTTGTTCGATTCATGACATCGATGCGGCTATTGAATACGCTAAAAAATTAAACGCATTAAGAGAGCATCATCAAGACCGTTTAGAAATCGTCATGCGAACTTACTTTGAGAAACCACGCACTGTCGTGGGTTGGAAAGGGTTAATTTCTGACCCAAACCTTGATAATTCTTGCCAAGTTAATACCGGTATCCGGTTAGCTCGTAAATTATTAATTGAAGTTAACCGATTAGGGTTAGCTACGGCAACCGAATTCCTTGATATGGTCACCGGGCAATATATTGCAGATCTGATTAGTTGGGGTGCAATAGGCGCTCGCACAACAGAAAGCCAAATTCACCGTGAAATGGCATCCGCATTGTCTTGTCCTGTTGGTTTCAAAAATGGCACAGACGGTAATATTAATATTGCCATTGATGCAATAAGAGCTGCAAAGGCACAGCATATGTTTTTATCACCAGATAAAAACGGGCAAATGACCATTTACCAAACTAGTGGTAATCCACATGGTCATATCATTATGCGTGGGGGTAAACAACCTAATTACACTGCCGGTGACTTAGCCGCAGCTTGTGACAAACTACGTAAATTTGAATTACCAGAGCATTTAGTGGTCGATTTCAGCCATGGTAATTGCCAAAAAATTCACCGTCGCCAACTCGAAGTTGCTCGAGACATCGCTGAACAAATAAAAGATGGTTCTACCGCTATCAGTGGTGTAATGGCAGAAAGCTTCTTGGTTGAAGGTACGCAAAAAGTGGTTTCTGGCCAACCTTTGGTTTATGGTCAATCAATTACCGACCCATGCCTTGGCTGGGAAGATACCGAGCAACTTATTGAAATTCTTGCTCAAGCTGTTGAATCACGCTTTAAATAAACCCAATAATTCCAAAATTCTTCTATTACAAGCCCTTTAGTGAACAAAACTAAAGGGCTTTTTATATTTAAAACAAAAATAATTATTATTTAAATATAATTAAAACGATATAATAATCCAACTAATCAAATAAAATAGAATTTTAATCCAAAAAATCTTGACCCCACCCCACTCTAACGATAATAATTCTCACTACGAACTAATTTATGCGTTAGGTTTCCTGTAGCCCAGCCCGACTATCCGCTACAACATTACAGTGCTAAATAGTTCTAACAAATAAATACACTACGCGAACACTTATTGCATGCCACCCAGAGATTTTATCCAGGCAGCCAGCAAATTTTGAAACTAAAGGAAAGGATTTCCTATGCTGTTTAAATCAATGCCTACATCACCTCATCAAGAACATAAAATATCACTCTCCGCGATTGCAGCCACCGTTGTAATGACAGGGTTTAGCAACACAGCCTTAGCTGAAAATTTATCACCCGCAAAAGCAGTGTCAAAAACGGATTCTCGGGACATTATTCATGTTTCTACCACGCCTTATGACTTAGAAAAAATTGCTGTTGCAGAGAATGTTGAGGTTATTGATGCACAATCACCCGAGCAGCAAGCCGCCACATCCGCCCTTGATTTATTAAAAGGCCAACCTGGGGTGTTTGTCTCTGGTTCCAATAGTACTTATGGGCAGGGTATTCAAATGCGGGGCTATGATTCCCGAGGTGTAAAAGTCACCGTTGATAATATCACTCAGGACTTTAATTCCGGCCTATATGATGCAACATTTATTGACCCAACTTTAGTAAAAAAGGTGTACATCCATAAAGGATCCTCTTCGATACACCATGGCGGTGGCGCTTTGGCAGGGGTAATCTCTTTCAAAACATTAAATGCTACTGATATTTTGAAGCCCAACCAAAATCTAGGTGGGCGTGTTTTTAGCGGTATTGATCACAATGACCATAGCTACTATATGGGAAGTACGCTATTCAGTCGACTTAACTCCATTGATACCCTAATCAGTTACAGCCAGCGCAAGAAAAATTTGATTAGCTCACCTGATTTTACACATATCGATAATCATGAAAATATTCAGAATTGGATGCTAAAAACCACATGGGCAGCGACTCCCTCTTACCTTTTTGCAATTCAGTTAAAAGATTATCGCAATGAAAGTTTAGGAGTAAAACAACCCGCTAAACCGACAATCAAAGAGCGTTACCCAAATACACCACATGAAAGAAGCAGCCGCCAATTTGATGTCGCGATAAACCAATACTTTACCCCTAAAAATAACGTTAACTGGCAGGCTGAGTGGGATATTTACTATACTGATTTATCTCTAGACCAAACTGACAAGGTCAAGGTCACCACAAAACCCAAAGAGTACGGCACAGAAAAGCGAAATCAATACACCTATGGAACTAAATTCGCCAATAGCTTCACCATTCCAATGTATCGCTGGGCAAATCATCATATCCAAAGTGGGGTTGAGTATTACGCACAACAACAAAAATCAAACCAATATGCGATTAGCTACCCGACAGCGTCATTGACTAATACCTCAGGTTGGCTAGTCAATGACATGACATTACAACACTTACCTATTACTTTCTCAGCAGGTATTCGTTTTACACAATATCAAACAGATAGCGCGCACATCGCTAAAAATATGCATACTAATTGGTCGTCACGTTTCGCTGTCAGTGCCACTCCCCAACATTGGGTAAATATTTTTTCTTCTTATTCGGAAAGTTACCGCACCCCACGCATGAGCGAGCTGTATAACAATTCAAATCATTTCACGATCCCCTTCATCGGGATGAAATCAGACTTCCGCCCTTCCCCAGAATTACTACCGGAAGTCAATAACACTGTAGAGGTTGGGTTAAAACTTAGTTTCGATGATCTGCTAATAGCGAGAGACTCTCTACATTTTGGTTCAACTTATTTCTATACAAAAGCCAAAAACCACATTGCTCTTGAAGGTGAATACCCAAAAGAATTTAACATAAGAAAATTTAGAACCGAGCATTTTCCGAAAGAACTTTATTTTGTAAATATACCTTCTGCCACTATTCGCGGATTTGATAGCTTTATCCATTACAAAACACAATGGTTTGAGCTTAACCTCAGTCACAACCTAACCCAAGGTAACGAAGATGGCTCACATTACTCTCTTTCATCAATACGTCCTGAAACCCTAGTTGCTCGCTTCAATGCTCCCGTACTTGAAACAGGAGTCAATATCGGCTGGATCGGTGAATTTACGGGAAAAACTGCATTTGAAGGTAATGTAAAATACCAATTATCACACCATAAATCGGATAAAGGCTTAGACCGCTACCACAAAGAGGTTATTCAACACGCGGGTTATAGCCTGCATGATTTTTACCTCAACTATCAAGCCGACCAATTTATTAAAGGCCTCAGCTCTACACTAACAATGAAGAACGCATTCGATAAACAATATGTTTCTTCAATGGGTGTTCCTCAGGAAGGTCGAAATTTCCACCTTAACGTAAATTACTCATGGTAACGCATTAAAAATCGCATGTTATCAACTGGTTTGACTAGCATTTAAAATAAAACAAATCAGTTGATGACTTTCCCCCGTCAATCTTAATTTTTCAAGGAAAAATTTGTGAACTCAAACCTCTACAATGATTACCAACAAATTCAAAAATCACATTCTGACTTATGCCCTCACAAAATCGCTGCCTTACTTCAGGTTTCAGAAGCACAACTAGTTCATTGCCGTGTAGGAAATGAGAAAGTTCTTCGATTATCGGGAAAACCGGCAGATATCTTGCAAAATTTAGTCTCTATCGGCCAAGCGAAGGGAATAACACGTAATAGCTATGCCTCCAGTATTCAAACCGGTGAGTATAGTAACCCACGGTTTAGTCACCATGGCGGGCTATTTTTAAATCCTAAAGCACTCGATTTACGCATGTTTTTTACACAATGGGATTCCACTTTTGCCCTGGTTGAAGAAACCTCAACAGGGCTACGCCATAGTATGCAATTTTTTGATAAGCATGGGGACGCATTGCATCAGGTTTATGCTACAGATAAAACCGATATGGCTGAGTGGCAGGCTATTGTTGAACGCTATGCTACGCTGGATAACTTACCCATTGCACCAAAAGAAATTCTCCCATTCTCAACACAAGAAATTAATCCAGAATTAGCCACTGAGCTAGAACAACAATGGCGAGATATGACTAATGTGCACCAGTTTTTTGGGATTTTACAAAAACATAATTTAAGTCGCCAGCAAGTTTTTCGCGCAGTTAGCCAAGAATTAGCATGGCAAGTTCCTACCACCGCCTTATCTGATCTGCTTTCTCTTGCATACCAAGCACAAAATGAGGTGATGCTTTTTGTCGGAAATCGTGGCTGTGTTCAGATTTTTACTGGCAAAATAAAAGAGTTAACAAAAAATAATTCGCTCAATATTTCTGGTCATAACTTTCAATTGCATTTCATTGAAAATGGTATATCCGAATGCTGGGTGACTCGAAAACCGACTAAAGATGGGTTTGTAACTAGTTTAGAGGTCTTTGATAATCAAGGTAATCAACTTATTCAAATGTATGGGCAACGTATAGAAGGTACACCAGAACAAATAGAATGGAGTAAACAAATTCTCTCTATATCTCGCATATAGTAATAGTTTTAAAAAATCATTGGGGTTCTAGTGGTAAATTTCTGAATGCTATTTACGCAAATATTGTGATTAAATTAGAGATGAAATTTACTATTGAGCCCTCTGCCCCTATCAATTCATGACAACTATATAAGCCACTTTTTGATATAGAAATAGAATAATCTTCCACCACCCAAGCAAAATGTTTTACTTGCAGCTTATATTAGTTATTGCCACTACAAATACTGTCATTACAGATATTTTTCACCATCACAATTACTTCGGAATTTCCTGTTTATTGTTATATAAAAACGATTACAAATGGAACAATAATTTTTCAATTATTTACTTGGTTAATAATTTCGAATGGATTGAACAATTTTTTTGAATATAATAAAAAAAATGCCTTCAACTCACCTAACAAAACCAAACAAATAACATAATCACTTGAATTAAAACAATTTTAAACATACAATAATGAATGTTTAAAATGTTAATTTTATCAACATCTATTGTACTGATAGTTATTCTCATTAAAAAACCGCACGTTTAGCCTATCGATATATCGGAAAAACAGGAAGAATAGACCCTAATTTCGTGAGTTATTATTAGTTATTAATGAACAATAGCCTACTTGAGTAGGAGGTAAATATGTCAGAAAGTGTAGTCAACGATATTGTTAAATGGCTTGAAAGTCAGTTGCAACGCAATGAAGGCATCAAAATCGACACAATTGCCGATAAAAGCGGTTATTCGAAATGGCATTTACAGCGTGTTTTCAAAGAAATGAAAGGTTGCACGCTTGGCGAATACGTCCGTAAACGTCGTTTATTAGAAGCAGCTAAATCATTACGTGAAGGTAACTTACCTATTCTTGACATCGCATTGCAATATGGCTTTAGCTCACAGGCGACATTTACCCGTATCTTTAAAAAGCACTTTGATACAACACCTGCAAAATTTCGCCAATCAGGTGAATTGCCTGAATGCAAAAATTTTATGACCTGTAGTTGCCATAACTAATTATTTTAAAACATCCCTTCCTATTAGTTAGTTGTAATATTGAAGTCTATGTCTGAGCCGACTATGTCGGCTCAAGGTTGTTGGCAAAGCAAGATAAAAGTGTGATTTTTCTCGCTTTGTGTTATCAGTCGAAAATCAAAAAATTGATTTTTCTCTTTTATTTTCAATAACCTATTAGACCGCAGCTAAACATAAATGTTTATCCGCAGTCTGAGCCGACTATGTCGGCTCTTTTTTTAACTTAATTCATGGACTAACCAGTTTTCCAAATCAGCCAACTGTTCCTGCAGCTGCGGCCATTTCACAACCATCTCTTTGCTCAATGCACGTACTGTTTCTACCTGATACGCTTTACCTGTCAATTGCTCACTCAACCACTCTAAAGGGGATGGGTCTAGACTATCCGTAAAAAACTGACAGCGGTTTATCACACCCTTTTCGATATCAAAATGAAACTCAATTCCTCCCCAAGGAAAGCGGGCATCTGAATAGTGAGAAAAAGCTGGAGCTTGCCCAAAATTCCACTCCCAACTACTTTGTTTTGCAAAGGTTTCTGCGAAATTTGGCAAATCAGGTAGTTTTTCAGGGGAAATATATTCGGCAGCGACCGTTTCACCGAAGTAATTAAAAAAGCTTTTAATTATTCCTTCGCAAACAATTTCATGAGAAATATTGGGAACAAGCTCAGATAAATTAGCCACACGAGAACGCACTGACGTAATCCCTTTTGCCTGTAATTTTTTCGGATCTGGATTCAGATAGTTTGCTAAGCGACTTAAATCTGCATTAATTAGCAAAGTTCCGTGGTGAAAACCTCTATCCTTCGTTTCTCGGTATGCAGAACCCGATATTTTTCGCGGACCACTTTCAGTCTCTAAGACTAAATCATTACGACCAGAGATTTGTGCGTTAATACCGACAAGTGCCAATCCATCGACAATAATATGTGTTGAAACTGTTTTGTCATATTCCGGCTTTCCTGCCATAAACGTAAAACAGGTGTTACCTAAATCATGAAAAACAGCCCCACCACCACTACTACGACGTGCTAAACGAACATTATCTTCTTCCATTCTCCGAGTATTACATTCTTTCCACGGGTTTTGTGCACGCCCTATAACCACCGTATCAGCATTTCGCCAGAGAAACATAACACGTTGGTCAGTTGGCATTTGTCGGAAAATAGTTTCTTCAACCGCAAGGTTAAACCAAGGATCGTAGGATTCAGAGATGAGTAAACGTACTGTTGACATTAGGCTATCCTTAAAACAAAACTTGCCCTTAAGATAGCATAATCACTGAGGAAAATAGCGAATTTAGATGCGTCTTGCCTGCCAAAACACTTTTCGCCAATAGACGTTATCCATTGATGAACGGATCACCCCTTTACTCGTTGATGCATGAATGAATGTATTATCGGTATCGTAAATACCCACATGCAACCCATTCTTTCCAGAACCGGTTTTAAAGAACACCAAATCCCCTGGCATCAAATCTGATTTATCAATCCGTGTGCCTAATTGAGTTTGATCCACCGTTGTACGAGGCAACTGAATGGCAAAGCGATCATTAAATGTGCGATAGACAAAACCGGAACAATCGACACCATTTTGATTCATGCCGCCATAATGATAAGGCGTACCATACCACTGCTCGAGTTGATCTTTTAATTGCGCTATCGTCATAATTGGATCAGATAACTGTGTTTTTAGCGGCGGTGGTGGCGTTCTTTTAACGGATGTCGATGAACAACCAATTAAAACTAAACACAGTAATAGTGGTAGGTGTTGTATTTTGATAACCATAAAGCACCTTATTTATCTATCCAATTGCGATAACTTGCTTATATCATAGTGCGTGAAGACTATAATATAAGCAACTAAGAAATTATTCTGTTCTATCACTTGATGATTTATTAGGTCGGCTAATTAGCCATACCCCTAATAAAATAAAACCGATACCAATGGCCTTTAACCCCGTAGCAGGCTCATTAAACCAAGGTAAGAAAATTGCTAATAAATAAACAAAAACATAGCTTAAGCTAATAAGCGGATAAGCTTTATTCAATGCTATGTATTTTAATGCTAATAGCCAACATAACATCGATAACGCATAACAAACTAACCCTAAAAAAATAATTCCTAAACTAGTAATATTAGCGAGTAACCAATCAAATTGCAGCCAATGCCAGCCAAGTGCGAATGAGGGTAATTCAACTACCCCTGCTTTTAAGCTCAGTTGAGCGACTGTGACTAATAACGCACTGCCAATCACCCATAAATAACCCTTGTTCATACGCTGATACTCATTAGCAAAATACCAAACATAATGGCAGCAACCCCTAACCAGTGGTTAAGCCCAGTTTGTTCTTTATAAACAAACTGACCAATTAGCGTAATTAACACAAAATTAATGCTTAGCATTGGATACGCGATACTCAGCGGCATGGTTTCCAATAATTTCAACCAAAACAACATGCCAAGCCCGAGCATGAAAACCGCCAGCACCAACCATCGAAGGGCTGATGCTGTTTTATTGGTTTTATTACTCTGCCAATTGACGACGGCTTGCTTTTGAGCCACTTGCCCAATACAGGTTAAAACGCTAACCAGCAATAATAGTAATAGTTGTGCAATCATTGTTGATGATAAACCACAATCGCCATACGTGAATTTTTAATAACTTCATCCGGCTTAGGAATATCTGGTAAACCTTCTTTACGGCCTAATAAAAAGACAACTGTTACCTGCCCTTCTTTACGTGCTTTTGTCAGCCATTGTGCAAACTGGTCAGGTTTTATTAAGCGATGTTGGCTATCTGGGTATTCCAACCCATAACTTAACTCTCCACTACTATTGTATAAATAGATATTGGAATTTTTAGTTTCCCACGCAAGGCCAGCTGCGACCCCAACATTACTTGCCATCAAATATTTGCTATTCATCAGTAAATCATGATTTTGATGAATAAAGTTTTGAGGCAATTTAGAATCGATGGTGTTGTTCGGCAGAGCACTACCAATACACAAACTCACTGCTAAAGAACATGATGCTGCCCATAACCAGTACTTTGCATTTAGCACCGTACATAGATAACCGATAATCGCCCAAATAGAAAAGGCAACGACACCCAACACCATTTTTGACCATTCATCAGGTTCGTATAACGGCTTTTTGATCACCGTGCTCACGACAATTACCGCTATAACCGCAGCGATCCCTAATACAACATTAATAATTCCATTGGCTTTCAATGCCTTCATTTTACCACTGCGAACGCAATCAACCCCATACTTCGCCATAAGCAATGCCAGTGGTGCCATAAATGGCAACATATACGTTGGTAGCTTACCGCGAGAAATACTAAAAAAGATGACGGGAACAACAAACCAGCACAGTAAGAAAAACATATCAGGGCTAGATTTACGCTCTTTCCAGCCTTTCATGATAGCACCGGGTACCAGCCCTGCCCATGGAATAGCGCCAAGAATGATAATCGGAATATAATACCAAAACGGTGCGATATGCTGAGCATCATCTGCCGTGAAGCGCTTAATATGTTCAATCCAAAAGAAATAATGCCAATAATCAGGCTCTTGTTTTGCAACTGCCAAAGCCCATGGCAAACTAATAATAACCGCAGAAATTATTGCAAGCGGCCCATACTTGAGTAACTCAAGAAACCGCTTTTGGTAGATTGTGATAGGCAGCATGACAATCACTGGAATAGCAAGGGCTAAAAAGCCTTTGGTCATAAATGCCATGCCACAAGCTAGCCCAAGACAAAGCCACGCCGCTAATTTGGACTTTACTTCCCTCGATTTCATTGCCCACAAGCAACAAAACATACTTGCCGCTATCCATAAAGACAACATTGGGTCGAGTACACTGTAGGTCCCGATAGAAAACACTAAGAACATCGAGATATAAATGAGGCTTGCAACATAGGCAACGTGGTTATTACGCCACATCATCTTTGCCATACGATAGACAAGTAATGCACTGAGAAGAATACAAAAAACCGAACCAAAACGAACAGCAAAATTCGTTTCACCAAAGATCATTTGGCTAATATTATTTATCCAGTAACCTGCCACTGGTTTTTCAAAATAGCGTACATCCAGCATGTAAGGAACAATCCAATCTCCACGCTGTAACATCTCACGGCTAATTTCCGCGTATCGCGTTTCATCTGGTTGCCAAAGTAAACGACTATTCAACGGCAACAAATAGGTTAGGATAAAAAAAAGAGCCAGCAGAGAGGCTCCTACTTTGCTCGCTCGGTTATTCAACATAGGTTGCTTATTCCTCTTCTTGGCAGCCTAGCCAGCCTTCACGTCCGGGGAATGGTGCCCTCACCACACGCCCTTTTGGCAATGAATTCAAATCGTCTGGCAGTAATTCACTCAATGTACAGAATTGGATTTCTTCTTGTGTAATTCGTTCCAATAATTGTGAAAATTGTTCCGATTTGGACATTCCTTCCACTTCTGTATGGATAGTATAAACTGGAACGCCTTGATCTTCTTTAATTGCTTGAAGAATAAAATCATTAAATGCATCATCACTCACGACTGTCCCTACGACTTCATCGTAAGTCGGCAATGTGACAGGGATTTGAACCGTCCCGAGTGAGCCATCAGCTAAAATTGGCCTAAATGGGTATTTACCACGACAATCACTGTTGTAGTCAAAGTTAAACGCTTGTTTAACTTCCAACACACGCTCATCGCCTCGCCAACCAGCAACGGCAGAACACGTCACTCGATGCCCAATGGCTTGCTCCAGCGCATCCACCCCTAACTTAACTTGTTCGGTCAATTGTGGTTTGCTCCATTTAGCAACTTTAGCCTGCCAACCTTGATGATCCCATGCATGCAAGCCTACTTCATGACCAGCATCCAAAGTTTGTTTCATCAAATAACCTAAATCTTTAGCAATTTTTTTACCCGGCCATGCTGTGCCCGCTAATAAGATGTCTAACCCATAAAGGGATGCTGCGTTCGACCTAAGCATTTTCCACAGAAATTTAGGACGCAAAAGGCGCCATAAATGGCGCCCCATGTTATCGGGTCCTACACTGAAGAAAAAGCTGGCCTGAATATTATGCTCTTTGAGCACTTTGAGTAGCTGTGGAACCCCTTTCAAAGTACCTTGGTAGGTGTCCACATCAATTCTCAAGCCAACTTTTTTCATTAGTCTTTATTACCTAACTCTTCAACTGCACCTTGTAAGAAGAAATCTAATGTTTCTTCGATAGTATCTTTCATATCGATAGTTGGAACCCAATCCAGTAAACGACGTGCATTTTCAACACTTGGTTTACGGTGTTCAACATCTTGATACCCTTGGCCATAATAGCTGCTGCTTTCGATTTCACGGAAGCCTGCAAATGGAGGGAATTTCCCACGTTGAGGGTGTTTTTCGAAGCTTTCCAACAACATTTCTGCTAATTCACGAATACTCGCTTCGTTAGTTGGGTTACCGATATTGATGATCTGACCATCACATTTGCCATCTTTGTTTTCGATAATACGGAATAACGCTTCGATACCGTCTTTAATATCTGTAAAGCAACGTTTTTGTGCACCACCGTCAACCAGTTTAATTGGCGAACCTTCAACTAAGTTTAGAATTAACTGAGTAATCGCACGCGAACTACCAATACGTGCAGAATTCAAGCTATCTAAGCGAGGTCCCATCCAGTTGAATGGACGGAATAAGGTGAATTTTAAACCTTCTTTCGCACCGTATGCCCAAATCACTCGGTCAAGTAATTGTTTAGAAACTGAGTAAATCCAACGTTGTTTATTGATTGGGCCGACGATTAAGCGTGACTCGTCTTCATCAAACTCTTTATCATCACACATACCATAAACTTCAGACGTCGATGGGAAGATGATACGTTTGTTATATTTCACGCAGTAACGTACAACTTTCAAGTTTTCTTCAAAGTCTAATTCGAAAACGCGTAATGGATTACGGGTATATTCGATTGGCGTTGCAATCGCAACCAGAGGCAGAATAACGTCACATTTTTTGATGTGGTATTCAATCCATTCTGTATGGATGCTAACGTCACCTTCAATGAAGTGGAAGCGTGGGTTACCAATAAAACGCTCAATCGCAGAAGAACCGATATCCATGCCATAAATATCGTAGTTACCGTCTTTTAATAGGCGCTCTGTTAAATGGTTACCAATAAACCCATTCACACCTAAAATAAGAACACGTGTGCGACGCTTAACTTGTGCTGTTGGTTTTGCCCCAACACGGACATCAGTTACGATACCCATTTCGTTAGCAAGGCGGCTACCTTGCATATATAAACCAGTCTCGCTTTGGCCGCTAATCACTTCGATAGCCCCTTGGCCGCAAGCAATACGCAGTGGATCACTCGAAAGTACCGTACCAGCTGCTTTACCTTGGTTATCATCTAAAACGCGTGCGCGCCAGATAACCATTTTACGTGCGCCTAAATAAGTGAACGCACCTGGATAAGGTTCAGTTACTGCTCGAATTAAGCAGTTAACTTCTTTTGCGCTATTATTCCAATTAATCAAACCATCTTCAGCGGTACGACGACCAAAGTACGTTGCTTGGCTTTCATCTTGTGCAACAGATTTGTAGCTACCAGCTTCAATTAATGGCAGTGTTTTATTCAATAAAACTTCCGCCGCTTCACGTACTTTCGCATGCAGAGTCAGGCTAGTGTCTGTATCGGTAATCGCCACTTTTTCTTGAGCAATGATATCGCCAGCGTCAGCCTTAGCTACCATTTTATGCAAGGTCACACCTGTTTCACTTTCGCCTTTTAATAATGCCCAATTAATAGGCGCACGACCGCGATATTTAGGTAGTAACGAACCATGTAGATTGAACGCACCTTTAGGCGCGATAGCTAACAGTTCTTCACTTAACATATCACGATAGTAGAAAGAGAAAATCACATCAGGTTTCATTTCGCGGATACGTTCAATCCATAATGGATGATTAACGTCTTCTGGCGCAAAAACAGGAAGTTCCATGTCAGCACTTAAACGCGCAACTGAGGAGTAAAAGTGGTTTTCATTTGGGTCATCAGTGTGTGTAAACACTGCTTGGATATCAAAACCTGCTTTTTCAAGCGCTTTTAGCCCTACGCAGCCAATATCATGATAGGCAAAAACAATAGCTTTCATTAGTCTTCTTCCTGATTTTTGTTGGATTTCGCATCTGCTCCAACGACTTTTTGAATAAAATAACGAGGTCTAGCGCGCACATCATTGTAGATCCTACCGATGTATTCGCCCAGTAGCCCCATGGCAACAAATTGCGCACCAATAAACATAAAGAGTACTGCAAACAGAGTGAATACGCCATCTGCTGCCCACTCTGCGCCAAAAATTAAACGCAATGCAATTAACAATACCGCTAATAAAAAACCGCCAGCAGCGATAATACTTCCTACAACACTCAATAAACGTAGTGGCGCTGTAGTCAGGCATGTTAATAAGTCATACATTAAATTAATCAGCTTCATAAAGCTGTATTTAGAATCACCAAACTCGCGTTCTGCATGCGCTACATCAATTTCAATGGTTCTACGTGCAAATGTATTTGCCAAAATAGGAATAAATGTACTTCTTTCATGACATTGCAACATAGCTTGAATGATATGACGGCGGTATGCACGTAACATACAGCCGTAATCTCCCATTGAACGCCCTGTCGCTTTGGTGATCATCGCATTGATCATTTTAGAGGCTGTTTTGCGAAACCAAGAGTCTTGGCGATTCGCACGGCGCGTACCAACTACATCATAACCTTGCATAGCTGTTTGCACTAAACGTGGGATTTCCTCTGGTGGATTTTGTAAATCCGCATCCAAAGTAATCACTAAGTCGCCATCAGCTTGGTTAAAACCCGCCATAATAGCAGAATGCTGCCCATAGTTACGGTTTAAAATAATTGCAATAACGTGGTTATCTGGATTTTCTGCGGCTTCTGTAAGCATTTGTGCAGAACGATCGCTACTACCATCATCGACTAGAATTAATTCATAGGATTGAGTTAATTGTTTACATGACTTGATAGTACGTTCTAGCAATTGCGGTAAACTCTGCTCTTCATTATAGACAGGGATAACCACTGAGACTTTTTTAATCTCATCAAATTCATCTGCGTGTGACACTATTTTGACTCCAAAAGAACTGCTTCTACAGCTTTAACGACCCGTTCAACATCTGCATCAGTCATATCGGGAAATAAAGGTAACGAACACAATGTGGCGCTATTCCATGTTGATTCAGGTAAAACTAACTCAGGATATTTTTCGCGATAATATTTTTGTGTATGTGCGGCACGAAAGTGCAACCCTGTTCCAATATCATGCTCTTTCAATTTTTCCATGAATGTATCGCGATCAATGCCGCATGCTGCTTTATCGACACGTACCATAAATAAATGATTTGCATGTAAATGTGAGTAACTAGGGACACTCAACATTTGTAAAGGAGAATTTTTCAGCAACTCACGATAACGAGCTGTAAGTTCCGCACGACGCTGATTTAATTGCTCAACTCGTGATAACTGCACCACAGCAATCGCGGCGTGAATGTCCGATAAATTATATTTAAAACCGGGCTCAACAACCTCGGCTTGCGGCTTACGGCCTTGCATTTGTCTATCAAACGCGTCAACCCCTAGACCGTGAAACTTGAGTGTACGTACACGCTGAGCAAGTTCATCGTCATCGGTTGCGACTAATCCCCCTTCCGCACAGGTGACATTTTTGATGGCATGAAAAGAAAAAATAGACGTTCCCTTTTCGCCAATCCACTCATCTTTATAACGAGTACCCACGGCATGTGCCGCATCTTCGATTAATGCTACACCGGCTTTTTGAGCAATCAAACGCAATGCGTCAAGATCACAAGGAGCTCCCGCATAGTGTACTGGGATAATGGCCTTTGTTTTTTCTGTTAACGCTTTTTCTACGGCATCAGGTTGGATCATTAATGTGTCACGATCAACATCAATCATGACCGGTGTTGCCCCGAGCAACTCAATCATATTGATTGTTGATACCCATGTTTGAGAAGGCGTGATGACTTCATCACCAGGACCAATACCCAATGCCATTAATACAACATGCATGCCTGCAGTAGCTGATGACAATGCAATTGCATGTTTACAGCCATAGCGCTTACAAAAATCGTCTTCTAGCTGATGATTCTGTGGGCCTGTTGTTATCCAGCCTGAACGCAGAACGTTTTCTACTGCCTTGACCTCTTCATCACCAATTGCTGGTTTTGAAAATGGTAAGAAATTGCTCATATTGTTAATAGCCTAGTTTTCATTGTGAATAGAATATTCTAGTTAATTATACTTTAACCGAACCTCAACACCTGCAAACATTGCGGGATTATCATGTAAAAATGTGTGATAAAAACAACTTATTGCTTACCCGCTAAATTTATAACCTGCCACACTTGATGAGATGTACTGTGACTTAACTTAATTTCAGACATAAATATGTCAGATAAATTATTTTCTGTCATTATGCACTCTGGTTTCCCTACTGCGACTAACTGTCCTTGTTTCATCATCCAAATACAAGATGCATTTTTATATGAATGACTAAGGTCATGACCACTCATTATAACGGTTCCTAAGCAATCACAAAAATATTTAATCCATTTATCAAGCATCGCTTGCTGAATAATATCTAAATTATTGGTCGGCTCATCCAATAATATGAATTTTCCCTTACATTGCTGTTTATCCCAAACCTGCAAAAATGCGGCGGTAATTCGAACCCTCTGCCATTCTCCACCCGAGAGTTGGCTAATAGGCTTACTTAATAATGATGTCAGTTGAAAATCTGAACATAAGCGATCAAAAATATCATTGGAAAACAAGGTATCAGGCGAAAAAAGACCAAAATATTGAAAAACTTTGAGTATAGGAACATCACTAACTAATTGTGAAAGATAAGCACGCTGTTGGCTCAATTGTGCGATACGATATTGCCGTATACTTCGGCTATCAATTAAAATATCGCCACCTACAGGTAAATAACCGCTTATCGCAGCTAATAATGTACTTTTTCCCGCCCCATTCGCACCCAATAGATGAATTTGTTCTCCAGCCCGCACTTGAGCTGAAACATTAATCAATCGTGTATCGATAGTTATATTTTTAATATCAATAATTAATTTGTTATCTATCACTTCTACCGCCATTGTTGGTGACGAATTAACAAGAAAATAAATATCGGTGCCCCTAACGTGGCAGTAATAACACCAATAGGGACTTCAGCATTGACGATTAATAACCGAGACAGTATATCTGCAATTAATAACCCTAATGCTCCTGCTACAGCAGAACCAACTAATAATACTCGGTTATCTGTTAAACCACTTAACCGCAATATATGAGGAATAACCAAACCAATAAAGCTAATCGCCCCCGCAATAGCGACGCTGAGGCCAATTAATACACCACTAATAATAATTAATATAACGCGCCATTTATGGACTGAGATACCTAATTGATAAGCTTGTACTGTTCCCAATGAAAGATAATTCAGTATATTACCTTGGAAGAGCACCCAGACTAAAAAAGGTAAACAACCAATAACAAGGCCAATTTGACGCCAATCAACCCCACTAAAACTCCCCATCATCCAATACAGTAACTGCCGCAAATCAAGGTTACTGCTCATATACACCATCCATGTCATACAGGCCCCACTAATCACACCAAGTGCAACCCCAACAAGCAATAAACTGGAATTATTCAGGTTCTTACGACGAGCAAAATAAAGCAATATGGTGGTAAACAATAAAGCCCCCATAATCGCGCTAACACTTAATAGCCAATAATGTGTCACGCCTGACGATAATAATACAGTCAGCACCACAGCAACACCCGCACCATTACTTACCCCTAATAAACCTGGTTCTGCTAAAGGGTTTTCAAATAAGGCTTGCATTATAGCCCCTGTGACTGCAAGAGCTGCACCAATAACAATGACCGCTAGTGTGCGGGGAAAGCGAATTTGCCAGACAAAAAGCTGCGCACTTTCACTATTCCATTGGCTTGGCCATAGTTGAATTTCCCCAACACTTAACCCAATAACAGCTACGATAGCCAAAAAAATCATTAACACAATGATTAGTCTAATATCAGAACGGTGCTGCTTTTTTTGCAGGTTTATTAAGTGATTATTCATTAGGTTAATAATATTTAAAACTGCGTTATGGGTTTCTCGATTATATCTATTTATGAAAGTAATACGACAATTATCACTTTAAGATCCTTGCAACTTAACCAACGATAAACTAAAGGAACTTTATGAGCTCAACATTGATTGCAACAAACAGTCAACCCAAACTACAAACTAACCTTTTTGCCCAACAACCTAAACCCCATTCGTTTTTACAGCGAATAAAATCTGTATGTAATAAAATATTATCTCATACACTATTTACTCATCATCAAAGGTTCAAAGTTAATGAAAACCCATTATATCGTCCACAAGACACAAATATTATAAGCAGTGAAACCGCTCAATCGATTAATTATATTAGCAAATTAACAAGTAATATGGTGTATTCGCCCAAAAGCCCGTCAGAAATTGAGCTTGATAAAACAACCGTAACTTCGCAATTTAATAAAAATATACGCTTAATTAATGCCCAACAGAATATTTCAGATGACGAACGAAAAATGCATCATCAGCTCAATGTGTTAGATAAGGTAATCAGGCTACATCCTGAGTTTTCGTCAACAAAAGGGCTTTTTAGGCTTTGCGGTAAAAAAGAAGATATGCATTTCATTTTGCTACATTTATCTTCTAATAAGCCGCTTACTCAGAAATTTATTGCAGATAATGAGATAAGTCTACCAACCCTAACTTTGGCTTATAAAGAATTATTTGGACGGATCATGGACAAGCAAAATTTCTCTGCCTATTTCTTAAAGGAATCTCCTGACAAAGCTTTAGAGAGTGCTTACCAAAATCAGCAATATATTATCGAGTTTATGAAAAAAAATAGCATCACAGACGAAAAAGAAACGAAAATATTAGCCAAGGTAAAAAATAGATTTGACGATGTAACACCGTCACCACCATTATTCAATATGCTTACCTCTCTTTTGGCTGATATTGCTAAAAACCCAGCAATAAATATGAATGCAAGAAGCCTTGCAATATGCCTAGCCCCAAGATTGCAAACAGAACAATCTATCCCTTTTTCAATATCACTTAACGATAGAATGGTCACCTTTCTTGAGGCATTAATTCACACTAAGCTATAACTTTGAAGCACCCAAAAACAAAAGACCGCCTAGGCGGTCTTTTGTTTATCTGTAACTGTATGTTTTATAAAAGGATTTATAAAGCATCATCCACATTACATCCACATGTAACCCACTTTTAGCATTAGCCCCTTCATTAATAGGGGCTTCACATTTATTCTATTACCATATGTAATAATGCATCTGAATACAGTCAAATAGGAAAGTATCATGGCTAAACCTATAATTTTCGGGGATTATCAATTTAAAACTAAAAAGTCTGCTATAGAGGAAATCAGGAGGAGAATTTCTTTTTATCAATTTGGCCAGAAACTCACTGAGGAAGATGAAATTTTTTTTTCAGAATTGTTTAAATTACATAGCGAATATGAAGAAAAAATTGGGTGCGGTATAGCAAGTATCACAGTAGAAAAAGATTTTCATAATAACAAATGCCTTTATATACACCGGCAGGATGGTAAATCTACTGACATTAGTTGGGTTCACTGTGTTAAGCCTGCATCTCAAAAAACTATTGTATCTTATGCATTTAGGAGAGCAGTTAAGGAAGTCATTGTTGACTTTAAAAAAGATAATCTTAAAGAAACAATATATTGTCCAATATTGCATATTCCATTAAATTTTGAAAACAGCCATGTAGCATATATAACCCCCTCATTTGACCAACTATTCTTAAGCTTTTTAGGGCTAGTTGAACAAAATATTGACTCCATAGAACTAAAAAATCCAAACTCTGATGATTATGACCAAAGGGGAGTAATTAGTGATTCATGTTTAAAAGAAAAGTGGGTGCAATATCATCAAGAGAACGCACAATTAAAACTTCTAAGCGCTAAAGCTAACTTAAGTAGAAAATCAAATTGATATTATTTAAATCATAAAAGCCCCTTGTTCATAGGGGCTAATTTTATAGTGAAAGTGTTTTTTGCTGGTATTTGTACGGATGTGGTTCAACTAGATTAACCTGCACAGGCTTTACAACAATTTTGGTCACTGATTCGTGACTGACAAATGTGCAACCACAATTAATATTTTGGCACTGGTTATAGCGTTCTTTGGTTTCGGATGAGACTTGATAGGAACTACGTGTATGTGCAGAGTGACCGCATTCAGGACAATTCATCATGATTATGTATCCTTTGTCATGATGTTGATGTTATGTAAATTATATCATGTATATCCATACAGTCTAAAAAATTATTCATCAGCCATATCTAAATCCGAAATCTTCACTTCTAATTCTAATGCGGTTGTAAAACCACCGTCATTCAGTGAATGAACGACTCGCGTTAATGTCCAGTCCGCGTTATCAATCTCGGGTTTAAATCCACTGACGGTGACAGGCATTTCAGGGTAGAGATCTGCACGACCAACGGCGAGTTGAATCGAAAATGACGCAACACCACGTTGGATTTTTTCCCAGTTGGCTTTTGCGGCTCGGGCGGCATTTTCTTTCGTGGCGTAGGTATGAGAAAGCGTGAGAACGTTTCCTTGTTCGCCAGCTAGATATTCCCCTTGTTTTTCTTTCGGTTCAGCGGGTTTTGTAGGTTGTTTGCTTTTTCGCTTACGCTTTACCGTCACTGCTTTTTTCTTTTTCGGCTCACGTGTATCAAGCCAGTTAGCGATAACGCCGGTATATGCTCCGCGGTCAGCCAGTGTAAAACGGTGACCATCACCGACTGAGCGATTAATGTGCATCGTTTGAATCGGTTGGCCAGTTGCGGTGAGCCCTTGACCTTGTTTCATAAACAGTAAATTTCCGTTTTTAACCGCAACAATTGCCCCCTCGGATTTAGCCACTCGTGTGAGAAATGAGCCGTCCGATTCGTTGGTTTGGTCGATATGAGCGAGTTTAATTTTATCTAATTTTTCATCAATAACCGCCTTTAACTTATTGCGTTCCGCCAAGGTGCGGACAATATCGCCCAACGATTTTTGATGGTAAGACTGCTCACGCTTGACGTTTAAAGTGTCGCGAAAGTCCGCACTACGACCACGGATCGTGAGCTTATCTGGCACGCCGCTATGTTCAACCTCATCAACCGTAAACGTCCCCTTGTAGATCAGCGGTTCGTTTTTCCAACCAAGATGCAATGACAGGGTCTCACCTCGCTTTGGTAAGGCGAGTTGTCCGTCGCTATCATCCAACTCAATATCTAATTGGTCAGCTTCAAAGCCGCGATTGTCCGTCATGGTTAATGACATTAAACGCCCCTGAATCAGGCTATTAATATTTTCACCGCCGGCCGCAAGCACAAAAGCAGGAGTTAACTCATCTTTGGTTAAAAAACTCATAGCGGTAAGGCTCCGCGAATATCATTGAGCTGCTGACCTAGATCGCCAAACATTTGAGTCAGCGATTCATCCGTACGTTTTAATTTCAGCGTAAAATCAATTTTTCTGGCCGAGCCATCATCAAAAAAAATACTTTTCGATTGGGTGATTTCTTCAATCACAAACATACCGTAAATGGTGCCAGAGCCATCGATCAGCGACCATGCTTTTCCCGTTTCTGCCATTTGCTCTAATACCAGTAATGACAGCCTGCCGCCAGTCAGTGACGGAAATAATGAGCCGCTTAATGTGATATCGTCATTATCAAGGCCGATAAATTGAACTGCGGGACGTTTACCGATGCGGTTATTTACCCCATAACGGTATTTTTGATTAATTTGCATCATTTGGTAAGGCGTTGTATTTAATTGAAAGACAAACAAGCCCAGTGCTGCCATTGCCATAATTAATTGTCCTCGCTGTCTTGATACCGACTCAGTCGTCTTGCCTGTTCACGCCGTTGGTTTTGCTCTAATTGTCTAGCCACTTCTCTTGCAATATCGTTTGCTGACTGATTCGGTAATGGGTAAACATTGATAGTGACCGGTGCAGTATTTGCCGCATGATTGCTTTGGTTTATGGTTGTTGGCGCGGATTGATAGCTATTTGCGGGTAAAGCATAAGGATGGGTGGGTTTTGCTGTCGCTGTCATAGAGCCTATGGTTAATGCCGCCGCAGCCAGTGCAGCAGTTTTTTTCCGGCTAGTGATATGAGCTGGCCCATCAACAAGCTCGGGTCCATATTCCCCCACAATGCCAAATTGTCCACGTGGGATAAATCCGCCATTGTCGAACATGCCCGCACTTTTCATACCCGCTTGAATAACGGTCACTTGTGACATGGCGCGCACAGCTTTGGTTTCATCCGAAAGCATCCAATCGGGCAATATGTTTGTAGCCATTTGCTTAAGTTCGGCAAATTGGGCTTTCAGTGATTCCCACTTTTCCAGAATGCCGTTTTTCAGGCTATCAATGATCTCACCGCCAATTTGTTTAAAGCGTTCCGGTAAACCTTTAACATCCGCGACAATCTGCTCCCACTTATCAGAAATGGTTTTCTTCACCAATGCCCACATACGAGAAGTGATAGCGACAATCTCATCCCAGTGCTGATAAACCAGCCCGACAAGCCCCCAATTCAGCACATAGGATTTAACCCCCTCCCAGAATTGGGAAAATATCTCTGTGACTCTGTTCCATAATTTTTTAGCGTACGGAACGATATCATCCCAATATTTATAAATCAGGTAAGCTGCGCCAGCGATAGCCGTGATAATTAAGATAATCGGGTTAGCTAATAGCGCACGGCCTAGCATCATAAATGCCGTTCCAATTAACTTAATAGGCTTAATCAGTAATGATAGAAAGCCGCTGCCTTTGATACCTAATACGGACAGACTTAATTTCGCCATGGCGAGTGGTCCAATTAATGCCGCAATCATCAATGTGATACCGCCACCAACGGCCAGCACGGCACCTAATCCCAACGTGATCATGGTGATTTGTTTAACCAGTTCAGGGTTTTTCTTTGCCCATTGGCCAAACTTCGAAATGAGGTCTGTGACTCGTTTAGTGATATCCCGCAAAGGGCTATCCGCACCGCCAAAAACTTGTATCCCCACATCTTCATAAGCCGAGGTTAAGTTTTTTAAGTCGCCATCAAGGTTATCTGTCATGGTTTTGGCGACTTTTTCCGCTTCCCCTTTAGCGGCTTTGATTTCAGCGATCATGGCCTGCAACTGACCGGAGCCAGCTTGGTCAACCAATACTGAGAGTGCAGAAAATGCCTCTTCACCGGCAATATGTTTAAACAGTCCAGCACGCTCTGCCGTACCCATTTTTTTAGTTTTTTTGTCTAGTTCGGCGAGTATGTCGGTAAATTGGCGCAAATTACCTTTGGCATCACGGGTTTTAATTTTCAATTTATCAAGGGCTTCACCAGCCATTTTCGGCGGCTCTGCCAAGCGCCCTAAAATAGAGCGTAAGCCTGTACCGGCCATACTGCCTTGAATACCCGCATCACCGAGTTTACCGGCGGCAACGGCGGCGGTTTCTAAATCGACACCGAGCCCCGAAGCAACCGGCGCAACATATTTCATCGTATCGCCAAGCATAGTGAGATTGGTGTTAGACCGCGTAAACGTGGCGACAAGTGCATCACTGACACGGTTCATTTCATTAGAATTCAGCTTAAAGCCGGTCAAGATGTTGGAACCAATATCAGCCGTGGTGGCCAAGTCGATATCACCGGCCAATGACATGGATAAAGTGCCGGACATGGCATTTTTAATTTGCTCTGGCTTAAAACCAGCCATGGCATAGAACGCTTGGCCTTGTGCAACTTCATTAGCGGTAAATGCGGTTGTTGCCCCAAGGTCTCGCGCTTGCTCCCTTAACATCTTGTAGTCGTCGGAATTTTTATCAAGGCGGGTTAAGGCTTGCACTTTCGACATGCCGATTTCAAAATCATAGCCGGGTACTAAGACTTTTTTAGCCGCATAACCTAACCCCACACCGGATGCAAGCATACCCGCGCCGCTACCGGCCATTTTATTACGCACTCCCATGGCATTTTGATAGCTATTTTTTGCCGCAGACATTCGCTTTTCTTGGTTGGCCACCCGTTTTAGTTGCTGTTCTTGTTGCTGTAATCGCCGGCTTGTGCTGGCAATGTCGCTATTTAATTTGATTTGGGCTTGACTTAGTTGGCGTGTTGAAATACCACTGCCTTTTAGGGCTTCCCGTTGGCGCTGCAGTGAGGCACTTAGTGTGCCTGTTTCGGCTTTGAGTTTTGCTGCAGCCGCTTTTGCGCGGTCAAGCTCCCGTGATTGGGCCCTCGTGGGATTTTGAACGCTGGATAATTCACGTGCGAGCCGGCTAACTTTGGCGGTAGCCTGTTGATACGCTTGACTGGCATTATCAAGGGATTGCTTGGTTTTCTTAAACCCGTCAATTTGCTTGGCTTGGTTGTTGAGCTCTTTGAGTTGTTGTTTAGATTGGCGGAGGGTTTCCGCCAGTTTTTTATTCGAGGCTTGGGCGCTCTTAAACGGTTTCGTAAACTTATCAACGGCGCTTAAAATTACCTGTAAGCGTAAATCTTTACTCATCTTCTACACCGCTACGTTTAAGGGCGTGATAACGCCATTCTAATAATTCAGTCAG
The DNA here is from genome assembly GCF_028482225.1 of Providencia sp. PROV130. Lineage (NCBI taxonomy): Bacteria > Pseudomonadati > Pseudomonadota > Gammaproteobacteria > Enterobacterales > Morganellaceae > Providencia > Providencia sp. PROV130. The sequence goes on along the minus strand of NZ_JAMPQC010000003.1, from coordinate 447,949 downwards.
GGAAAATTCATCAGTGACAGCCGGTGACCAGTGAAAAATAGTGGCAATATCTGCCACTAAGTCATTCACGGTTAATCGTTCTGGAAATCCATAGTCACCGACTTCGGTAACAAAAAAAGCACAAGCTCTTTGGTTAAATTCAGCATATCCGCTGGGTTCATCATGATTAATTCGGGTTTCGTCAATGCCGGTGCGGTGACGCGGGGTAATACCAACATCGCCGAATCCACATCCATTTCCATCAGTGCGGCTAAACGAACACCACGCAATGCGCCAGAATTGGGTTTACGTACCACAATCTCTGTCACTGTGGTTGTTCCACGCGTGATGGGTTCATCTAGCGTGACGGTGATTTGATTTTTTTCTACGGGTTCAGTCATTTACTTTTCCTATAAACCTAATGCGGCGCGTTGTTCTTCTAGGCGGTCAACACCATCAACTTTTTCAATCATATTGAGTAAATCAATCTCAATGAGTGTTTCACCATCCCAAATGAGTTTGTAATACGTGGCATTAAAAGGCGCTTTGACTTGGGTATTTTCACCGGCCTTGCCATTACCGGAGTCAATTTCACTGAATCGACCCCGTAACACGACCTCAACGGCGGTGTATTCTTTGGTATCTTGGCGTTGATAAGCACAATTGAGGCGCAACATCACGCCATCAATTTGAGTGATCCCCCATTGCTTATAAAGCTGGGCTTCTAAGCCTCCAAATGTTAATTCGGCAGAGAGTGCATCATCTTCTAACCCCATATCAATTTTGACGCCGCCATTCATGCCGCCGCCGCGATAGGTTTCAAATTTACGGGTGATTTTCGGTAGCGTGATTTCTTCAATACGCCCCATATAGCTTTCACCCTCATTGAATAAATTTAAATCTTTAAGTTTGCGTGGTAAGGCCATGATTACCCCTTAATTTTTGAGCCAAAATCCAATAAATAGCGGTCAGTGATACGCTGACGTAACAGTAAGTTTTCCAGTGGGGGTACGGCTGTATAGTCATAATCAATGTATAACTTGCCGCTTTTCAGCTCTTCTTTGGTGTTAACGTCTGGATCGAACCAACATTCACCGCCTAACAAATAGCCTTGCGTTGTCATGCTGCGCAGTTTTGCATTGATACTTTCGATAATGTCACGAGCCAGTGAGGGATTGAGCGTACCGTCAATTGACCAGTCCAACCCCTCAGCGATGGTGTCGGATAACACCTGCGCGGTGCGGGTGTAGGACTCAAAGGCAAACAACGGATCATCAGAGCAAGTACGGGAGCCCCAAAACTTGAAGCCGTTATTGCGAATTAGCGTGGTGATATCGTTTTCGTTAAGTAAGCCGGCATCGGTGGCAGGGTCTTGTAAATCCCATGACACATCGGCAGAAATGCCCGTTACACCATTAACGCCAACGTTAGACAAGGTTTTATGCCAGCCGATTTCATTATCAATTTTGGCACGTAAACCCAAGGCACACGCGGTGGCGTAGATATTACTCTCTGCATTCGCGACGGTATCCCAACTTTGGAATTCAGGCCAAATCAACATTAATTCACGTTGATTAAAGTTTTTACGGTAATCAATGGCATCTGAAATAGTTTTACTGCCATAGGCGCTAATATAAGCCATGGCTCGCATTTTTTGCGCGATACCGGCGAGCGTTGATGAAACCGCCTGTGTATCATGAGCCGGTACGGCTAGAATGCGAGGTTTAACACCTAAGCGGCCTTGCGCCACGGTTAATGCCTGCAAGCCGGTTTTGCGTCCATCAGGTGTGGTGCCACCGATGATATTCGACGTGGTTTCTGCTTCGCTTTCCCCTTGTTCAACACGCACAACCACGGTAACCGGTTTTGATTGGTTGCCGATAGCGTCCAATGAGCGTGCAAGCGTGCCAGTTTCGCCGGCTTTACCTGCCGCATATTTCACATCTGTAATTAAAACAGGGGTATTGAGTGGAAAGGCTTTTGTGTCTGCATCATCGGCAGTACACACCATTCCGACAATGGCGGTGTTGATGGTGCGAATAGGTCGCGTGCCTTCGTTGAGTTCAATCACTCGCACGCCGTGGTGATAATCTTGAGCCATTACTAGCGTCCTCTATTTTGCAATAGCTCAATTTTGGGTTGGGGTTAAGGCAAATGCACGAAATGGGCGTTGTGTGGGGGATGAAACAAAGCCCCGTGAGAGAAGGGGCTTACATTGAGCAATGTCGAAATGAATGTAATAAATTATTTTTTAGCGTTTATTTTTAAAAATGAATTGTAGAGCTCAAGTATTTTTTTAAAAATATCTTCAGCGGACTCTTCCCACTTAGATTCCATTTTTTCTTCAGGCTCTACATATTTTATAAAAGGAGCTATAACATATTGCGGTTTACATGCTTCAACGTATTTAGTCGTTTGCCCACTGGTTCTTGATGTACAAATAATGATATGACATTTTTCGTCAACAAAAAATGGAAGGCTGTCTCGAAGACGGTGATGCTTTTTGGTTGGTGCAACAGGGTCACCTTGACTTTCGAAAGCTATTTTAAAATCACCTATTTCAATCAAAAGTTTTATATCGGAGGTCGCTTTTTTGCTTAAATAATTGGTGACTTTAATTTCGCCTTTAAAATCGGATAATAGTTTATGATAAACATTTGTTACTATTTTATGGTAAACCAATTTTATAGTTGTGGTTTTACCTGAGTTACTCGGGCCTTTTAAAACTAAAACATGTGGTTGAAACATTGGGCTTCCTAAAATTAAAATATAACAGCTTAATACTACTACAGTTAATTAACAATTAAGCTATCTCATATCTCATTCTGGCTTTTCAGGCCAATTAATATTTGGTGCTATCGAAGTATCAACACGATTTATCAAAACACGGTAATTTTTCCATTTTTTTAACTGCCCCCGCTCTTCATCTGTCGCAATACCAAGATCAACGGCATCTTGCAAAGGTGCTATTGCTGCGGTAGCCTCAGTTAATAGCGCCTGTTTTTGATATTCGGCTTCGGCGATTAATTCCGTTTGCGTGGGTTCAGGTGCTTCAATCCAAACAGGCAAACCTTTCTCATTTGTTGCTCTTACTTTGCCTGAATTGACTCTGGTAAACTCTTCAAAAACAGCATTCTCAACAAGCATAGCATCGGATGGAAATGTACTGGCATCAATATAATCTTGCTCCAGCGAAACGGGATAAAATGCGTTTGTTGATGCACTGTAGTAATAATTTTTTTCTGTCATTTTAATACCCCACAGCAAAGTAAAAACCAGTGTTATTTCCGTATTCAAAAGTAGCTTCAAACCTCGTTTTGTCCCAAAATCCGATTCTTTGTGATGACAACGTGCCTGATGTTGGTGACATAACTAGCGAAGTAATTGCATTTGGAAATGCAATTGGAAATGTATTTTTAACTGCAGTGATCCGTCCCCATTGAAAAATAAGCCCCGTATCTGCACACTTCCACCATCCGTTAGCAGCTTTACTGGCTGTATCTTTCCCGCCTTTAGCATTCACTTTTGCGTCAGTTTCCGCTTTGGTATACGCCCCCACATCCCCTGCATTCAGCGAGATATCTGCACTTAATGGTTTATTGTTTACCTTGCGCCCGCTTGGTACTCGGCCATTGGCATTGTTATTCGCATTGGTTGCTGCAGTATTCGCTGCGTTAGCGGTAGCTTGTGCATCTGTACCCGCTTTTTTCGCATCGGCGATTTTAGTGTCGGTTTCTGCTTTAGTATAAGCGCCAACATCACCAGCACTTAAAGTGATATCAGTGCTCAACGGCTTATTGTTTACTTTACGCGTGCTAGGTACTCGCCCATTGGCATTCATATTTGCATCCGTACCGGCTTTTTTCGCATCCGCGACTTTAGTGTCCGTTTCTGCTTTGGTATACGCCCCCACATCACCAGCACTTAAAGTGATATCAGCGCTCAACGGCTTATTATTTACTTTTCGAGTGTTAGGCACACGCCCATTGGCATTCGTATTTGCATCGGTACCGGCCTTTTTAGCGTCGGCGACTTTGGTGTCTGTTTCGGTTTTAGTGTATGCATTAACTTCACCCGCACTTAGCGTAATATCGGTACTCAACGGCTTATTATTGACCTTGCGAGTGCTTGGTACTCGGCCATTAGCATTGTTATTTGCATTAGTTGCTGCTGTATTGGCCGCATTCGCTGAATTTTGTGCATTAACAGCCCGTTGGTTAATTTCTGTGGCCAACTTGGGTGTGACCGCTTTAGTATTATCCTCGCTGAGTGTATCAGCCAGTAGCACAAAACCTTTGGCGCTCGTCGTTGCATCGGGGTGATTACGGCTTTTAACGTGAGCCTCAATCGCTGTTTTTACTGAGTCATCCACATAGCCGCGCGTTGCAAGCACAATTGCGGGGTCAACTTTCAAAGTAACCGCTTCGGTATGGCTAACAATCAAAATCATTCTAATGGTTTGTGTGCGACCTGAGCCCTCGGCTAGCAGGGGCTTATAGGTTTCAGGGCAATTCGCCACGGCCACCAATAACCCCGATTTATCAAACAAACCGATTTCCCGTATCCACCAACCGCCCTCATTTTCGGGGATCACCTGTTCCGCAATAACTTGATTGGTATTCACTGAGTCAATAAATAACGTATTAATTGCTGCTCGGCGCTTTTCATTGACTAATTTAGTCTGTTTGGTATCGGGTGCGGGCAAGGTGCCGCCGCCGTCACCAACCGCCATGTGTGTTAATTCAATTTTCGTGCCGAGGGCAGTCGCCTCTGCGAGCACTTTCTCACCGTAAGTGGTAAGCAATGCAAAATATTTCATTGGAGAGTCACCCTCATTTCATCAATAACGTGTACCGCTGCCCCTGTGGAAAGCGTGCCGCCTGAGCTGATCACATCTGGCGTGTATGGGTAAACAGTTAATTCATCACCGCTATAACTGGTTGCTGCGCAATAGATTTGGCCTTTGGTTTCTAGTTGAATTGTGAGCCCAACTAAATGACGGCTTGCCGGCTTCGCATCAAAAATCAATGCTTCTAACTCTTGATACATTTCCTCGGTTATACCGGTTTCAAGCACACCAATATCAAGGCGAAACGTGCCGGCGGTTTCGTTGGTTTTCCACCACTCAATCACGCGAATTAAATAGCCCAATGGCTCAACTACGCGGCGCAAGGCACCTATCGTGCCCTTGTGCTTATGAATAAACATCGCGGCTTTCACGGCATCCCGTTTGGCTTTTTCCGTCCAGTTTTTATCCCATCGGTCAACACTGAACGCCCACGCCAAATACGGCAGCAAATGCAGGGGGCATTTATCAGGGTTCCAAAGTTCACGAATAGGAATAGGTACGCGCTCAATCTGGGCTAATGATTCAGCCGCTGCGAGCTCTAACGGTGATGAGCCGACAGGCAATAACCGGCTATTCATCCGAGCCCCCTAGTGCCACGTTAATTTGTGTGCAGAAGCTGGCCTGTGTTTTATCCAATTTGATATCTGCAACCGGCTTTTTCAGCTCCACACGTTGCACGCCTTGCACATGCAACGCGGCATAAATAGCACTGAGCACAATGTCACGTCCTAAGCGATGTTGCTGTGTCGCATAACGTTTCACTTGTTCTTCTGCCGCCGCCATAATCGGTTCGTATTCAGGTGATGGATAACAGTAAATCACCGCGTCGATTTCATAGTTAACGATGGTTGCCGATTGCACAGTCACACGATCAGCAACCGGCCTAACATCTTCATCGTTTAACGCCATATCGACTTTCTCAATTAAATCAGCCGGTGCGCTCCCGTTCCCCTCACGAGATAAAACAGTGACCGTGACATGAGCCGGTAGCGGACTAATTACCGAGGCATCAGAAACCCGACCATCGGCAGAGCGTGCATGATATTCATAACTGCCAATAGGGCCAGCTACGCTTAACGCTTCGAAAGCGGCCGGTATACGCATACGTAAATTGGAATCCGACTCATACACCGGCGCAATGGGTGGAATGGCGCTTTCATCACCCTCCGAAAGTATCAAGCGTTTCACGTTGTTATTGGCCGCGAGTTGGTCAAGGTCGGCACCAGTGGCAAAGGCCACCATACTTGCGCGAGCCGCTTCATTGATGCGCTGACGTAAAATTAATTCTCTATAGCAGCTTTCTTGCAATAATTTGGTGAGCGGTTCGGATTCTAATTCCAAAGTACGGGCGATAGCTTCCCGCTGTTCCGATGGCATAGCATTAATTAGCGTGTTTTTTCGCTCAGCAAATAGCACCTCAACATCTAATAGCTCGACCACATCCGGTGCTGGCAATAAACTTAAATCAATACTGGCTGCCATGGTTACCTCACATTAACCGAAAAATTAAGGGGCTGGTTGGTGTCTTGGTTTGTGGCTTCAATATCAATCACCATCTGCGCGGTCTCGGTGCTGCTTAAATTAATACGCGTTAACAAAATGCGCGGCTCCCACTTTATGAGCGCGGTATAACAGGCTGACATCAGTTGTAATTTCAGGGCTGGATTTTGGGGTTGGTCAATAAGTTCTGATAATAGCGAGCCATAATTTCGCCGTGCGATGCGCGAGCCGATAGGGGTGATTAGAATATCGCGTACGGATTGGCGTATATGCTCAATATCGGAAATGATTTTTCCATCCATTCGATTCATGCCGCAATATCTCATTGAGGACCATCCGTGCGACTTCCGCCACGCTCAACACCACCATGATCGTGATCATCCAGAACAACCCCATTTGATGAAAACGTCCCATTTTTATGAACAATATCTCCCGTCATTTCGCCGCCCTCGGTGACATTGAGTGTGGCGCAGGTCAGGTTTTGTGAGCAAATCACCGTTGGAGTGGTGAGGTTAATTTGCTTGCTCGCATTGACGATAACCACTTTTGTGGTGGCGTTGATTTGCTCACTGGCCTCAATCGTAGCCGTTTTAATCCCTGTTGCGATTAATGCACCAGTGGCGGGTTCATATTCAATGATTGCCCCATCTGAATAGGTTCGGTGGTCTGCTGTGAGTGAACTGGTCGGCTCGGCATGTTCATTGGAAAAGATACCGGTTAGCACAAATGCCGTGGTAAGTTCGCCGCCTAAAGCAAGGATAAGAACTTGCTCACCCACGCTAGGTGCATTCATGGTGCGAGTATTACCAGCACGCAAGGTGATCCAATTTAGCCAGTCGGTTTCTAGTTCACCAGTTTTAACACGACATCCTTTTTGTGCATCAACATTAGTCACAGTGCCTGTGCGGATCAGGTTTTTGATTAGGCGACGAATCTCGGCAGACATAGTTTATTTACTCGCTGCCTTGACTGCCGACAAAAGCACACCGCGAGCCAACCCCTGCCAAAAACACCAAAATACAAAGAATGGCACGACAACCCACTGACTTGTTATGAATAGGATAATCACACCGATCGCTGTCAATAAAATCACCGTTCGATAAATCCATTCATCAAGCGGTATGAGAAGCTTTTCGAAGCCCTCAAAGGTATATTCATAATCTTTATTGGATAAAAAAGGCGTGAGAGTAAAAAATAATTTAAAGCCGTGAAGTGAAATGTACGTATTGATGATCACCACAGAAATATAGTTACCTACGCCCGTATCAAAAAAGATAACCAGTGAGTAAATAATGATAAATAGAGTAGGAATTAGCGGAATGTATTTGCGCATGGCAACCTCAAAAAAATGATTTTCTTAAGCGTGCCATTGATAGTGTATTGATTGCAGCTACTGCCTTTTGTGCAGTCGGTGATACACATTATCGAGAGAGGAAATCAATAATCTGACTTTCAATATGCCTGATTTCTTGCGGAGTGAGCCCTAACAACTGGCGTGATGGATAGGTTATTTTTGCATTACCAATACGCTCTGTTAAACCGAATTGGTGTACACCGGCAATATTTGCCGCTGAAGGTAAAAAATAAATAGCGGCTTCTTTATCGCTATTATAGGCGCGTAAAAAACGGGCGGTGGCCAGTTTTTTAAACATGCGGGTTTGCTTGGTTTTGCGCTCTGTACTGATTTTATCTTTCTTGATGCTGATATAGCGCTGAATATCTGATTTACGAAATGAGCGCTGCGCTTTTTTATTCGCGTCTTGGCCAGTGATTGTTTTGCTATTACCACGCCAATTCCGTAAGGTACGTTTTTGGCCATGCCACATAAATTGGATTTCACGTTGTACCGTGATGAAATTCGCTTTACGTTTGGTATATGGGCTGCCATCCGGATTTTTTTGTTGTGAAATGCGCTTAATTTGAGAACGGCGTAAATCGCGAGTGATTTCTTTGGCGAGCTGCCGGCGCTGGCCTTGCGACATGCGATTTAATAAATGCGTTAATTCACTGTCAAGTTGACGCAAAGTATCATCATTCATTGTGTGGTGCGCCATTCATCAAAAGGGTTTGCAGGCTCAGGGGTGGCCTCAATCACATATTTTCCTTCTTTATCAATCGCTAATACGCGCTCAGTGAGATTTAAATCAATACTAATGTGGGCGGTTTTATTATCTAAAATCACCGCTTCAAATCTAAAATCTTGTTGCCGCTTAGCAGGGTTCGCCGAAATATCAGACTGATTTTTTCTTAGCCAGTCATTGACTACGGCAATTAAGACATTCTGATCACCTGAATAACGTTCAATAATGATATTGGCGGTGTATTCATATTCAAAACTGGGCGTTTCTTCCAAGGTGGAAATAATCCGCCCATTTTCAACAAATAAATACAGGTTTTCAGGGTTATCTTTGAGAAACGGAATTTTACTGTCTAAGTACGCCCGTAAGCTAGTGAGTTTTTTCACCGTTCCGCTCCTCATCAAATAATTCGATCGCACCCAATTGAATATTGGTGGTTTCTAAGGCCGCGAGTAAAGGGTCAACCATCAAAGCCAAATCGCAATAAGTTAGAACCCGTCCGGTAGCGGTGGGGGTACTTGCTGGGTTAGTGTTTTCGGAATGGGAACGCATTGCGTTTGCACGGATACGGTAGGCGTTGTCGAGCACCCGATCAGCAAGATACTTAGGCACAGGTAAATCACACGTTGGCTCGTTTTTAAGAAGGGTTTTATATTCAATTTTTCTTTCCTCGGCGGCGGCACGTTGAATAATACCGCGACGATAGGCATCACCCGCGATTTGATTTGCACGGTGAAAACTTAATGATTGCTCAGAGATCAGCGCGGATTTTTTATCAACGTCTAACGAAAGTTGTTGGTTTTCTGCCGTGAGTATGCCGACTCGTTCATTAAGCCGATCTATTTTTTCGAGACCTTGCCAGCCGGCGAATATGACACCGGCGACAAGGAATAATGCGAAAGCGATTACCCACTTTTTCATATTAAACATAAGCTTTTCGTCTCGCATTATTGGGTTCAAACATCACAACATCGCCCACCCTTTTTCAAACTGCTCATCACTGTATGGCTGCTGACCGTTTTCAACATGAACTATCGCTTTAGCGATTTTGAATGCCGTTTCTTTGTCATAAACATCAAGGCAATCATGACGACCAAAGCCCGTTTCTTTACAGACACGATTAATATAACCCTCTGTATTATTACGGTCTTTTGCCGGCGCCCAACGTTCAATAATTTCTTCCACCGTATCAATTTTGCCGCAACCAACCCCTTGTTTTCCTGCATAGGTTGAATAGGTTCGCAAAAGCTTGAATAATGCGCGAATACCGTATTCAGGTTTCTCAAAACGGCTATGACGGGGCTCAATGCTAGGGTCAAAGGCCAGCTCCCCTCGCCATGGGTTTCTCGGGTTATAATCAATATTGCCCGGATTATTGTTGCGTATGCCGCGTGGTACGTTAGACATGTTTTCCTCCAGTAAAGCGTGACCATAAATAGGAAAGTCCGATACTTCCCATCGCACCAAATACACCGGTGGTGAATAGGGTGATATAAATGCTCTGATTTCCCTCAATACAGAGCAATCCGCCTAACAACCCGACAAAGCCGGAAACGACCATTTGCATAAAAGCCGCAAACCAGCTCCACGGGGCATTATTCGTTTTAACGTCAATGATGTATCTCACAACACCTCCCCACATTGAAATGAAGAGCATTAATAACCACTGTGCGATACCGAAACTGTTCGGATCTTTATCAAACATGTATCAATCCCATAGCTGTATAAGTGGCTGTACCGGCTCTTCGGTAATTTCAGGTAAATCAATCAATAGCCCCGCAGGTAGCACGGCACCATGTTCGGCAAGATTGGGATTAGCTAACAAAACAGCCTCGGTCATGCCTGTCGTTCTGCCGTAAAATCGCCAACATATCCCGTCTATGGTGTCACCTTTTATCGTTCTGATTTTCATATCAATTCAACAATATTGTGTGTCGTTCCCTTGATGCGCTGAATTGCCCAGATAGCATCACGCTGTAAATCATCAATATTCGGCTCTAAGGCATCGGCTTTTTTGCTGCCGTTTGGTGTGGTATCTATATCGCGGTAACGCTCGGTCAAATTGGCTTTGGCGGTGCTGAATACCGCGCGACGATAAAGGTAAACTAGCTCTGATTCACTTATTTCACCGGTGTAAACTTTGCTAGCGGGCACGCTTTCTAACGTTGAATAACACAATGACATTTCGTGGTGCTGGAAGTTGACTAGCTCACGGTTAGTCTCAATCATGGCGTTTGTTAATGCTTCAATAAGCCGTTTCGTTGTGACCGTTCCATCAACTCGCATTGAATCACGAAATGTGCGCGTATTAATCTCTGGGAAAAAACTCCCCACTTTGAGTATCTCGTCGTTTTCGTTTGCTGGTTCGGGTGATACAAAATCCATAAGTCACCTTTAAAATAGGTAGGCGGTGGGCGAGAGTCCGAAAAATAAATTTCTTATCTCGCGCCGCCTTGCGCGTTGGCACGTTCTTTATTCATCAGCCCTGTTTTTTGCTGACAAAAACTTTTCAATATTCTTAATATCCTGCTTAACACCGCAGCGTTCATTAAGCTCAAGAGCACGCATTAATTCACATAAAGCCGGTTGCGGAAAATCATTATCGCGCAAGCTGTAACCGAGCCATTTATGTAGCTCGGCGCGGACTTTATCGGGCATATCTTCATGCTCAATTAATGCCATGGTGCGCTGCAAGATATCCAATGGAATGGGATTTTTTGCGGTATAGGCTTCTTTGGCTCTATCTCCCATTTCTTCGGCAATAGCACAACCGGTTGTGCGGGATTGGCCTGACGGCATGGCGAGCTTGTGTTTTAATGCATACTCCGCAATATCTAGCCCTTGCGCGTACAAACCCGCGTCAAAACTCCACAACATGAGATACATCAAAACATCATCTTGAACGCCTGAATTGCCTTTTAATGTTTCAGTGATCCACGTTTCGTATAGCGGTAAGGCTTTACGTTTGTACGCGGCTTTGCGTTCAAATGATTGGGTTTTACCTAAATCACGCATGTGTTGGCGCAACATCAATTTGACTTGTGTTGCTGCCGAGGGGGCAGCAAGAACGCCATAGGCGCTGACGTTCTTGGCTTCAACCTGCATGCGTTTTCGTTCCCACGGATTCACAGCTTATTCTCCGGTTGGCGCGTCTTTTACTTCGTCCGGCTCAGTAGGCTCCGCCGGTTTTCCAGACGTTAGCTCAATGTTTTCAATCAACGCCACACAGTCGTAATCTTCAACAATGTAATCTTCATTCACTGATTCGTAGTTTTCGATACGGTCACGTTTGGCATTGTCCACCACTTGACGGCGGCGTGATTCGATTTGCCAGTAGATAGATAAATTATCTAATCGTGTGATAAGCATTCCATTTTTCGGGAAATAAGGAACACGTACCGCCGGCAATCCACCGAGGCGTTTTTGGCTGATAATCACATCCGCAGCTAACGCCTCGGTATTGGCTTGATCACGATTGACGATAGGGAAATATTTATCGGCTAAAAGTGAGCGGCCACAGATAACGACTAAATCGGTATCATCGGCGTACACTTCGGAAATCGCGTGGTCAACGGCTTGCATAACCAGTGCATCAAGGTTTTCATACTCTTCGCCTTTACCCACTTTAATAGGTTCAGGGGTGATTTTGTTAGTGTCTTTATCGGTTGAAGAACCTAAAACATGTTCAGGGGCTTCAAGGCGAATTTTATGTAACCAACCGATATTCACGTCTTGCAGGAGTTTATTGACTTCGCGGTTTGAGGTTGCAGCACGATGTGTCCCGTTAAAGCCAATCATGATACGGTCAAGGGCTTGACGCTGAATAATGGCATCGCGGATACGGCGCTGGAAATCTTCAAACATCGCCCACATGTCCAGTTTTTCATAACGAATAGCGGTATCGAAGTTTGTTTGACGGCAGTGATAACCTTGTTTGGCCAATTGAGTTGGGTCAGTCGGTTCGCGGTCTTGTTTGGTGGTGTCCGTCGTGCCGGCAACCGTTGAGCCAATGCCGAGGCCGATTTTTTCGCCCACTTGGTCTTTGACTGGCATAATATTAATTTTGGTCAGAAAGACGGCGCTTAACTGAATTTTGCTTTCCAGTTTTTGGGCTGCCGAAGGCTCAATTTCCACTTTTGAATCTGTGAATTCGTGTGGCTGAACACCGTAAATCTCACCAAGGCGGGTCATGTAACCGTTAAATTTAACTTTTGTTTCTTTTCTCATTATTATTCCCGTTTAGCAATCAGTCAGGTTTTCGGTGTTGGTTGTATTTCCACCAAAAGATGTGGGGCGGTGTTGCCCATTATCTTGTTGGCTTAAATCTTTTTTGAGTTGGTCCAACTCGCTGCGCAGGGTTTCATTTTCTTGCTTGATACCCGATAGCGCTTTAACTTGTGTTTCAAGCTGAGTCAGCTTTTGTGCAGTTTCGGTTTGCTCTTCCGCGCAAAGCTCTACCGCTTGGTGAATGTCATTGAGTTCAACATCATGGCGCTGACGTTCACGACTGAATTTCGCCATGATGCGATCTTTCAAGCTGGGTTTTTCTGGTTTGTTTTCTTCTTCGGTAAATTCAATTACCGTTTCTTTCGCCGCCGTAAAGACGTTATCTTTATCTTGCTTGCGTTCTGAGAAAGTGGCGGTTTTATCTGCACCCGCGCTAAATTCCAACATGCTCGTGCCAAGGCTGGCAGGGTTATCCGTGACGGCTACGCCCACCAAGTAAGCACCGTTCATATCAGAGAAATTTGGATTGATTTCAACAGACGTGTAAACTTTCTGACGTTTTTTATTCATTTCGACCAACTCAGGTGTTGGTGTTAACACGCCATATAGTGCTAGCTTTCCTGCTAATGCTCCCTCGCTGATTTCCTCGGTATAGACCGACTCAACATCACCGAAGCGCGGCATAAAAGAATAATTCCAATGCTCCATATTGATGCGGGCACCATAAACATTTTTATCGTAATTTTTGGCGATTTCCGTCAACCATTGGCGTTGTACTTTGCGCCCGTCGGTTGTGGCTCCCTCAACACAAAGGCGCACCGGTTTAGATTTTTTTGTCATTGCTCAGGCTCCGGCAATTAAATTTCGTACGTAGATAAATTTCATGCGTAAATAAAAAAATAATGAGCCTATGTTTTCAGGGATGAGGGCTAAGAAACAATGCTTTGCCATTGTGTGGAGAATGGCACAATGGCAGCTCGGGGCGATTGGTCGTCTGAGCCAGTAATCTGGCGACATGAAAACATTACACGATTTTGACCCAAGAAAACGCGCGATGCACCTGTATTTTAACGGGTACCGAATTGCGCGTATTGCTGAAATCCTCAAAGAAAAAGCTGCCACTATCCACAGCTGGAAACGGCGCGACAAATGGGATGAGATTACCCCCGTTGAGCGCGTGGAAATGACGCTGGAAATGCGACTTTGTACGCTAATTAGCAAAGAAAATAAAGAGGGTAAAGACTTTAAAGAAATTGACTTACTTTATCGCCAAGTAGAGCGGCATGCCAAAATTCACAAGTACCAAAACGGCGGCAATGAGGTTGATTTGAACCCGAAACTGGCCAATCGCAATAAAGGTGAACGCCGCGCCCCTGAGAAGAATTTATTTAGCGAAGAGCAGATTGAAAAGCTGGAAGAAATCTTTCGTGAAAATATGTTTGAGTACCAGAAAGCATGGTACGGCGCCGGCCATAAGCACCGAATTCGCAACATCTTAAAATCACGCCAAATCGGGGCAACTTACTTTTTCGCTCGTGAAGCCTTTATGGATGCACTCATTACCGGTCGAAACCAAATATTTTTATCGGCGAGTAAAGCCCAAGCGCACGTATTCAAAGGTTACATTATTGATATGGCGCGAGAGGTTGATGTTGACTTAAAAGGTGATCCGATAGTTTTGCCTAATGGCGCAACACTGTATTTTCTTGGCACCAATGCCCGTACCGCGCAGAGTTACCACGGTAATTTGTATCTTGATGAGTATTTCTGGATACCCAAATTCCAAGAATTACGCAAAGTCGCCTCCGGTATGGCCATGCACAAAAAATGGCGTCAAACCTACTTTTCGACCCCCTCGGCATTGACCCACAGCGCGTATCCGTTCTGGTCTGGAAAGCTCTTTAATCGTGGTCGTCGTAAGGCCGATCACGTTGAGGTCGATATCAGCCATCAAGCGTTAGTGAATGGCATGATGTGTGGGGATGGTCAGTGGCGGCAAATCGTCACCATTGAAGATGCCATGCGGGGCGGCTGTAATTTATTTGATATTGACCAGCTCTATTTAGAATATAGCCCTGATGAATTTGAAAACTTGTTGATGTGTGAGTTTGTTGACGATATCGCGTCCATTTTCAACTTGCAGTTAATGCAAAAATGCATGGTAGACAGTTGGGAAATATGGGACGACGTTCAACCATTAATGATACGCCCCTATGCTTTCCATCCCGTTTGGATTGGTTATGACCCAGCCAAAGGTACCCAAAACGGAGATAGTGCCGGCTGTGTAGTGATTGCGCCACCGCTACACAAAGGTGGTAAGTTTCGCATCCTTGAGCATCATCAATGGCGTGGCATGGATTTTCGCGCGCAATCTGACGCGATAAAAGAACTCACCGAACGCTACAACGTGCAATACATCGGAATTGATTCCACAGGTATTGGTCACGGAGTCCTACAAAACGTGCGGGAATTTTTCCCTGCCGCAAAAGAATTTGTCTATAACCCCGCGTTAAAAAATGCCTTAGTCCTTAAGGCCTATGACGTCATTAGCCATGACCGGCTTGAATATGACGCGGGAAGCAATGATATCACACAATCATTTATGGCTATTCGCCGCGCCACCACGGCCAGTGGCAACCGCCCAACCTATGAAGCAGACCGCAGTGAAGAGGCCAGCCATGCGGATTTAGCGTGGGCAACCATGCATGCCCTTTATAACGAACCGATCACCGGTGAAAATCACAATCAGCACAATATTGTCGAGGTATTTTAATGAGCCGTAGAAATAAAAAACGCCAATCACAAACGCTAACGCAAAGCGCAGATCACGCCCCCGCAGAGGCGTTTACTTTTGGTAGCCCAATACCCGTGTTAGACAAGCGTGAAATTTTTGATTACCTCGAATGCGTGCAAATTGACAATTATTATGAGCCACCTATCAGTTTTAATGGCCTTGCACGTACGTTCCGTGCAGCGCCACACCACAGCAGTGCGATTTATGTAAAGCGCAATATTCTTACCAGCACATTCATTCCAAATAAATACTTAAGCCGTCAGGCGTTTGATAGTTGGGCGTTAGACTTTTTGCTGTTTGGTAATGGTTATTTAGAATTGCGCGATAACCGACTGGGGCAAGCATTGAACTTTAAGCACACGCCGGCAAAGTTTACCCGCCGAGGTGTTGACTTAGAAACTTACTGGTTTGTGCAATATGGGTACGATATCAAACCGTATGAATTCCAAACCGGTAAAGTATTTCATTTAATTGAGCCGGATATTAACCAAGAGTTATATGGCCTGCCTGAATATCTCGCCGCTATTCCGTCGGTGCTTTTGAATGAGGCAGCAACACTATTTCGCCGCAAGTATTATCTGAATGGTTCGCATGCGGGTTATATCTTGTATATCAGTGATGCAGCACAGAAAACGGATGATGTGGATAAAATCCGCGAAGCCCTGAAAAGCAGCAAAGGGCTGGGAAATTTCCGCAATTTATTTTTGTATGCACCAGGAGGAAAGAAAGACGGTATCCAAACAATTCCACTTTCCGAAGCTGCCGCAAAAGATGAATTCCTTAATATTAAAAATGTAAGTCGTGACGATATGTTAGCGGCACACCGCGTGCCACCACAAATCATGGGGATCATTCCTGAAAATGTCGGTGGCTTTGGGGATGTTGAGAAAGCGGCAAAGGTGTTTGTGCGTAATGAGTTGATGCCGCTACAAAGTAAGATGATGCAGCTTAATGATTGGTTTGGTGGGGAGATTATAAAGTTTGATAAGTACTCGCTGGACTTAGACGACGAATAATATCACGCGTTAATTCAATGATACCGCCCACTGAGGCGGTATTTTTTGCCTGTAGGTAGGTGATTTGGATACCCAAATGATGAAATTGCTACAGTTAAGATGGTTATTTATTAATATCATCGGTATAGCTGATGTTGCCTCCAAATTCTGGATAAAGCCAAGTAAAGAATAGAACTAACCCAATGGCGATAACAATAGTTGAAATTATTAACAAAACTAAAGCCCATGAAGGAGGTAAAATTGTGGCCCAAAATGGCCATAGCATAAATAAAATTCCTAAAACGATGATTGTTAAAATAGTGTTACATGTATTTTCTGACCTTCTCTTTGATGGTGCAAATTCAAATGTTTTTGGATCTATATCGAGTTTAGTAAATACACATTGATTGATTTTTATATCAGGAATTCTCGCAAGTCCTTTAAGAATTGCTTTGAGCATTAATTTTCTTTTTTCTACAGGAGAGAATGGAGAATAGTTAAGCCAGTTCTCGATGGGTAATTTATACTCTTCACTTTCATTTAAGGCGTTTTTATATTGAAAAACAAGATAGTCTGGCCTATATCTACCGCCTGTTTCGATATGAACAACATACCCAGAACAAATATTTTCCCAGCATATTTCAATGTTCATTTTTGGACATGTGGCACAAGAAAAGCGAAATCCGTCATTATCGACAGATAAATAACCAACAGTTTTATTAAATCGTTTTAGTAGAGTAAAAAATGAAACTAATAGTATGATCTCAATAGTGACAAAAAGAAACTTTCCAGAGATAACATTCCATAGAACAAGAGAAGTAAATGCACATATCAAAGTACAAAATAACCATATAAAATAGGTAGGTGTTTGATTACCATGTCCAATGATTGATTCTATAGGAAGTTTTAATTCATCAGGTAATGGATAAGTAATTGTTTCGAAATGGATATAAGGACGGCTATTGTTGCTAATACTATTGTCATTTAGGCTATCAGTACTAAAAATAGTCTTATCGTAGTTATAGTGGTTTCTATTTCTAGGTTTGTTTTTGTTTTTGTTTTTGTTTTTGTTTTTTTTCATTTTCTAAATGGTAAGTTGTTGTAATTAATTCTTTTCAGTGCTTTTAAACGCTAACATAAGTTAAATTTTTTGTCTATAAAGACTAAAGGTGCTCAGGGTTTTGGCTTGATATCTGCAAAAATCGAAAGACATAAATCGTTTAATTAAAATCATTTTTATCGACAAAAATTTATACAACTCCCGCAATTCTTCAGGTGAAATTTCGCCCATTGTTTAAAACAATAAAAGAGGTGAGTAATGTCGCAAAATACTAATCCGGTGCCAAAAATTGGCTTCGTTTTACTCGACTGCCCTAACTTGTATTAGTTCGCCAAGACGAATCCGCAATAAATTATCCTCATCAAATACCGATTTAAACAGCACCACGCGCCACCTCAACGCACGCAAAAATAATTACTATCTACTTATAGAAAATTGAATTTAACGCCGTGACGGCTCGGAAATTTTGCGGACGGATATTTAACAATAAACACCTCGCCGCGCAATCGTAGCCCCGCCACGCCTGCCCACTAAATAGGTCGGTTTTCATGCACCTGCAAGAGATCGTCTGAACTGCGCCAGTGGTGGGGCTTAGCGCAGGTAACGATCTTTTTTGTTAATGCAGATTTAGGCGGAAAATTGCGGAATTTCTTACCTATGATTATTTAGCGAAAGTTTTATCTATTCCCATTCAAAGTCAGTATCTTGAGAATTCATGACATTTAACAAATGACTGAGTGTTGTATAACAATTAACTATTTTTGTTACTGTAGGGTCTAAATCTTTGTAAACAACATCCCTTAGATTAAATCTGTCAATTAAATCAATCATTGATAATGAATTTTTTTCATCAAGAAATATGTCTTCAAACCCTTCACTACTAGAAATAGTTTCTTCAATTTCTTTAGATTTTACATCCTCACTGCTAGAAAAAGTCTCTTCAATTACTTTAGATTTTACACCTTCTTGTTCAAAAATTGTATGCTGAATTATTGTAGGAAGTGGATTTAATTTTTCCTTTTTATTATCAATAAATATGTTAATTGAGTTAGAGATGTCATTTAAATTTTGTAATTTTACTAAATAAAATCCTTTTGTTGTTTGAGAAACGGAGTTCTTACCTATGACTTTTTCTTTTTCTTTTATTTCTTTATGTAGTAAGACTGCTATCCTTGCTTCTGGAATGGAAATGTTTATTAGGTTTTCTTTTATTTTTAAACTATCATTGTTGTTATCCGTTAGTCCTATACTTTCAAGTAATGGGATCGCAATATTTTTAATAGTGGATTCTTTATCTTTTTCAAAAAGAAATTCTGTTACAGAAATATATCTTTCTTGAGATAATAATAATTTTTTTAATATAAAATCTTGATATTTTTTCTTTTTTTCATCTGATTCCAATATATATATGGCTGTATGATATTCTAATATACTTCTATGTATAAATGTATATCTATTGTGTCCATCATTTTTTATTAATCCAGTGATTCTAATTAAATCATCAAGGAAGTTATTTTGCTCTAAGTTAGTAGATGAAACTCCAATTTTAGTCAGTGATTTACTAATATTTTCTATGGCTAACCCTTTATCAAATGATAGTTTAGCTAAAGAGAAACAAAGGAAAGAGAATGCAGTAAATACTTTAAACGCATCATCTGTTTGTATATTAAATTTTTTCTCTCGATCATAGTATGATTTTTTTTTGTCATGTCCCTCATATAATATATGGAATATACGACCGTAATAATCGCTGGCAGTAACAGGAATGTAATCTGTTTCTGGGTAACTTGCACAAAATAAGGATACAAGAATAGGTGTAATTAATGACTTCATTAGTCTTGGATTGTTTTTCAATGCAACATTTGATTTTTTAAAATCATCTTCACTCATTCTCTTCTTTATTATTTCTAATACTTGAGTTTCTGAGAGGTTTTTTAGCTTCATATTTTTGACCATGGAACTATTACAAATTGGAGTGTCAGGTCTTGATGTTAAAACAATCGGAGTTTTAATGTTTAATTTTAAATATTCTAGTTCATTAAATATACTTTTACTAAATGTTGATTCAATTTCATCAAATCCATCTAGTAACAAAAGAAGACGGCCACTAGATAAAGCTGATTCTACACCTTCTTTATCTGCATTTAATCCTGCTATTTTTAAAATATTAACAATTTCATCTATAATACTGCTTTCTTTTTCTATTTTTCTTAACTCTATGAATATTGGTAATTTAAATTTAAATCTAATACACTCGATTAAAATTTTTCTTAATAGCGTGCTTTTCCCTTGGCCGGCTATTCCTTCTAAACATATTATATTTCCATTGCTCTCATGTAGTATATCAATAATTGAATTTAATTTCCCGTCTTCATCTTTAATATCTGACTCGATAAAAACATCCTCAATGAAAATGTTTTTTTGTTTACCATCAATAGTTTTGAAATACAAATTTTCCATTATATGACATTTTATGAAATTATTATAGATACTGCTATTATCTTTAATTTCTTTTATTAATCTATTCCCTTTTTTTGACTTATGGTTCCATTTGTCTTTAAGAATATTTACCATTAATTCCGCAAACTCACCAGTAACCTTCTCGGTAACTTTATCAGCAGCCTTACCAATCAATCCGATTGCTAAATTTTCTATAACCATGACACTATAACTCCCGAATAATATTTATTATACGATAGTACCAATCTATACTATAAAACATCAATATGTTAGCCATTAAAATATTTGACTTAAAATTATCGACTGTCATATAAAATTTGTATTAGGCTACATTCTCCAGCATTCTTTTCCACAAATGCGAAACCGTATTCCTTAATGTTGCATACTTCACCTGAGCCGTGCTCAGGCTCGTAAAATTGCACATCTGATAGATTGGATGTGATCCGCGATCTACAGTTATTGACAGGACTCCGAGTCGCTCCGCTGTCGCTCTTTAAAAGATTAAAATCAACGTCAACGGCGCTTTTCTTGACGATTTGATATTTTCTTTCACGGGTTTTAAGTACTGGAGCATCGGTTTTGAGTTGATGGTAAACACCCACAACCTTTTGAACTTCTTCACCATAAACATTCACGTCACTGACTTCACGGGCAACACGGATGGTTTCTTCTCTTCGGCGAATACATGGGCCACCTTGTGACATGATGTATTCATCAAATTTGCCTTGGTCTGCGGCAGCTCTAACACGCTCAGCAACATCACCAAGCTTGTCAGCAATAGATACACCACGAGGCAATCGGCGGCATTCACGGTACGCGCCTTTAGAGGGAAGCTTATAGAATTGAAATTGTGGAATGCGCCACGTTGACGCCCACGCGGTCACTGCTGCCGCCATGCTTTTTAAATCTTTGCCTGTTTCGTGGTCTACTTCACCATCAAGGGCATACCCATCGATATTTTTTGCAATATATTTCGCGATGTAACCTACGGCACCGCCACGGTTCATATGTTTACACTCAAATCGGTATTTTTGTGCGCCAGCTTCGTTACCATCTTCTTTCAGCGCACGTTTACGCATAATATCAATGGCTTTTGCACGGCTGGCTTTATCCACAAAAAGCAGCATATGCCAGTGGGGAGTGCCGTCATGGTGCGGCTCAACAACACGAACACCGTAAATATTGATATTGTTATCATTGAAAGCGGAACGAATGCGCGACCACACTTTGACTAAATAACGCTGCCCGTCTTTTGGGGTGTAAGCCTCATCTTTCCATTTATGATTGAGCACAGCGTGCAAATCGCTTTTATTTTTACCTTTGCGTTGCTTTGTCGGGTGGTACTTTGACGGACACGTTAACGTGATAAACATCGCGATATCGCCACGCTCTTTCGCTACGCGCTCAATTCCTGCAATTTGCGCCATTAATTCCATGCGGCGAATTTCAGGGTTTGACACACTCGCCATGACTTTTTCAAACAGATCAAAACGCTCACCCGTTTCAACATCTTGAATATCCATGCCCTGCAAATATTGCATGTTGGATAAACGCTGCGCTTGAACGGCGCGGATCGCTTGCTTGCTGGCGTATGGGTGACGATTAATGCACACGTCCATATTGGCAATCATGATTGCCTCAATCCATTGTGTTCTATGGGCTTTTAGCTTGCGATGCCAATAATCTGCATTTACAAGGCGGGAAACAGCCGCAATCACTTGGCGCGTAGTTAAATCCTGTTTTACTCTGCGGCGGTTACGGTTTTTTAAGACTTTGAGATAGCTTTGATAATAAAGCGGGGCAACATGTAAATCACAAGACAATTCAGCCAGCGCTCCGTAAATTTGGGTCTGTGCCGAATCTTCATAGATAATTTCGCGGTCACCGCCGTTTTGCTCAGTTAACTGATCGCAATAGGCTTCATACAATGTGAAAAAACCACTAGAAATGTGTTCAGCAAGCTTTTTGATTGGCTTGTCATAAAGATCAAACAGGCGGTTAAATTGGCTGATTTCAGGGGTAAAACGAGTTGATAGCGTCAATAGTGCTTTTGTATCCAATTCATATCGCGCATTAACTGCCGTAATTCGCGGAAATATTCGTTTATAAAAATCAGAGCGCAAAAATTCATAGGCTTTATATTCGCCAGACTCTTGAATGATGTACTCATAATGTTTTTGAATGCGATAACGTAAAATACGAGGTAAAGATTCAACCTCACCTAAAATCGCTTGCGCATGAATTTGTTGTTCATGGGTAAGGGATTTTTCAAGCGCATCAATATCAGCTTTGTAATAGTTATTTTCTTTGGGTTTATTCCACGGATATGGAAAAGTCATATCCGCGGTATAAGTCATCGGGAAAATAGAAAAATTCATAGTCTTAGACATTAAGAGCACCGCCTAATGTTTCGGGCCTTAATAAATTAATTGCCGTTTCACAACGGCGTGAAATGATATCAACTGTTTCACGATAAACATCAAGTATCTTGATGCCTTTACCTCTAACACGATTAACGTGATAAGAGGTTAATTCAATCGCAAGCAGCCACGGATCAGAATGGCAACAAACCAATTCATAACAACGAGCGAATTTATTGATTTGCAATAATCGCCATTGAACGACTTTTGAATCTTCGTCAACATGGCGCTGAATAGCAAAAGCTGTCCCGCTAATATAAACACCGTTTTTAGGGTCGAGAGTCATTAATTAACCCCCGCTAAAACAGCAATAATTTCTTTAGCTGGTGTACGCTTTCCTTTTCCTGCGATGCTGCGTGGGGCTTCGATTTCATGGATAGTAAAACCGAGGTCAGCGTAAAGCTCTTTTGCTTCTGGTGAGTTGGAAACAGTGATCGGGTTGCCTTGGATATCATTAATATCTTTTAGCACAATCGCTAATGCTTCATGATCAGCATTAGTAAAGCCCGCAGTATGATATTGAGTAAAACTATCGCGCCCTCCCATGTAGGGTGGATCACAATAGATACCGTCATTATCTTCAACTAATGAAAGTGTATCCTGCCACTCAAGACAAACAATACTCGCATCCATCGCCTTATCGTAAAAAGCAAGAATTTCATTTATTGGATAATATGATTTTTTATAGTGCCCATAGGGTACATTAAATTCCCCTCTTGAGTTATAACGACATAACCCATTGAAACAATGACGATTTAAATATAAAAACCGAAATGGATGATTGAAACTATCTTTATTCAAGGCATTAAATAAAATACGTTGAGCTTTATAGTGAAATTCAGTATTTAAACTAGGCCATTCAAGTTCTTTTTTTAAAAAATACTCGGTATCGCTCTGTATCATTAAATACAAATTGATTAAGTCGTCATTAACATCAGCAATTAGGTACTGCTCATAGTCAGTATTCATCATCACGGCGCACGAACCAGCGAATGGCTCAACTAACCGTTTTGCTTTTGGTAAGTGTGGGCGTAGCTGCTCCATAATTCGAACTTTAGAGCCAGCCCATTTGAGAATCGTTTTATTCGCCACGTCACACACTCCGATAATGTTTACTTTTAAGCTCAAAAATCGTTTGGCAGTCAATACAGCGAGTGCAACCCTGTGATGCAATGCGGCGTGCTTCTGAAATAGGCTTGTCACAATCTTCACATTCAAAAGCGGAAACACTGACTAAACGGTTAGTAATGGTTTTTATTTGCTGTTCACGCATAAGCATTTCGTGCTCGCTAGCGCGGTCAATTTCTTTAGACATGATCTAACTCCGCAGCCAGATTTGAAAAATGGATAGATTCACTCACCAATAACTGGTGAATTTGTTCATCATTTAATTTTTCATTGATGAATTTGCACGCAATGGCATCAAGGCGAGAGGAGAATTTATCAAGCATCGTTTTGCGTTCATCTTCACGAATCGCTTTAATACTGATAGCAACAACGGAATAATCATGTTCACCCGTTGCAGGATCAGTACCGATTAATATTGGTTTTATTTCTTTATTTTTCATTATCCAAGCCTCAAATTTAGAATGTAGAAATCCCTGACGCGCTAACGTCATTAATTTGTTTTTTTACCTTAAATAGGCATGGCGATATGTTTAGGTAATAGCGCCGCGAGTGCTTTAACTTGATTTACTGCTGAAATAATGGACTGCTTGTCCTCTTTATTAAATTCATCGAAGCCTAAGTGATGTTGATTGCTTTTTATTTCCGCTAAATAAAAAATCATATTTAGCATCCGTTCATCGCTTAACCTTAAATATTCAATAAAACCAGCTAGCTCTCTATTATCTGGATTTTCCTTATCAGAATGGAATACTGAAGTTCTTAACTTTGCGGCTTGATTTAGTCCATTGACTCGGCTTTCAAAGGTTGCCCCTTGGTTCTGATAAAGCTTGATGTTCGCTTGGTGAGCAATTGCATCAGCTGGCCTTGCGTCTTGCTTTACGTTGTCTAGCAACTGGATTAACTGTTTAGTTTTCACTAATACAGCCGCGGAATTACCCATTACTTTTATCTAATAGAAACTGAGAACAAATATAAGAAGAACAAAACACCACCGACCAATAATATTTTATCCATCAACGATAATTGGCGTTTTTTATTTCGTTTACATTCATTAAATGATGAACTTGTTAATTTATGTTTATGCTGCTGAAATTGTAATTGAGTCATTTTTTTCACCATATAAAGAGTCAATATACTTAGTTGATTGAACCATCGAATCAAACAAACCAAATGAGCATTCATTATGTTGAATATGAAAGCGGGTTACTGGGTTCAATGTTTTAGCGGGTAACATCACAATCAGGAAATTACGATATTTAAAGCTATGGGTTGATATTTGCTCTATACAAGCGCTCATGTTTTCACCTAGCCCTTTAAAGCGTTTTCTACAGATTTTAAATTGTCTGGAACGACATCTAAATCATCCATAAGCTTTTTAGCTCGCTTAAACCAGCTATCTTTCCATCCCATTCGCTCTGCCGCTGGAAGCTTACGAGCAACTTCCCAGCACATTTCTAAATACTCGTTATACATAATCATTAAACGCATATCACTGAACCCCTCACCGTGAATTTGGCGCTCTGTGCGAATAGGTAAACGGCGGCGATCCATTAGCTTTCTAACACTACTTTCTGACTTGCCAGTACGACGACAAAATTCATCAGCGGTGATCGGGTCTGGAATTTTGAACAACAGTTCTAACAATTTCACGTTCATGTGATAATCTTTCTCCTTTGGGGTATTTCTGCAATGAATTACCCCGTTGTGCTAAGTTTAAATCAATTCTGCCTTAAATAGTTGAGAACTGCAATATGAAAATCAGTATTGGAGAGAGATTGCTTTTGATGCGTGAAAGCGAAAGACTCTCAAGTAGACCGGAAGTTGCTGAAATGCTTGGTATTCCTACTAATGCATTGTGGCGTTATGAAACTGGCAAAACTATGCCAGATGTAGACGTGGTCACAAAAATATTAAACCACCCTAGATTTGAAAAATATGCTTTGTGGTTTATTACAGGTAAGACCGCTCCAGAGTCAGGACAAATAGCACCTGCACTTTATGACCCTAAAAATTATGAAACAGACGAGGAAAAACAAGCATGACTTTAAATGAGAAGCTTAACGAAATACTAGATGTAGAAAAGATTAAAATGGCAGTGCCACAAAACATCAACTGGCTTTCTGTGGAAAAATTCTTGAAACACCCGAAGTTAGAAAAATATAGCGTTTGGTTTGCAACTGGAAAAATTATCCCCGAGGCTGGTCAAATATCACCGGCTATCGCACACAGTGGGCTCGCTCCAATAATCTAGTTGTTTTTACGTACAAAAATTGGTTGGAAATATACCAACACTATGTTTTTAATGAAAATCTAGAATTACCTCGTTTAACCGGAGGGCGCAGTTATGACAATTAAAGCGCTTGAAGGTGGACGTTACAAAGTGGATATCAGACCGCAGGGCAGATCAGGAAAGAGAGTTCAGCGGATATTTAAAAAGAAAGCCGATGCGATAGCTTATGAAAGAAGCGTCATGCTAACGGCCAATAGTGAAGAGTGGAACAGCGAATCAAGAGACTACAGATCACTTAATGATATATGTGATATTTGGTGGAATTTTATTGGTCGCAACCTAAAGTATTCCCAAAAATATAAGGCTATTTTAACAAGAATAACTAAGGATATGGGTAATCCTGCTGTATACCAGATTACACCTAAGTTATTGGCTAGGTACTGCTCTGATAGATTACAAAGTGGTGTGAAAGCATCAACTATCAATAGAGAGTTTAATTTGCTAATGAGCATTTTTACTTCATTGGCCGAAATTGGCGAGTGCTCTAAAAATAACCCGATTAAGTCTCTTGGTAAGTTGAAAGAAGAAAAACCAGAAATGGCCTATTTGACAAAAAGTGATATTGAAAAATTACTGAATGTCATGACCGATGATTACTTACGCATAACTATTTTATGTCTAAGTACAGGGGCAAGATGGGGAGAGGCCATTAGTTTAAAGGCTGAAAACTTATTACATGGGCGAGTTACATTTATGAAAACGAAAAATGGTAGACATAGAACTGTTCCCATTTCTGATGATGTAATGAGAACTGTAAAAGTAAAAGATTCTGGATTACTTTTCGATGTTGATTATGTGACCTACAGATCAATACTGAAAGAAGTTAAACCAGATTTGCCGCATGGTCAGGCCGTGCATGTTTTACGGCATTCTTTTGCAGCGCACTTTATGATGAACGGTGGCAACATTCTCACTCTTCAAAAAATCATGGGTCATGCGAGTATTCAGCAAACAATGACATACGCACACTTTGCCCCTGACTATTTAAATGAGGCCATTTCATGCAACCCTTTAAGGGGAGGCATCCACATTCCATCCACCGATATGGGGTGTAATGATGCGAATTAACTTATCACAATATTCGTAAGTTATTGAAAAATATTGCTAGCCCCGATGTTCTGGGGCTGGCAATGACCGCCTAGGCGGTCTTTTTTCATATCAAATGATATAATTACTCTTTCGGTGTTGCTTTTTCTACACGGCTTTTTAATTTTTGGCCTGGGCGGAAAGTAACAACACGGCGTGCAGTAATTGGAATATCTTCCCCAGTTTTTGGGTTACGTCCGGGACGTTGATTTTTATCACGTAAATCAAAGTTACCGAATCCAGATAATTTTACTTGCTCACCATTTTCTAAGGAAAGGCGAACCTCTTCAAAGAAAGTTTCTACAAGGTCTTTAGCATCACGTTTGCTAACACCCAGTTTTTCAAACAAATTTTCTGACATTTCAGCTTTAGTAAGCGCCATAGGTTTAGTCCCTCAAGGAGGCTTGGAATCGCTGTTTTAACGCAGCAATACACAGATCAACGGTAGCAGTGATCTCTTCTTCTTCCATGGTACGTTGGGTATCTTGGAAGACAAGACTGATAGCAAGGCTCTTGTAGCCATCTGCTATTCCTTCACCACAGTACACATCAAATAAGTTTATGCCAACTATATGATTTATGCCAACTTTTTTACACTCTGCTAAAACTTCAGCAGCAGCCACATCTTCTGGCACGACTACAGCGATGTCACGGCGGTTCGATGGATAGCGCGAAATCGCCTTAGCTTCAGGGATGACACGTTGCGCTATCGCATCACTACGAACCTCAAACACCACCGTACGACCATTTAAATCGAGTTTGCGTTCTAATTCTGGGTGGACCACACCAATAAAGCCAATGTGTTCATTTTCCAGATAAATCCCAGCACTTTGACCTGGATGCAATGCAGGGTGTGCCTCAGATTTAAATGTAATTTGATTTAGTTTCCCAGTCAATTCAAAAACAGCTTCAAGATCACCTTTTAAGTCAAAGAAGTCAACAACTTGTTTATCTAATGACCAATGTTCTTCAAATCTATTGCCTGCAATCACCCCGGCAAGCATTGGTTCCTGACGGATTCCATATTCTGCTTGATTATCAGGAATAAAGCGCAGACCTGTCTCAAATAAACGAATTCTATTTTGTTGACGATTCTGATTATAGACAACCGTTCCTAATAAACCAGTCAACAGCGATAAACGCATCGCTGACATATCGACAGAAATCGGGTTAGGTAAAATCAATGCGTCTTGTTGTGGGTGCAGTAAAGCTTGAACTTTAGGATCAACAAAACTATACGTAATTGCTTCTTGATAACCACGGTCAACTAACATCGCTTTAATACGTTTTAAAGGTAAGTTAGCTTCTTTATGATTAGTCATGATCAGGTCGGCACGCAGTGGCACATCTGGAATGCTGTTATAACCATAAACCCGGGCAACTTCTTCTACTAAATCTTCTTCGATTTGCATATCGAAGCGCCAGCTCGGTGCGACCACGTCCCATGTGTTGGCAGAAACAGTGACTTTGCAACCTAAGCGCGTCAAAATATCAGTAACTAACTCATCTTCAATAAAGTGGCCGATCAAACGGTCTAATTTATTGCGCGTCAGCTTAATATTGGCTGCTTTCGGTAAATGCTGTTCACTGGTGACATCAATGATTTCACCCACTTCACCACCGCAGATATCCACGATCAGTGAGGTTGCACGTTCAATGGCTTTAAACTGTAATTGTGGGTCAACACCGCGTTCAAAACGGTGAGAGGCATCGGTATGTAAACCGTAATTACGCGCACGGCCTGTAATTGATAACGGGTCAAAAAATGCACACTCTAATAAAATATTTTTGGTTTCGTTGTTAACGCCTGAGTGCTCACCGCCAAAAATACCCGCGATCCCGAGTGCTTTAGATTCATCAGCAATCACTAAAGTGTCTGATTTTAATGTTGCTTCACTACCGTCAAGAAGAACCAGTTTCTCCCCTTCTTTAGCCATACGAGCAACAATTGCACCGTCCAAACGGTCTAGATCGTAGGCATGCTGAGGTTGACCCAATTCCAATAAAACGTAGTTGGTGATATCCACAACCGCGTCAATAGAACGGACTCCACCACGACGTAGCTTTTCTTTCATCCACATTGGTGTCGGAGCTGAAACATCAATATTCTTGATCACTCGCCCTAAAAAGCGTGGGCACGCATTTGGCGCTTCGACTCGAATTGGGAATGTGTCTTTCGTCGTCACAGACACTGCGTTAATAACTGGTTCATTTAACGCTAATTTATTAATAACTGCGACATCACGTGCAACCCCAAGAATACTTAAACAATCTGCACGGTTAGGTGTAATGCTGATTTCAATCGCATTATCATCAAGTTTTAGATATTCACGAATATCGGTACCGATAGTGGCATCCTGCGGCAATTCAATAATTCCGCTATGATCATCGGAAATACCCAGCTCAGAATAAGAACACAGCATACCTTCAGAAGGCTCACCACGTAATTTTGCTGCTTTAATTTTAAAATCACCTGGCAATACTGCACCCACGATGGCAACAGCAACTTTCAAACCTTGACGGCAGTTTGGTGCACCACAAACGATATCTAGTAAACGCTCACCACCCACGTTAACTTTTGTGACACGCAGTTTGTCTGCATTTGGGTGTTGACCACACTCAACCACTTCACCGACAACAACACCGTGAAATTGGCCAGCAACCGCATCTACACCGTCAACTTCCAAACCTGCCATCGTGATTTGTTCTGATAATGCTTCACTACTGATCGCCGGGTTTACCCATTCGCGTAACCATAGTTCACTGAATTTCATGAGATAGACCCGCCTTATTTAAACTGTTTGAGGAAACGAAGATCATTTTCGAAGAATGCACGCAGGTCAGAAACACCGTAACGCAACATTGTTAAGCGCTCCATTCCCATACCAAATGCAAAACCTGAATAGACTTCTGGGTCAATACCTACATTACGTAATACATTTGGATGCACCATTCCGCAACCTAATACTTCTAACCACTTACCATTTTTACCCATAACGTCAACTTCTGCTGAAGGTTCTGTGAATGGGAAATAAGATGGGCGAAAACGTACTTGGACTTCTTCTTCAAAGAAGTTATTCAAGAAATCATGTAATGTGCCTTTTAGATTGGTAAAGCTGATATCTTTATCAACAATCAGGCCTTCTGTTTGATGGAACATAGGTGTATGCGTTTGGTCGTAGTCATTACGATATACACGACCTGGGGCAATGATACGAATCGGTGGTTGTTGGCCATTCATTGTACGGATTTGTACCCCCGATGTTTGCGTACGCAGTAAGCGTTTTGCATCGAACCAAAAAGTATCGTGGTCCGCACGCGCGGGGTGGTGAGCAGGTATATTTAGCGCATCAAAGTTATGATAGTCATCTTCGATTTCTGGACCTGTTTCAACAGAGAAACCCAATTCGCCAAAAAATTCTTCAATTCGCTGAATTGTACGGGTTACTGGGTGTAACCCACCATTTTCCATACGACGCCCTGGTAATGACACATCAATTTTTTCTGACACTAGACGTGCATTAAGAATTTCAGCTTGCATCCCGTCCTTACGGGCGTTCAGTGCATCTTGAACCTGTACTTTAGCTTCATTTATCACAGCCCCTGCTGCTGGACGTTCCTCAGCAGGCAGATCACGCAACGTTTTCATCTGTAGTGTGAAATGGCCGCTCTTGCCTAAATATTCAACACGCACTGATTCCAACGTAGCAACATCTTGGGCCTGTTCAATGGCTGCTTTTGCCTGTGCAACCAACTCAGCGAGATGTGGCATTGTTTCCCCTTTATGACCACTTGGTCTTTTTGCTAGTTATTCACTATATATTAAGCTTCACATTCCATTTGGTAATGAATGAATACTTAACTGATTTTACTGTACTTAATCTAAAACTAGAAACAAAAAAGCCTCCCTAAGGAGGCTTTAGCGTAACTTTTCATTTCTTCTTTCTATTTACGCGCAAAAGCCCCCGACATTCAGGTGCTAAAGTAAAAAAAGAAACGAAAAATTACAGAATGCATAATAATAAATTCCTAATAACTAACTGTATCTAAAGTATTAACACAAATAGCTATAAATGAAAAGAGGAAGTTCCCCTCCTCTTTTCAAGCAAACAATTAAGCTAAAGCGCCTTTCGCTTTTTCAACTAAAGCAGTAAATGCTGCTTTATCGAAAACTGCGATGTCTGCTAAGATCTTACGGTCGATTTCAATTGAAGCTTTTTTCAAGCCATTGATGAAACGGCTGTAAGACAGACCATTCTGACGAGCTGCAGCGTTGATACGTGCAATCCACAGTTGACGGAACTGACGTTTACGTTGACGGCGGTCACGGTAAGCGTATTGACCAGCTTTGATTACCGCTTGAAATGCTACGCGGTAAACACGTGAACGTGCACCATAGTAACCTTTCGCCTGCTTCAGAATTTTTTTGTGACGTGCACGTGCGATTACACCACGTTTTGCGCGAGCCATAGCTATCTCCTATCGTCTTTTATCTTAATTAACTAAATTGTTTACTTATGCGTAAGGCAGGCAAGCTACTACCAGACCCAGATCGCCCTTAGATACCATTCCTTTCGGACGTAAATGGCGTTTACGCTTAGTTGACTTTTTAGTCAGGATATGACGAAGGTTTGCATGCTTACGCTTAAAGCCACCGCCTGCAGTTTTTTTAAAGCGCTTTGCTGCGCCACGTACAGTTTTAATCTTTGGCATTTCTTTTATTTCCAACTTCGCATTGTGATTAACTACGAATTAACTAGGCGAATAACATCTATATTGCTATAAATGAATATTACTTGCAGGCCTAATTATTTCTTCTTCGGTGCCAGCACCATGATCATCTGACGCCCTTCAATTCTTGAAGGGAAAGACTCCACGGATGCCAGCTCTTCCAGATCAGCTTTGATGCGGTTAAGCATTTCCAGACCAATCTGCTGGTGAGCCATTTCACGACCACGGAAACGCAGTGTAACTTTAGCTTTATCACCATCTTCCAGAAAGCGAGTCAGGTTGCGTAGTTTGACCTGATAATCACCTTCATCTGTACCAGGGCGGAATTTAATTTCCTTCACCTGAACAACTTTTTGTTTCTTTTTTTGCTCTTTTTGAGATTTGCTCTTCTCATAAAGGAATTTGCCGTAATCCATAATACGACAAACTGGCGGTTCAGCATTTGGGCTGATTTCAACTAGGTCTACACCTGCTTCTTCAGCTTTTTCAAGCGCTTCGCGTGCGCTCATGATGCCTAACTGTTCACCGTCTAAACCTGTTAAACGGACCTCTGGAACACGAATTTCATCATTAATACGATTTGGACGTGTTGTTGGGATTCTTTTTCCGCCTTTAATACTTCATTCCTCCAATTGGATAAAGAGATTTGCTTCTCTCAAGCAAATACACTCGCCGCTCAATAGTTAATACCTGACGTGTGTACGATATTCTGTGTTTGTCTTCAATGCGCGATGCGCTGACAAAGTGATTCGACCGCGGATTTTAATGCTTCTTGCCGGATTACTCAAGTAAATCTTGCAATAAATCATACTGAACTGTTTGAAAACTTGGCTATTGAGGCCAATTATTGCTTTGACGTAATTATTTTTATCCATTAATGAAGCAAATAACAAGACGTAAAATACACCCGTATCTTAGCTGCTATGAGGTTACTTTCATCATTAATAAAAAGAAAACTCGGATAAAACAGAGAAGCAGCGCCCAAAATGAGCGCTGCTAGGCTCTAGCAATGACTTGCTATAACCATACTGGCTTAATTATTTTTTCTTTGGTGCCAATACCATGATCATCTGGCGTCCTTCAATCCTTGATGGGAATGATTCAACAGACGCCAGTTCATCCAGATCGGTTTTGATGCGGTTAAGCACTTCCAAGCCAATCTGTTGGTGAGCCATTTCGCGACCACGAAAACGCAGGGTCACTTTAGCTTTGTCACCATCTTCCAAAAAGCGAATTAGGCTACGCAATTTAACTTGGTAGTCGCCTTCGTCTGTTCCCGGACGGAATTTAATTTCCTTCACTTGAACAACTTTTTGTTTTTTCTTTTGTTCTTTTTGAGATTTGCTTTTCTCATAAAGATATTTACCGTAGTCCATGATACGACAAACCGGTGGTTCAGCATTTGGGCTGATTTCGACTAAGTCAACACCAGCTTCTTCTGCTTTAAAGAGGGCTTCACGCACACTCATTACACCAAGTTGCTCACCGTCTAAACCAGTGACACGGATTTCTGTTGCACGAATTTCATCGTTAATACGATTTGGACGCGCTGTTGGGAGTTTTTTTCCGCCTTTAATACCTTATTCCTCCATCTGATTGAGTTGACGACTGCGGATCTCTTCAAGCAGTTTTGTCATGAATTCGTTGACATCAAGGCTGCCTAAGTCTTTACCACGACGGGTACGAACAGCAACTTTACCTGATTCAACTTCTTTATCACCACATACTAACATGTAAGGGACTCGACGCAGTGTGTGCTCACGGATCTTAAAGCCGATTTTCTCGTTACGTAAGTCCGCTTTTGCACGAATGCCAACACTTTGCAGCTTGCTTACTAATTCTTGAACATAGTCTGCTTGGCTATCAGTAATGTTCATTACAACCACTTGTTGTGGTGCTAACCATGTTGGGAAAAAGCCGGCATACTCTTCTGTTAAGATACCAATGAAGCGTTCTAGTGAACCTAACACTGCACGGTGGATCATAACAGGAACGATACGTTCGTTGTTTTCACCTACATAGGAAGCTGTCAAACGACCCGGTAAGAAGAAGTCTAACTGGACAGTACCACATTGCCATGCACGGTCAAGGCAGTCATACAGTGTAAACTCAATTTTCGGGCCATAAAATGCGCCTTCACCTGGTTGATATTCAAATTCAATACCTTTTGATTTCAGGGCGTTAGCTAAGTCTTCTTCCGCTCTGTCCCACATCTCGTCAGTACCGATACGTTTTTCAGGACGGGTTGATAGTTTTACAACAATTTTTTCGAAACCAAAAGTTGCGTAAACATCATAAATCATTTCAATACAGCTAGTGACTTCACTTAAGATTTGCTCTTCAGTACAGAAGATATGTGCATCATCCTGAGTAAAGCCGCGCACACGCATTAAGCCGTGCAATGCACCTGATGGCTCATTACGGTGACAGCTGCCAAATTCTGCCATACGCAATGGTAAGTCACGGTATGATTTCAAACCTTGGTTAAAAATTTGTACGTGACCTGGGCAGTTCATTGGTTTTACACAATATTCACGGTTTTCAGATGACGTCGTGAACATAGCGTCTTTATAGTTATCCCAGTGACCTGTTTTTTCCCATAATACGCGGTCCATCATAAATGGCCCTTTCACTTCTTGATAATTATAAGCTTTCAGTTTAGTGCGTACGAAGGTTTCCAGTTCACGGAAAATTGTCCAACCGTCATTATGCCAGAATGCCATTCCCGGCGCTTCTTCTTGCATATGGTATAAATCTAACTGTTTACCAATTTTACGGTGGTCACGTTTAGCTGCTTCTTCTAAACGTAATAAATAGGCTGCCAATTGTTTTTTATCAGCCCATGCAGTGCCATAAATACGTTGCAGCATTTTGTTATCGCTGTTACCACGCCAGTATGCGCCAGCCACTTTCTGTAGTTTAAAATGGTGGCAAAAACGCATATTCGGTACGTGTGGACCGCGACACATATCAACATATTCTTCGTGATGATATAAACCAGGGTGGTCATCTTGACTAATATTTTGATCTAATATTTCAACTTTATAGTCTTCGCCTCTAGCCACAAATGTTTCACGAGCTTCGCTCCAAGAAACACGTTTTTTCACCACATCATAATCTGTTTTGGCAAGCTCAAGCATGCGCTTTTCAAGCTTTTCCAAGTCTTCCTGGGTCAGCATGTGGTCTAAATCGACATCATAGTAAAAACCATTATCGATAGTCGGCCCAATCGCCATTTTAGTGTTTGGCCATAATTGTTTGATTGCATGGCCTAACAGGTGAGCACAAGAGTGACGAATAATTTCGAGTCCGTCTTCATCTTTGCTCGTAATAATGGATACGTTTGCATCATGTTCAATTATTTCACATGTATCAACGCGTTCGCCATTAATTCGACCCGCGATACAGGCTTTAGCTAAACCCGCTCCGATGTCTCGAGCAACATCCATCACAGAAACGGGATGGTCAAACTGACGCTGACTTCCATCAGGAAGAGTAATAACAGGCATTAAAAAATCCTCATCAGCAGTGGTGACCCACACGAAAGATCACTTGCTTGATTATTCCAAAGTTATAAATCAATACGTTACTAACGATTTCTCACTTCACTATGCAAGATATGTACACAAATACAGGCAACTTAAACGCCCTATTTCGTTACATCGTGAGTAACTCAACTACTAATGATAACACAGACCTATTTTAGGGTGATAGCGTAATACCGCTAATTGTTCTTCTTCATATGAAAAATCAACACCTTCCCGATTAAATGATGAATAAGTTATCCAATGCAGGAAATAGTTTCTCTTTTTGCTTGAAAAACACACTATACCAACGGGATCCACTAGGCGCGATTAACTTTTCACTGATTATCTTATTTTGTTGAAAAATGATAACCGATTTAATTGATTGCCATAATGAATAAATGATGTAGGACGAGGCAATTACCCCGTATAATAGTACAAAAATGTTATCTAATTTCTCTATTTGCCAAAATAAATAGACACAAAAGATAATTTGAATTAATGCCCGAATAATAAAGGCAATACTAAAGAATGACTTCGCATGCTGTATCGTTGCAAAACAGGGATTAGACAGAGTTTGTCTTCTTTCTTGGACTGGAATACCATTCACATATACCATCCAATCAGAAGTATCGCTATTTTTTAAGATTATTCCTTTTTCTTTCATTCCATGAATTTTAAATGAGACTACGACAGCCCAAACAATCCCAACGGTAAATAAATAAAGCATAAAACCACTTACCGAAAAAAAAGCAAAAAATACGCTAATCACTATAAAACACGCGAGTTTACCCGAATATACCCAAAATGGCGCAACCTGATAGTTCATTATTATCCTTAACATATTTTGCATAAATTTTTCAGTATACAAAACAGATTAAATGATAAAGCGTCTCATTTCTACTAATCTATAACCAACGTCGCGTTTGCTTACTATAATCTCCCCACTCATTTTTAAATGATGCAGATAAAAAACGCTCTTCCTGTGGGATCGTATATAAATCAGTAATCAGCCAAAATACTAGCCCTGCGACCAAAAAATAAGAAGAGTGCGAGAAAAAAGCTAAAGCCAAGCTCATTGATGTAAAAGCTAAATACATCGGATTACGTGAAAATCGATAAGGCCCATTAGTGACTAAATGCGTTGCCTTAACTGTAGGATTTGGTGATGTTTTATGTTTATAAAAATAATAAAGACTCGTCGCGACCCAACTCACACTCTCCAGCGCAACTAATATACCTAAAATTCCCATCCAACCGGAAAACGTCCAGTCTAAAAGACCTTGTCTGGAAAGAAAATAAACCGCGATTCCATTAGCAACTAACCAATTCAATAATGGCAATTTAAATATATTCATTACATTACCCGTAAGCCAACATGGTGTTATTAGCATAACATAAATGAATATATAAATTTGAGTGGAAGAGTATATAGAGGTGTAATATTAACGGCAAAAATGATTAGTTACTGGAACCTAATGAAAACACACTTTTTAAACCTTCTAATTTACTGTACTCCTGCTGGCAAACTAAATTTCGTACATCACTTGGCATAGAGTCAATTCTGGTTTGAATATTAGCCAGTTGTTCATCTAAACTATTCATTCCTTTTACATCAACGACATCCTGATTCACTTTAAGATAGTTAGCAAAACTTTGCAGGTTATCCTCTAAGCTATTACAAATATCATTACTGGCTAAACTCTGCGGCAAAATAGCACTGAGTGATGTCGGTAAGACTTGAGATATATTTGGATAAATACTTTGCTTCCACTGCTGAGGGAAAACAATTAGTAACATGGCAGCTGCCAAAACTAATAGCATAGACGCCCCGGCTAATGTCGCTATAAGTTTTTTCATTCTTTTTCCTATTACTCAAAATTAATTGAAAATAGGATATACAACTCTGCGTAAAGCTATTTTTAAAACTAAAAATCCTTTGTAAAGAAATCCATAACTCTTTTTAATAAAATTTCATTTCTTCATATGTTTTTTCTTGGCAGCTCTTTAAGCGTTGTAATAAACCGCCTACATGTAATTCTAATTTGTGGCCGTCAGGATCAAGAAAATAAAAAGAATCTCCTTCACTTTTATTTTCTTTCCAAACAATGACATTCGCTTGCATTAGCCTATCAACAACGATAAGAAAGTCTTTCGCATCAACGTTAAAGGCATAGTGTGTGTAATCCGTTTTTTCTGGGGGCAAAAATTGACGAGTTGTATCTAATGATAAACATAACCATAAATCGCCACAGGAAATATAGGCGCCATTTTTCCAACTCGCATGTAACTTCATACCCAGTAGTGCTTGATAAAAACCAATACTTTTATCTAAATCAGTTACAGCTAAAGTTAAATGGTTGATTCCGTTTAACATATTTTTTTACTCTTTGGTTGTCTGTTACATTG
This sequence comes from Providencia sp. PROV130, assembly GCF_028482225.1. Classification (NCBI taxonomy): domain Bacteria; kingdom Pseudomonadati; phylum Pseudomonadota; class Gammaproteobacteria; order Enterobacterales; family Morganellaceae; genus Providencia; species Providencia sp. PROV130. Next base: position 410,419 of record NZ_JAMPQC010000003.1, on the reverse strand, counting down.
AATTCTTTTAATGAATTTACATAAATTATCAGTAAATAACATTGCAGCAGATATACTACATTCCATATCAACTTAAAGACAACCTGTTACGAAATGCCCTTAACCTTTTTATACCCCTATAAAAAGGTTTTTTTTTGCCTATAAAAATTGAATACTTTTACCACAACAACTCATCCACTTGTTAATTAACAAAAAAAGCAAGTTACTCACAGAACAAGGCCATTGTTATCCACAGTTAATGTGAACAACTCCAATTATCTACAAACTAATAGATGATAGTTAATATTAACTCTTATTCCTCCGTATTATAGCCGGCTCCTACTATAAAATACCTCACTTGTTATAAATGCTAACCTACAGATCTATAAGAAATTTTGCTATCATTTGGGATAAGGTATTTTATTCACATTAATCAGGAGCTTGAATCTAACTTCCATGACAAATTTTTTTGAGCTATTTCAAGCCGTTGGTATTGGCCTGGTACTATTACTTCCTCTTGCCAACCCTTTAACTGCAATTGCGGTCATGCTAAGCATTTCTGCTAATATGACTAAAGAGCAGCGTGACCATCAATCGCTGTTGGCCTCTATTTATGTATTTGCAATCATGACAATCGCTTTTTATGCTGGCCAATTAGTCATGAACACATTTGGAATATCAATCCCAGGGCTTCGAATTGCAGGTGGATTAATTGTGGCATTTATTGGCTTTGGCATGCTATTCCCTAGTAGTGATGTAGGGGAAGACCAGACTACCAATGCGCTTGATGACCCAAATGTTCCCAAAAAACGCCAAGAATCACCGAGTATTGCCTTTGTTCCCCTTGCAATGCCAAGTACTGCAGGCCCGGGTACTATTGCGATGATCATCAGCTCCACTGCATCATTACAAGGTAATGTGAGTTTCGCTCCATGGGTTTTAAAAGTTGCCCCCGTGATTACTTTTTTTATTGCCAGTCTTATCGTTTGGATTGGCTTAAGAGGCGCAACTTCTATCATGAGGTGGCTTGGAAACAGCGGTATTGATGCAATCGCGCGGGTGATGGGGTTCTTATTAATCTGTATGGGAGTGCAATTTGTTATCAACGGCATTGTTGAAATTGTCGCGCAGCTCCCACATTTAATGAAGGAATATCAATAAGACATCGCTAGTGCATTGTAAGCATTTTTAACTTTCCACAAATAGCGTGGGGCTTGTGGTGCTGGGTGTTTTGTTTGTACATGTTGATAAAACTCTTCCGGTGATAAGCGATTAATCATCGCTATCGCCCGACCTTTATTATTATCAAACGTTCTTAATAACGCTCCTGCCCCATTCACATAAGCAACAACCGTTGCATAATATAATGTCTGAGGATGGCTTATTCCAGCAAGGTGCTGTTCCCTTAAAATACGAATATAAGCTGTACCAATATCGATATTTTTTTGTGGATCTTTTAGGTCACGAGAACTCGGCTCCCCCGATTTCCCTTGGTAACGATAGGCGTCACGTCCTGCTGTCGAAGCTTTAATTTGCATCAAACCTATTGCATTGGATTTACTGACAACTTCAGGCCTAAAGTTGGATTCGACCTCAATAATCGCTCTAATTAAAGTTTCATCTACACTGTAACGAGCCGCAGAGTCACGAATAAATTCGTCAAAGGGCGTTCTTGGAAATGCCGTATTTTGTGCTGTTATTGGCCCTGTCGGCTCTAACATTCGCTGTTTCGTTACAGGCCTATCTGGTTCGCTTGAACAACCTGCAAGTAGCAGTAACACAAAAGTACCGCCAATTATTTTTTTCACTGTCGAATCCTCTGCGGTGAAAGCCGATGGCAGAATAACTAATCCTAAGAAAAATAAAATAATTTTTACTTAACTTTTACTTCAGGACGTGTTTTAGTCATACAAATAACCATGGGACTTAGAAGCCTATAATGATAAATAATGCTATTCCACACTTTTTATATTTATTTTTCTCAATTGATATTGATAATCATTATCAGTTGGGATATAAAATATAATTGTTATAAACCTTAACAACTGTATGTTAAAAAACGCTAAACCAATAATGTCAGGGTCAACTTTTATGAAGAAGAACGTATCTCGATTATCTGCACCTTTACTAACCAGTATGTTTGCTTTGGTAGCAATCATTTTTTTTAGTCAGCCTGCTTTTGCTAAAAAGTTTAAAGTCGTAACCACTTTTACTATTATTCAAGATATCGCTCAAAATGTAGCTGGAGATGCGGCAATTGTCGAGTCTATAACAAAGCCTGGAGCGGAAATTCACGGTTATCAACCGACACCTAAAGATATTATGAAAGCCTATGATGCAGATTTAATCTTATGGAACGGGATGAATTTGGAAGTGTGGTTCCAACGTTTCTTTGAAAATTTTAAAAATGTCCCTGCTGTCGTAGTCACTGAAGGAATTGAGCCAATGCCAATCCGTGAAGGTGAATATAAAGACAACCCGAACCCACATGCATGGATGTCTCCTGCCAATGCTAAAATTTATATTGAAAATATTCGTCAAGCTCTGGTCAAATATGATCCTGAAAATGCTGAAACATATAATGCCAATGCAAAAAAATATGCGCAGCAAATTGCTGAGCTTGATGCCCCTTTACGTGAACGCTTAAATCGTATCCCTGAAAATGAACGTTGGTTAGTCTCAAGTGAAGGCGCATTTAGCTATTTAACTAATGATTACGGCTTTAAAGAAGTCTACTTATGGCCAATCAATGCGGAAGAGCAAGGTTCTCCTCAACAAGTGAAAAAGGTGATTGATACTGTCCGTAAATACAACATCCCTGTAGTATTCAGTGAAAGTACAATTTCTGACAAACCGGCTCGCCAAGTCAGTAAAGAAACAGGGGCAAAATACGGTGGCGTATTATATGTAGACTCACTTTCAACTGCTGACGGCCCAGTACCAACATATATTGACCTTTTAAATACGACTGTAGACACGATAGCGAAAGGATTTTCACAGTAATATGAATCACTCAAGTCAATTCGAACACCCGAATCTTATCGTCGATGATGCGACGGTGACATATAATAATGGTCACACCGCTATCTATGACGCAAGCTTTACTATCTCTGGTGGCTCTATTTGTGCCTTAGTTGGCGTAAATGGTAGTGGCAAGTCAACGCTATTTAAAACTATTATGGGGCTTGTCACCCCATCTTCTGGCAGTGTGACATTAAATGATCAACCGATAAAAACCGCACTTAAAGAAAACGTGATTGCGTACGTCCCACAAACAGAAGAAGTAGACTGGAATTTTCCCGTTCTCGTTTCTGATGTCGTGATGATGGGCCGTTATGGCAAAATGGGTTTTTTTCGCATCCCTAAACAGGCCGATAAAGATGCTGTCAAAATGGCATTAGAACGGGTTGACCTTGCAGGGCTTGAGCATCGCCAAATAGGCGAGCTCTCCGGTGGTCAGAAAAAACGAGTTTTTTTAGCTCGAGCGCTCGCACAAGAAGGTAAAGTTTTACTCCTTGACGAACCTTTCACTGGGGTTGATGTTAAGACCGAAAATGCCATTATTGACCTGCTACGTAGTTTGCGTGACGAAGGCCATCTCATTCTCGTTTCAACTCATAACTTGGGCAGTGTGCCTGAGTTCTGCGACCATGTTATCTTAATCAATCGTACTGTTTTAGCGAGTGGGCCTACTGAAACGACATTTACGCAACGAAACCTGCAACAAGCCTTCGGTGGCGTATTGCGTCATATTAACCTGTCTGGTCAAGAGCTTCATGACGATGATGACCCACGCTCTGTCACCGTCATTACCGATGATGAAAGAGCGGCTGTATTCTATGGTCATGACCATGATGCCCCCGTTCGAAAAAACCAAGCTAAGGGTTCCGAATGATTGAGATGTTATTACAGCCCTTTGAATATGATTTTATGATAAAAGCCATTTGGGTCAGCGCCATTGTTGGTGCTGTCTGTGCGTTCTTATCAGCGTATTTAATGTTGAAAGGCTGGTCATTAATGGGAGATGCCCTCTCCCACTCCGTTGTTCCTGGGGTGGCGGGTGCTTATGCTTTAGGTTTACCCTATGCGGCAGGCGCCTTTTTTACCGGGATCCTTGCGGCACTTGCCATGACATTAGTAAAGCATCTAACTCGTTTACGTGAAGATGCTGTTATTGGCTTTATCTTTTCTACTTTTTTCGCGGCAGGTTTGTTGATTGTTTCATTGAATCCAACATCTGTTAATGTACAAAGTATTATTTTTGGTAATATTTTAGGTATTGCAGATTCTGACGTATTACAAGTAGAAATTATTATCGGCGTTTCATTTATTGTCCTATTGTGCTTATGGAAAGATTTATTAGCCGTTTTTTTCGATGAAAGCCACGCTCGCTCAATAGGTTTGAATCCTCTACGCCTAAAAATTATTTTCTTCACATTATTAAGTGCTTGTACTGTTGCTGCCTTACAAACAGTTGGCGCAATCCTTGTGATTGCGATGGTCGTCACTCCAGGTGCAACGGCCTATTTATTAACTGACCAATTTAAACGCTTACTCATTATTTCAGTCACCATTGGTACTGTAACCAGTGCTGTTGGCGCTTATATCAGTTATTTCCTTAATGGTGCTACAGGCGGGTTAATTGTCACCTTACAGACCATTATTTTCCTGCTGGCATTTTTCTTTGCGCCTAAGCACGGTATTTTTGCCTCAAAACGTAAAGCCAAAAAGGAAGTTGCTCGACTGCACCAATCGCACCAACAAGGAGCATCTCATGAGTGATTTCATTGACTTACTGATGGCTCCGTTTGCATTTCCCTTTATGCAAAAAGCATTGATTACGGCAATTGTTAGTGGAACGGTATGCGCTATCCTCTCTTGCTTTTTAGTATTGAAAGGCTGGTCATTGATGGGCGATGCAATTTCCCATGCCGTTTTACCGGGGATCATTTTAGCCTCCCTACTCGGTATTCCATTAGCGATAGGGGCATTTGCATCTGGCTTGTTTTGTGCTGTGGCAACAGGTTATTTAAAGGAAAATAGTCGGATAAAAGAAGATACGGTAATGGGTATCGTCTTCTCAGGCATGTTTGCTATCGGCTTGGTTATGTTTGCTAAAATAGATACTGAACAGCACCTTACACATATTCTATTTGGTGACATTTTAGGGATCACAGATAGCGAATTTAAACAGATTTTACTGTTTGCAGGTATCACCATCGCAATTATTTTACTGAAGCGTAAAGACTTTATGCTGTATTGCTTTGACCCTAACCAAGCACGAGTCATTGGCTTACCTGTGAAATTAATCCACTATGGCTTGCTATCACTACTCGCTCTCACCATCGTTGCTTCATTACAAGCTGTTGGTATTATTTTGGTGATTGCAATGCTAATTTCCCCAGGCATTATTGCTTTTGTGTTATGCCGTAGTTTTGGGAAAATGTTGGTTGTCGCCATCATTGCTTCGGTAACATCGAGTGTTATTGGGACTATCCTGAGTTTCCACATCAACGCAACAACTGGGCCAACTATCGTTGTTACTCAGGCGGTGTATTTTGTGATAGCCCTGCTTTATAGCAAATTAGTGCTTGCACGTAAAAGAAGCCGAACTAACCCGCAAAGTATGCATACTGCATAATTACAGGGAGATATAACAAAAAAGCTGAATTCACACATAACGAATTCAGCTTTTTTAATGACTTTAGCTAGCTGCATTAATGTGCTATTTGCTACGGGTTTTTAACTGGTTCACCACCATATTGCGACGCTGCGCTTCAGATTGGTTTTCATGCACTTTCATTTCCCCACTTCCCGCCGGTAATGCCAGCTCAACAACAAGTTCCGCATCTGTCTGAGCAATAATATCTTGCAATTGTTGGTGCTGATTGCACCAAATGGCATCAACATCCTGGTCACGTGAATTATCTCGCTCTGCAAAAAAAGCCACTGTCCGTGCTTGAAAACGCGTTTGTTTTCCACCTAATTCTAACCCATACCCCGGTGTTGCTGGGTGTGTGACGACCACTTTGCCATCATCCAACCATGCTTTAACGTCAGTGTCTTGCACTTGATAACCGAGTTTCCCTAACCCATCGAGTACCGTTTTTCTTTGCGCAGTGGCAACAACCTGTTGCTCAGCTAAACTCACGGCGCTGCCTAGTTTATCGACCCATGTGGTTAACGCTTCTATCGAACTTGATTGCATACTGGCTAATGCATTCGAAATCATAGATTCATTTTCTTTACTCGGAAAAATGGCCAATTCATCACAACGTTGTTCAATTTTATCGATAAGTTCGATACGTTGTTGGCTTAACTTCAATTGCTCCGCCAATGTCATGATCAATGAATCGGCGCGTAAATGGCGTTGGGTACCTTCCTTAAGTTCCCGAAGTTCAGCCAGTTGTTGCTCAGTATCTTGAGCATCATCAAATGAGCCCCCTAATTTCAGCTTTTCAATCATCAATAGGATCTGTTCACATTGTTTGGCAAATGGCGTTTGCGGTAAGCCTGATTGCCAAAATTGCTTCACACCTTCAGATTGGACTTTTAGTTGGCTCAATAATGCCTCTGCCGATGGCGTGAGTGATGTTGATTGTGGACTTAATAAAGCTAATGCTTTAAAAATCAGTTTATTAGATTGACTTTCATCTAGTTCACTTGCCGAGATTAATTGTGCATAAAGGTCAGCTTCATTTGGCAATTTTTCACGTACCAATGCAATTAATTCAGCCAAATTATGCTCTCTGTGTTTTTTTGTTCGGGCTAATAACGCTTGTTTTTCGAGTTGTTGTTCACGAACTTCCTTTACCTCGTTATTCAGTGTCCCAATAAACTCAACCAATTGGCTATTCAACAAGCTTAAATTGCGTGATGACAATGTGGCAAGCTGAGCCGAATTTTGTATTAGTTGCTCATAAGCTTGCGTGATTTGTGCAATACGCGGCTGATGATATTGGCTACTATTTGCCAGTGCTTGCCACTGTTTAAATCGACGTTTAACTACCGCAAGCTGACGCTGGCATTGAATTTCATTCATTTCCCTAACAGTTATACGATGAACTGATGAACTCATAATGCACCTTCTTGCGATTCTGGGCTCTCAATTTGAGAGGAGGATGAGGTTAATAACGCTTGAGAAATAGCGTCATGCAGTTGTTGCTGTGCCAAATCTCGATTTTGAACCCATTCGATAATAGACACTCGATAGTATGCGGGTACCACACGCGTCAGAACAGCGCTACGCCACAGTTCCCTAGAACGCGCAGTTTTCAATAATGGGTGTGATGGTATGTCGCATTCTATACCAATGAGTAAACGGCCGTTGCTTTGATCTTCAACAATGCCATCAAAATGGAATACCCCATTTTGGCTTGTGGTGGTCACCTGCCAGCCACTTTGTCGAATAAAATCCATAACTGAATCGACAAACGCATTTTGCGAGAGCGTTTCACGACCAACCGCTGACTGCGTATGACACATGCGATGGAGCAATTTTTCATTTTCTTTTTGCATTAATGGGTTACATGCATTTAGCGCATAGGCCAGATAGCCTTGTAAATAATCCCGTGGAATTTCAGGCTTACGGTAAGTCGCTAATAAATCAGAAATTTCATCTATTGGCATTGATGACATAATCACAACTTGCTGGCGAGCACGAGTGATAGCGACATTTAAACGCCGTTCTCCACCGGTTTGGCCAAGTACACCAAAGTTACGCCTGAATGTTCCCTGTGCATTGCGACCGAATGTGGTAGAAAACAAAATCACATCGCGCTCATCACCTTGCACATTTTCCACATTTTTCACAAAAAATGACATATCTTCATCATCGTGAGTACGTTGGTTTTCTTGCGTATATGCCTGAAGAAAGTCTTCATCCTGTGCTGCACGCAATTGGATTATTTGATTAATCAATGTGGCCTGCTTTTGGTTAAATGTGACTACGCCCACTGAAGGTCGTTGTTCGAAAGGCCGCTGCCACATTGAGGCTAAATGTTCTACGATGGCGATAGCTTCAGCTTCATTACTTTGGTTAACATAAACACCATTCACTTGAATAAGCTGTAATGGCTTAATTTCGTTGACCATTTTGGCTGAAAATTGTGCTGGGATATTTAGCCTATTTTCATAAAAAGCAAAATTGGAGAAATTGATTAGTTCTCGGTAGGCAGAACGGTAATGAATATCCAGTGTATGGATAGGTAATACCGTTCGTGCTAAATGTAATAAATCAGGGCAATCACTGATTTGCCGGTAATCCCATTGTTCTCCAGCCAGCTCTTGTTGGTCATCATCTTCTTCATCAATATCATCTTCAACTAACTTGCCTGTAAAGAATTTTGATGGAGGCATTTGTTTTTCATCACCACTGATAATGGCCTGTTTAGCTCTGAATAACGTCGATAATGCGTATTCAATCGGCATCTGTGAGGCTTCATCATAGATTACGCTATCAAACATAGCGCCTTCAAGTGGAAGGACTTGGCTCGCCACATCCGGCGTCATCAACCAAACGGGTCGTAGTTGCATTAACCCAATATCACGGGCTTCGAGAATAAACTCCCTTAATCGCCGAGCTCTTGGCCCTGCTAAGCGGGTGATTTCCTCCCATTCACGACGGTTTCCTAACATTTTGCTATCAATATTGGCCGTCAGTGCCAATTTATTGAATTGCTGTAACCGACTTTGGGCATTTTCTAGTTCGGCAAGGTCTGACATCAGCTGGTCTTGATGGGTACTGAGTGCAGGTAATGTTGCCGTCAACTGCATTTTAGTGAACAGACAGAAATAGTAGTGAACGGTTTGGACTAATTGATCTCGCCATTGTGTTGTGAAACCGTCAGTGGCAATAAGCTGCTTAATTGCTGGTTTTAATAGCGCAAGGAGCCCCCAATGCTGCGGCGAAAAGTGTTGCGTGTCCGATCTAAATGATTGGTAACGCAATACATTTTCTTTTTGCTGCTCTATTTGCACCAGTTCCGCGGTATATGACTCGCCGTTTATCACGGCCAGTTTAAACCGCTCAACGGTTTCTGACGAAAAGACACTGTCTAGCTTACTTAATTGGCTTAAGCTTTCCGTTCTTGCGTGTAACTTAGCGATTGCCGCCCTAATTTCATGGCATTGATGAGTAAACCCCGTTTTTTGCTGATGAATAATTGCGTCTATAAAATGCTCAGGCTCAGGGTACTGAATGAGAAGCTCAGCCATATCCGCCACGTGTTTTAGCTGCATGATCAGCACTTGTAATGTATTACGCCATTGGTGATCCGACTGGAGTTCAAGAGCAAGCTGTTGATATAAAGGCTGTAATTCCTGTGCAAGTAAACGCCATTGCTGCTCAACGGCAATGGTTTTAATCACTGAAGTGTATTTCTCAGTCGTTGGCGCTAAGCCGCTGCTTGCCATAAATGACTGTAATTGATTTTGCCGGCGGTAGTAATACGGATTCAAGAAACGCACCCATGAACCTTGTATTGTCTCCATCAATGCTCGTGATAATTGGGCAAGATGGTGATTATCAATCCCCCTGAATACAGAGAATAATAACGGGTCCGTATTTTCTTCACTAATTGATAATAAACGCTCATACAACTGCTCGAGTTGGCGAATAATGGAATTTCCCGTTTCACCGCTAAATAGGGGTAACCAACGGGAAAGTTCCTGCCATTGTTCGGTCGTTAACTGATTAAATTGTGCTTCATGTTGTGTTAACCATTGCTCATGAGTCGATAATTGAGTCAACGTAATTTGCTGATATTGTGTTTGGTAAGCTTCATCACGTTGGTTTTCAGTTTCAACCAATGCCGTAATAGATTGATTAAACAATGAATATTGAGGGTCATCTGCCGTAAAGCGCGCTAAGGCGTTTAGTGCATTATTGTCATAATCCAATTGCCACCATGTATGTGCATGTAACTTAAAGTCATCCGTTAATTGCTCAATCGTATGACCATCAAGTGGCGCTAATAATGGCTTAATTTGCTGCTCATCAATATCAAAATGAGGCAGTTTTTCAAGTTCAATCAATTGACTTAATACTTGTTTATAAGAAACTTGAAACTTTTCATCGATATTATTGAGAGAGTGAAAGTACCTGTCTAATTTTTGTTCAAATAACTGAACACGGCTAACAAGATGAATTCTCTCTCCTGCCCAATCCCGCTCAACGAGCTGGCTTTTTTCTTGTTCCCAAAGCTGCTCAATTTGCTCCCTCACCGCCAAAATGATGTCACGCCCTCTTTGACTTTGGCTGATATATAGTGCTCTATCTCCTAAACCATTCGCTTTCAATCGCTTATAAACTACCTCAAGCGCAGCCGGTTTTTGGCACACAACTAAAACGGTTTGCTGACGCCCTATCGCATCTGCAATTAAGCTCACGATTGTTTGGCTTTTACCCGTCCCTGGTGGCCCCTCAATCAACAGTCCCGTGTTGCCTTGAGCAGCTTGAACAACATGTTCCTGTGATGGATCAGCCAATGACAACGCATATTGGTTAAGTAAATTATCTGACTGTGTTTCATTCTTGCTGTCGAGCGGCACGACTTTTAGCATTGTTGCTAACGCGGTTTGAGAAATCGGTAGCCCAGCAATTTGCTGTAAATCGCCACTCATCGCCTGACCAATAAACGAGGTATGGAAAAGTACGGCTGAACAGCAAATTTGTGCGCTATTTTCTGCAATCTGCGCGGTGATAGAAGGAAGTGGCGTCAGTTCCGTACCTTGTATCGGTAATAAAGACGAAAGTGTCTCCATCATATCTTCAATGGTTAAACCTGCTTTAGATAATAAATTATCTAATACTGTTTGCCATTCATTCACTGAAGGTATACCTGCAAAGCTTGCGAGCGCAGGATTCAGACGTATAGCCCCCCGTTCATGGTCGAAATTGAGCTGAATGGGACTATTTTGAGCCAAAGAAGTACGCAATGAAACTGGCCATAAAAACAAGGGCGCTATTCGCGGTTTTATTTGATTCGGCTGTGTGTGCAACAATAAGAATGGAAAACCAAGATACATGCCATCTATACCGGTATCCCGTTGATATAATTGTGTATCTGATTGCAGGATCCGTAATCGGCCATTAACACCTGGGTGTTGTAATAGCAAATCACTATCAATGGTAACCGTGCTTTTTTTGCGGTTCAATAAATGTTCAAGTAATGCACTTGCGCGGCGTACGGGGCTATCGCATTCCATTAAATCGACTCGCCCAGTATTTTGCGTTAGACGCATGCGCACTAAATTTCCACGTTGTGTCACTGACGTGAGCTTTTGTGTAAAAAATCTTAGAACTTCAAGAACATATTTTTGTGATTCTGGCACTTGCCAATGTTCGAATGGAATAGCCAGCAACACCAGTATTTTTTCTAATGATAAACGACGCGTTAATAAAAAGTCATCCACCCAACCATCGAGTTCAGGAAGTCCGATACGTTTAAAATCACTGACTCGGTGGTTAATTAGCTGGTATAGCTCCCCTCGTGGCAATAAAAGCTGACTTTTAGCTATTTCGTTATCAAAATTGTGGATATCGTTTTGTTTCGCTAATTCAAAGGCTTGCTCGACTAACACATCCAATGCAATAAACTGCCCAAGGTCGGCACTTAACAATAAAATATAATCAATTTCTTGTCGATTTTGTCTATCTAGTAAGCCTTGTAGGCTTTCGTTATGTGAGTCAGGAAATTGACTATGCAGCAATTCCCAACGTGCAGCTAGCTGGCTTGTTGATGTGATCAATAAATACAGTTTCAAGCTTTCTTCATTGAGTAATATATTCAATTGTTCAGCGCGTTGACGTACTAAACATTGGCGATGGTAGAGCTGTACGAGCCAATGTTGTGGGTCAATATACTGAATGTGTTGATTTAATGGCTCGCTGATGAGTGCATAGGCCAGTGCAGGTTGTTCTAACAACCATGCCGGTGTAATTATTTCACCGCGATAAATAAATGGCATATTCGGGTTTAGGATTTTCAAGGCTAGAGTGAGCTTAATATCTTGATTAATTTCACTCTGCTCAGATCCATCTAACGATTTTTCGCTGTCTAAAAAACCCTGAAGTTGCTTTAGCTGCTCCTGGCTATTGTCAAATTTTGCGAGCCATGACGTTAACTCCCCACGCAACAAGAATTTGACTGCATCATCCCAATTTGCTTGTTCTCCAGCGGCCATAGCAAAAGCATCGGGTTGAGAAAATTGTTGTCCCGCAAACTGGACTTGATGATATTGAGTCTGAGAATCTACCGCGGCAGTTTGTGGGGCTTGGACGGCTTTCCCCTCTAACCACGCCGACACTTGTGGCCATTGCCAACGTAGAAAACGATCCCGACACAGTAGTCCACGTAGCAATAATTGTAAGTTAGGAGCTAAATCATCCGGCAAATCAACACCATTGGTCATGACTTGGATTAAGAATGCATTATCATGAACTTGAGAGAAACACTCCCCTCGGGTTAGTTGTTCTAATAGAATAACCCCGAGACTCCACCAATCTGATGCTGCACTCACACCGCCGGCTAAGGTTTCTGGTGCGCTATATCGGGAAATATCCAAAGGAGTCACGATATCAAGATCAAACTCAGACAAACTCGCAGAGCCATATTCAATCACCACGATATCTAAAGGGTCACGGCTGCGGATCAATAAATTCGCAGGACACAAATTGCGATGGCGTAAACCATGCTCAGTAAATGCCGCTATCGCTTGCCCTATTTCCTCAACTAATTTAGGAATTTCATGAAGTTGCCAAAAATCCCCTTGTTGAATAAATTGGCTAAGTGAGCCACCTTCTAGTAATTCGGTTACATGCCAAGCACGGTTTTCCCAACGGCCTGTTTCATAAAATTCAGGCACGTGGTTTGTTGGGATCAGCTGAAGCACTTGATAAATCGTCGGATCGGGTTCTTCACCTTTTTGATATAAGGTAAGCACGCCAGTTTTTTTACTTTCTATATGTGTGGCTAAGTAACGTTCCCGTGGGCTATCGGCTTGATTAATGCGACGTTCAAGCCGCCAATTTCCTATAAATGGTTGAGAGTGTTCCTCAGTATTGCTTGACTTAACAGCGGCATCTTCTCCACATTCGAGGCAGATAAAATCCCCCTCATCCATTGGATGCCCGTTCATACAAACCCTTTGCTCAATAATTTGATTATTTTGATTATTATCATCAATACTGATTGGTAGACTATCAATCGAGGTATTGTGTTCATCAGTGGGACGCCAGCCGGCTTCATGGATACCCTCAAGGGTTAAATCCCAGCCACAAAGTTGGTTACTTCCTTGTGGTGTTTTAATTTGCCCCGCACAGAAAATTTCTGTTAATGGTCGCTCTGTTTGGCAATGCGGGCAAAAACGTATCATGGTCATCCATTCATCCAATTTGTTATTTTTTTAGTTGTTGCAAAGACTGGTCTTGCTGTTCAATTAGGGTACGCAGGCGCAACATATCGTCACGTTCTGGAACACCAGCCAAAAATAGTCGTCCTGTTTCGTCAAACGCTAAATCGAGCACTTTATCCTCGGGTGTCGTTGCACGCTGATATGCAATAAACCGAGCCTTTCCTAATCGCGTCAACATATGTAATTTCTGGTTATCACTGCCTTTGAGCATTTGAGTTTGCGCGAGCTCCACCTTGAATGGTTCACTGATCAAAGCATCGATATATGGAGCCATTTGTGAAACATGCTCTTCGATATCATCCCATTGATAACCGCTATAGACCAAAATATCCGCATTCGTTCGCTGTTTAATTCCACTGACTAATGCAGATAAGGCTGCTGGTTGCTCAAACGGTTCTCCCCCTGAAATCGTGATGCCATCCGCCAACGGTAGCCACTCAGTGATCTGCTCCAGTAATTGTTCCACCGTAATGTCATTGTCTTTCACTTGCCATGTGTCAGGCGAAAGGCAGCCCTTACAATGTAATGAGCAGCCTTGAAACCAAATGCCAATGCGTTTTCCGGGGCCTAGAGCCATAATTGGAAAATGAATTCGTGAAATACTAATATTCACCACATCAATTACTCATCGCCGCTAAAGTGATTTGCGTGGTTTCACCTGTCGTAATTTCGACAATTTGATAGGCCGAATTAGGCTGTAAATCTTGGTCGAAAATTGCACGAGATAATGGGTTAATTAAGTAGCTTTCCAATTGGTTACGTATTCCACGCCCCCCATTAGACAAATCAGCTAAACAATACTGTTTTAGCGATTCTTTGGCTTGTGGGGAAATGGTAATAGTTAGCGATTGTTTTTCCAAACCAGCAAGAATATTGTCCACCATTTGCTCAAATATTTGCTGTGCCACATCAGGACGAATGAAGTCAAAAACAATAATGTTTTCCCCAATTCGATTGAGCAGCTCAGGTCTATTTAGCACTAATTTAAAATGACGTTCAATTTCACTTTTCACATTACGTGTCACGGTTTCAAAAGGCTCACTGGGTTGCACGTTCGCCACTCGCTCACCATTTGCATCCAAGCGATAAATACCGAGATTTGACGTGAAAATGATCAAAGATTCCGAAAAATAAACGCGATCTCCACGGCCTGAGGTCAATACTCCATCATCAATAATTTGTAGAAACTTATCCATTAAATGGGGGTGTGCTTTTTCTATCTCATCAAACAGCACTACACTAAACGGCTTTTCACGAATGGCATTCGTCAGCTCGCCGCCAGAGTCATACCCCACATAGCCAGGGGGAGCACCAATTAAGCGTTGATCTGCATGTTCTGCACTAAATTCAGACATATCAAAGCGGATGTAAGCACTTTCGTCACCAAATAGCAATTGAGTGACTGTTTTCGCCAGTTCTGTTTTCCCGACCCCCGTTGGCCCCGCTAGAAATAAAACGCCTCGTGGTCGGCCACCTTTATGCCCTCCCACTCCCGTCATTGCACGTTTAATAATGTCCAATAAATGAGTCACTGCGTGTTGCTGGCCTTTAACTCGGCGTGAAATTATCTGTGGTGCATTATGTATTTTCTGTTTATCGATTTTTTTCCATGGATCTTCTGTTATACCCACTTTATAGCGTCGAACTGCATCACTGATCCGTTTCACAGGCACATTTTCAATCCGTGCAAGTTGTACTATTGCCGTTAAATCCAGCAACAATAACCCTTCGGTTTCATCAATAAAATCATTAACTAAGCTATCTTTATCAGCCTGTTCAATACTATTAAAATCGACCAGTGAAGCCAGCAACATCGGCGTGAGCACACGACGGACTTGATTATCAGGCTTCGCCACAGGAATGGCTCTCACTCGAGGGTTATTGACTAAAAACCAATCGGGTAAATCGGTTTCTTTCTCCACAATCCAAAAAATAGAATTGTAGAACGGTTGGTTATTTTCCCCTGCAGGCCGCGCTTTAGCTTGATGAGAAACCACCAGAGCCCGAGTAAATAAGCTGTGCTCAGCTGGGGTCAGGTTATCGCGATGAGAAATCAAGCAAGAGGCGAAATCAATACATAATGCAATCGGCAGCTGCTTGTAGTTAATAAATTTCTCCAACAAATGATTCAGCATATCAATACCACCAGCGGCTTTATCATCAGCCATATGCAAACCTAAGTTTTGCATTAAAGTCGTGCTACCTTGCGGATTTTCTGTTGGATTAGCGACACACTGGAAACCAAGGAGTGGCGTATAGGTAATCACATAGGCATACCCAGCCTGAAATAAGTGATTAAAGAGTGCTTGGTTAAATGGCAAGGGGGTCACTACAGTGGGGGCTATTTCACTAGCTTGCAGATCTCGCACATTACCAAATAGAACAAACTGGCTTTTCAGTGGGATAAATCGCAATAAATCTCTTAACCAGCGCGGTTTTTGAAAATCCGTGTTCATAGCACCCCTTAAATATGAAAGTATTTTTTGCAGTTTACCTGAAATCGTTCACAAATGGCGTCTAGATCTTAAGCTCAATCTAAAATATCTGAACATTCTCATTTAGATAGAGATAGGTTAATTTTAAAACAAACGGTATTTATGTTTACTTGCCTGATAATCGTTCCACAATTTCGTGATAGCCTCTTCTTTTTAAACAATTATCACTGTTAATTCCTAAACTGTCGCTATAGTATTATATTAATGAAGACCAAAGCAGAGCGAGGTGAGTCATGTGGCAAGCAATGTGTCGTTTATTAAGTGAACACTTAGGTGAAGCAGAGCTACGCAACAAAGTCATTCTCTCTGGTGGTGATATTCACCATACGTTAAGAATTGACTATGGTGAGCATACCGTGTTCATTAAGCAAAATCGGCGTGAGTTTTTACCTTTGTTCAAACAAGAAGCTGAACAACTTGAAATGCTCGCCAAAAGCCAAACTATAACCGTTCCTAAGGTTTACGGTGTTGGCAGTAATAAGCACCATAGTTTCCTACTCCTCGAATATTTTCCTCTAAAACCTTTCGATAGCACCAACGCATGGCATTTTGGTCAACAACTAGCGCGTTTACACCAATGGGAAGAGCAGCCCAGTTATGGGTTCGATTTTGATACTATGCTCAGCACAATTATTCAACCCAATGGTTGGGAAAAGCGCTGGAATTCATTCTTTGCAGAAAAGCGTATTGGCTTGCAATTACAACTGGCCTCAGAAAAGGGGATGGTTTTTGCGGATATTCAGCAGATTGTTGATATTGTTAAAGACAAACTTGCTGGGCATCAACCTCAGCCTTCTTTATTACATGGTGATTTATGGCCAGCAAACTGTGCTATCACTCAAAATATTGAAGGGGTACTGTATGACCCTGCCTGTTATTGGGGTGATAGGGAATGTGATATTGCGATGTTGCCATTATATCAAGAACTTCCGATCCAAATTATCGATGGCTACCAAAGTGTTTGGCCATTGCCAAATGGATTTTTAGATAGGCAACCAATCTATCAGTTATATTATTTACTCAATCAAGCCCATATCTTTGGTAACGAACAATGTTACCACCAAGCACAGACAATTATTGATAACCTACTCAGCGAAAAATAAGCTCCTGTTTTTGAACATAAAGTATCAACACTATTTAATTTTCTAAATAATTCGCGTTATGAGTAGGCGGCAAGTGCAGATATCTCGGGGAGCATACACAAGTATGTGACCCAAATAGCCGAAAGAAGCCAACACCGCTACGGTTCGAAGTATGACGAAAATTACCAGTTAAGGAAGCGTAGAAGAAAATACAGTGCCACCCCCAAGACAATTGGCCAAAAATAAAGAAGAAAAAATTGAGTGAAAATAGTGTGACGTGGAATAGTCACCTTAGCTTCTAGTTCTTCTTTCGAGATATCGATGCCTTTTGCTTTTTCTATGATCACGTGGTCTTCTAAACTTTCACGGATAAACTTAATTTGTCGGTACATGCGCAAACCTGATGCACTTAATGCGAGCCCAACAAAAATAAAAATAAAAATGATGATAAAGCTGATATTGCTGCCAGAAAACCCATTAGCAACTTGAGGTACTGGTGAGTTATTCCAAAAGAAATTTAGGAAAGGCGTAGTTTGGCGGGCCATTTCCGCCATTAATTTAATAAAATCATTAGCGACCGCATTGATCCCCTCACCTGCAAGCCCCTTCATGCCAGCCAGTTTAATTAAAGACGCCAATGTCGAAATTAATGCTAACAGAAAAACAACCCAACCCAGAATACGTTTGCCGATTGCGACATAATTGGCATTATGGTAATTCATTACTGCTTTTCCTCAGCGTTATTATTTTTGATAAATTTTTACAATGATTTTTCAACGCTAATCATAGCTGAAAAAATTCATCGTCTCCAAATTTCAATTCATAATTGATAATTATATTTAGACTTTCAGACTAATCAAAAAAGTGTAGTCGTTAATTACCATTACGCTTTTACTTCATACTGTCCGATAATTTCTCAATATTAGCTTAATGCTGACTTCAAGTAATACGCTTGACACCAGTTTACTGGTATCATTGCTCCTTCGTTAATAGATACGACATGAATGGAGTTTTGACATGTACCATAATCTTCCCATCCAATCGGTCATTTTTGATATGGATGGTTTATTGATCGACTCGGAACCTTTTTGGGCACAGGCTGAACTTGAGATTTTTTCACAATTGGGTGTCGACGTTTCAATTGCTGATACCCTGCCTGATACCTTAGGTTTACGTATTGACCATGTGGTGGAGCTTTGGTACCACGCCTCCCCTTGGCAAGGATGCAGCCAAGAAGAAGCCACACAACGCATCATTGACCGTGTTGTTGGCTTAGTTGAAGAAACTCGCCCTATTCTACCAGGAGTGCAACATGCCATGGAACTTTGCCGTTCAATGGATTTAAAAATTGCACTGGCTTCCGCCTCTCCTTTATACATGTTGGAAAAAGTACTAAACCTTCTGGATATCCGTGATTATTTCTCTGCGGTTATTTCTGCGGCTGATTTACCCTTGAGTAAACCGCATCCTGAAGTTTATCTTAAAGCAGCAGCTGAGTTATCGACTAAACCGGTCAATTGTGCATCATTAGAAGATTCATTTAACGGTATGATTTCTGCAAAAGCGGCCAGAATGCGTTCAATTGTCGTACCTGACAGCAAGCATTTTAATGATCCGCGCTTTGGTTTAGCCGATATCAAGCTAGCCTCACTGAATGACTTAAAGGCTGAACATTTACGTTAAGAATACTTTGTGTGTCTAAGAAGTGTTATCCCCTATCTAACTTAGGTAGGGGAATTATGTAAATTTATAAAATCCTTTCCTTATTTGCTAATAAATAAGAGTTTTTTTACCTTTCTAGCACTATCATATTCTTTTTAAACACTTTATACTGCCAATCAACTGTATAGATAAACAGATGGTATTTTATCCACCATGACAGCTGAAGGGCATCTGCTTTTTTCCGTCGCCTCTTTAATAATGGCTCATAAACTTCAAATCACCCCAGAGATTGCTCATGGTGATTGGTTGCACATGGTTCCAGGAGCCTTATTAGGCGCATTGTTACCCGATATTGACCACCCCTCCTCAATTCCTGGTCGATTACTGCGGATTTTTTCATTACCCATTTCCAAGCTTTGTGGGCACCGAGGATTTACCCATAGCCTAGTTGCATGGTTTCTATTGATGATTTCTTGTTATCAATGGGTACCTACAGAATGGGCAATCCCAAATGATATTATCCAAGCCTTTTTATTGGGTTATATCAGCCATCTAGTCGCCGATATGCTCACGCCTTCGGGAGTACCGTTACTATGGCCACTCCCCCAGCGTTTTTGTTTTCCCATGATCCGCGGTAAAAATAGCCAACGTGGAGAACGCTTTGTTGCCATTATTTTGACCGTTTGTGCCTGCTTATTACCCGCAGGTTACCAATTCGATTTTTATCATCACGTTGATGTGGTTATAAAATATATTCATAATCAAATAGATATATACTTCTCTACATAAATTATAGTTTTGTCATATAATGTAAGTATGAATAGCACTATCTTATTACTTTTTGGTATAAGAAATGTATTTTATCAGCTGATAACATATAACCAGTTGTTTGAAGCAACTAAATCCTTATAACCAATAAGGATTAAAGGGCAAGTAACACACCTTATAAAAATATGATTTGGAGTTCGGAATGAATATTCCTCTAATTATTAATGTGCTCGGCTTTGTAGCACTACTAATACTGTTGGCAAAACTAGGGGCTAAAGGCTGGAGCCTATCTAAAAAAGTTTTAGTCGGTCTGGTTTTCGGTGTTGCCTACGGGGTAGTACTGCACCTCGTGTACGGTAGTGGCCACCAAACGGTAAAAGACTCCATTCTGTGGTTTAATATTGTCGGAAATGGGTATGTGCAGCTATTACAAATGGTGATTATGCCATTGGTATTTGCTTCAATTCTAAGTGCGGTGGCAAGATTACATAAAGCCTCTTCACTGGGTAAAATTAGCTTTTTAACAATTGGCACTTTGTTATTTACCACAGCTATTGCTGCGTTAGTTGGTATTTTAATTGCCAATGTATTCGGCCTGACCGCTGAAGGTTTAGTTCAAGGTCAATCCGAAACTGCACGTTTATCTGCAATAGAAAGCAATTATATTGGGAAAGTTTCTGACTTAACCGTACCTCAATTAATTTTATCATTTATTCCAAAAAATCCATTTGCGGATTTAACTGGAGCAAATCCAACATCGATTATTAGTGTCGTTATTTTTGCTGCCTTCCTCGGCGTTGCCGCACTGCAATTGTTTAAAGATGATAAAGAGCGCGGTGAAAAAGCCTTAGCGGCGATTGATGTTATGCAAGCTTGGGCAATGAAGTTAGTTCGCTTAGTTATGCGTTTAACGCCGTATGGTGTGATGGCGCTGATGATTAAAGTTGTAGCAAGTTCAAACTTACATGACATCATCAACTTAGGAACTTTTGTTATTGCGTCTTATGTTGCGTTAGGCATTATGTTTGTCATACACGGTATTTTAGTTGCGACAACAGGCTTAAACCCAATTAAGTTCTTTAAAAAAGCTGGGCCAGTATTGACCTTCGCATTCACTAGTCGTTCGAGTGCAGCAAGTATTCCACTGAATATTGAAACACAAACACGTCGTTTCGGTATCCCTGAGTCCATTGCTAGCTTCTCTGCATCTTTTGGTGCAACGATTGGGCAAAATGGTTGTGCCGGTATCTACCCTGCAATGTTAGCGGTAATGGTCGCACCGACAATGGGTATCAACCCGTTCGATCCACTGTGGATTGCGACATTAGTCGGTATTGTTACTATCAGTTCAGCGGGGGTTGCTGGTGTTGGTGGCGGTGCAACTTTCGCAGCGTTAATCGTATTACCCGCAATGGGCTTACCTGTCACATTAGTTGCCCTGTTAATCTCAGTTGAGCCATTAATTGATATGGGCCGTACAGCACTGAATGTCAGTGGTTCAATGACAGCAGGTACTGTGACTAGCCAATTGATGGGTGAAACCGATAAAGCGATATTCAACCAAAATGATGACGCAGATTTAAAGCACGTTTAATTTATCATCATAATTCAAACAAAGACCTGCCTTCTGGCAGGTTGAGGTTGTTGACAAAGCGGGATAAAAGCGTGGTTTTTCCCGCTTTGTGTTATCAGCCGAAAATCAATAAATTGATTTTCCTAATTTATTTTCAAATCCTATTAGACTTGCCGCCAAACATAATATGTTTGTCAGCAGTCTGAACCTGCCTACTGGCAGGTTTTTTTATGGTTATCACAAATACGTCAATTTTATTAACCTTGGTGAACATTAAAAAAATCAGTTTTTTGTGCTGAATAATATTGCAATAAACTGGAATTACGTAAGATAATAAAGTCTGAGCAACGTTTTCTTGAGCTTCCTGCTTGTGTTGCGTCAACCCATTTCCTATGGGTATTTTATCAACATCATTTATGGTTTTTTAATATGACTAATAATGTCCATATCCTAAAAACTGCTTCTTCAGAAAACCCTTGTGTAAGCTGCGGTGCATGTTGTGCCTATTTTCGTGTCTCTTTTTATTGGGCTGAGGCAGAAAGTGGCGGTGGTGTTGTACCACAACATTTAACTGAGCAAATTACCCCATTTATGAGTTGTATGCATGGCACCAATCAAAAACAAAATACCCGCTGTACGGCTTTAGAGGACACTATTGGTGAGTGTGTGTCTTGTTCGATTTATGCACAAAGACCCACACCGTGTCGTGAGTTCGAACAATCTTGGCAGGATGGTGTTTACAACGAAGCCTGCGATAGAGCGCGTGCTGCTCACGGTTTACCCCCCTTAGAGCCTCATCAACCACAAATAGCTTGCTAGCCGTCAATGACCCAGATTTTTCTGGGTTATCTCTTTTTTGCATCAAGTCTGAAAAATGCGTCCTTGCACTGGTGTTAACCGCTCAGCTATATACATTACATAATTTCATTCATTACCTGCATCGCTAACTCAAAAGAGTGCAAACGAGCTTGATGATCAAAAATTTGGCCATTAACCATAATTTCGTCCGCTTGAGTTTGCCTCAATATCGTTTCCAACCCATGACGTACCTTGGTTTTATCCCCTACCAGTGACATTCCTAATGCTTGTTGAACACCAAATTCCTCGGCAGGTGACCAGATATTTTCCATGCTTTCGACGGGTGCAGGAAGTTGAGAGGGTTGGCCACGACGTAGCATGACAAAGGCTTGCTGCATCGATGTAAATAAAAATTCCGCTTCACGTTGAGTCTCTGCGGCAATGATATTAATGCAAACCATTGCATACGGCTTAGAGAGTCTCTGCGATGGCTGGAAATTAGCACGATAAACTTCCAACGCTTGTAATAGCAAATCAGGAGCAAAATGAGAGGCAAAAGCAAAAGGAAGCCCCATCTGCGCAGCTAACCTTGCACTGTATAAACTCGACCCTAGCAACCAAACCGGAATTTTTTCACCAAAGCCGGGCACTGGACGCACGGCTGGATCTGGGTTTATGGCATCAAACCAATTAATAATTTGCGCTACATCTTGCGGGAAATTATCGATATCCGTATTCATATGGCGACGTAAAGCTTGCATCGTCCGTTGGTCACTTCCTGGTGCACGCCCTATACCTAAATCGATACGTTCAGGGTAAAGTGTATTTAGCGTGCCAAATTGCTCTGCAATCACCAACGGTGAATGATTCGGTAACATAACGCCACCAGAACCTAAACGCAAAGTGCGCGTATTAGCAGCAAGATAACCGATTAATACCGAGGTGGCCGCACTTGCAATCCCTGTCATATTATGGTGTTCCGCAAGCCAATAACGATGGTAACCGAGTTTTTCGGCTAGTTGGGCAATATCAAGAGAATGAGCAAAGGCCTCTTTCGCTGTCGAACCCTGAATGATTGGCGCAAGGTCAAGCAACGAAAGGGGAATTTTTTTATCTGACATACACACTCACTTTGTTAGAGTTTTATTGAACCTAACTTACCATCCTAGACTATCCCCTTTGATGTCTCCAGCACTGAAATTTGCATTAGCACAAGTGGTCTAAAAATGTAAATTATCGTCTACTAACCCACTGTTTTATAAAAATTATGGAACAAGCTTGAATAAAAAGTGCAGTAATTATGGAGCTTCCGTCAGGGGAGGTAAAAGCGATTGCGAGACGAAATGAATTGGTGAATGATTTGCTCATTACCAATACAGAGGAAATTGAAATGAAAAAATTAAATACAGGCTTATTAGCTCTAGCATTATTAACCGTCGGTTTTACCGCGGCAGCAAATGGTGTAAATCATAAAATGCCTCGTCAGCACATGGGTAACCATCACAATATGGTATACAGTGTTGCAGAACAAACGACGACACCGAATGAAACTGTAAAAAAACTGGCCAATAGTGCCCCTAAAATTGAAGATGGCAAACGCTATATTGTCAAAGTTACAGTGATGGAAGTTCCTGAATTTAAACCAATGAATACCATACCAACACCAGAACCAATTAGTGCCCCAACTGCAAAATAACAGTTAGTATCAATGAGGATTAATGAAGTTATCGGCAAAACCTTTTATATCGATAAGTACAACCAGATAGCTGTTACAAGAAAAAGCCGATATTTTAGTCAGATAATAAAGAGTTCTATATATCCTACGATTGCCTCTGCTTCCCAGAGGCTTTTTTTTAAAAAAAGTTTATCCGAATTGAATCCTCCGCCCTAGTAATAACACCTAATAGCGACTAATCTTAATTCAAGCAGATTGTTAATATCAGCTACCTATTAACACTTTGTTTGACATCCTTTCAATAGAAAATCAGGAGCTTAACATGGGGTATTTTGAATTAAAAAAATCCACTAAAGACGTTGCTCAGCCTTACTATTTCGTTTTAAAAGCAGCAAATCATGAAGTGATTGCTAAAAGTGAAATGTATGCTTCCAAGCAATCTGCGCTAAAAGGGATTGCCTCTGTCCAAAAAAATGGCTCTTCTGAAACAATAAAAGATCTCACTGAGTAAATTTCAGTGACCCCAACTCTCTTCAAGTCGGGGTCACTTTTTTATCTGCTCTGGCTTATATAAGCTATATAAATAAGCGCTATTCAGATTAACTCTAATTAGAATAACCTTATTTAGAATAACCTAAGCAACGCAGTCACAATCGCAGCTGACAACACAATGATAATAAAAGGCTTTTTAAACCACGTCAGTACCCCTGCCACCAGCACACCTACAATCTTAGGCCAATCAGAAATCTCATCACCGGAAAATAATGTCGATGTCACTGCCACTGAGAATAAAATAACAATGGCTGCTGCTGAAAATAACATTTTATTATTTTCAGAAAGTACCACTCGGCCGCGCAGCAAAGCACCTGACGCTCGCATTAAATAAGTGCCAACTGCCAACAACAAAATGCCGCTAATAATTAACCATGGGTTATTTGTCATTATTATTTCCTTATATAAATAACCAAACTCAATAGTGCCAGTAATACAGGGATCCCTGCGGGTAAGACTGGTGTGGTTGCAACCGCAATGACTGCACCAATAATGGCAGTTAACCTCAGGCGTTTATCCGATAACGCAGGCAATGAAAGTGCTAAAATGATCGCAGGAAACATCGCATCCATCCCATATATATGCGTATCACTAATAAAGCTGCCCAATACCTCACCTATCACGACCCCTATTGGCCAACACAATAAAATACCCATCCCACACAACCAAAAAGCTGCGCGTTTTTCTGATTCAGTTTCTTGTGCTAAACCAAATACAACACTCTCATCATTCATAATATGGTAGCCCAGTAATGACTTCGCTCCTTTACCCGTTAATTCGTTAGTCGCAAAACTAAAAGGGATATGTCGTGAATTGACTAACAACCCCGCAAGTGCAGCAGAAAGTGGGCTCCCCCCTGCAAAAATAACACCAATAAACAAAAACTCAGACGCCCCTGCGAGCACTAAAATAGATAAAGTAAGTGGTACCCACCAATCAAACCCTTGCGAAAGCGCCAATGCGCCATAAGAAATGCCGACAATTAAGTCAGCAAAACAGACAAGAGCTATATTTTTCACTGTGCTATGATTTAATGTTGAGCTTATTGAAGTTAGCATCCCTAAACCGTTCGATATATAATACATTCGTTCATTATGTCGATAGATAGTATAAAGTGCAATCTAAATAGGAAAATTAAAATTGAATCTACCTTCCCCGCCCATTGAGTTGATTTCGAAAGCCCTTAGTCGTGAAAGACAAAAATGCGGGCTATCCCTATCAGAGCTATCTCGCAAAGCGGGCATCGCTAAATCTACACTTTCTCAATTGGAATCTGGTAGCGGTAACCCAAGTATTGAAACCTTATGGGCACTTTGTGTAGCTTTAGACATTCCTTTTGCGCGATTAATTGAAGAAAAACAAGAGGCTGTCACTGTGATCCGTCATGAGGAAGCGATACCAGTCAGTGCTGAACACGCGAATTATTTGGCCTTTTTGCTCTCATCAGCGCCTGCAGATTCGCGACGTGATATTTATACTGTGGTTGCCCAGCCCGGTCGTGATCGTATTTCAGAGCCTCATATGCATGGTGTCAGCGAGCACATCATTATTATGTCTGGCAGAGCGTTAGTCGGCCCATTGGATAATCCTGTTGAGTTACAGGTTGGGGACTATATTCACTACCCCGGTGATGAGCCGCATATAATGCGAGCCTTAGAACCCAATACGATGGCAGTTATGGTGATCGATAAACAGAATTAATCACCTATCTGACCCATTAGATTTAGCGTTATGATAACTTTAGTGAATATTAATTGGAGCCTGCTTTATGTCCTACTATGATGAAATTGTTGAAAAAATAAATCAACTGATTGATGAAAGCTCAGTTCATAATATGAATGAAATGCTAATGCAGCTATCTCATGATCAGCAAATCAACCAAGAACAACGTTTTGAACAACAACAGCGTTTAAGAGAAGCTATTTTTATTCATCACGACAAATAGCAGCCGTACAACAGGCCGCTATTCGCAGTTTAACCAATCTTAATAGACAAAATAAATAGGCAGTAGGGCTAGTGGTAACCCCGGTATTGGCAAAATAACTAGCCCTAATAGCATTAACATACTCACTTAAAATTCCTGTTGCTGTAAATAACTCCACGCATATTGCGCATGAAGTTCAGCTCCTGTGGCCATCGTGTCTTCATCAATATTAAAACAGCCATGATGATGTGCCCACTGAGTATCCTTTTCAGCATTTCCTGTGCCTAATAAAGCAAAGCACCCTGGGATATTTTCAATGTAGAAGCTGAAGTCTTCACCGCCCGGTGTTGGTCTTTCATTAATCAGGGTTTGCTCACCAAAAGCTTGAGAAATCACTGACTGAGCCAATAACGCACTGCGCTCCTCATTAATAACAGGTAGTGTCCCATAGATATAATCAACATGCGCAGTCGCACCATAAATAGCCGCTGTATGCTCTGCATAACGACGGATCGCAGCTTCGATACGGTTACGAGTTTCGATATCAAAACAACGTACCGTGCCGTCCAATACTGCATTTTCAGCGATAACATTGAAACGTGTCCCGACATCCATTTTACCTATCGTGACCACTGCTGAGTCTAAAGAAGACGTTTCACGGGAAACAATCGCTTGTAAATTCATGACAAATGCAGAAGCAACAACCGCAGCGTCAATGGTTGCCTCTGGCATAGAACCATGACCACCACGGCCTTTAAAGGTGATCTTCAGTAAATCAGCGGAAGCAAAAGATCCTCCCACATTACAAGACACTTTTCCTGATGGTGTGGTTGTCCAAATATGCATACCAAAAACGTTATCCACATTTTCGATTGCGCCTTGTTTGATCATGGCTAATGCGCCTTGAGCAATTTCTTCTGCAGGTTGGAAAATCAAACGCACATTACCGGCTAATTCTTCACGCACCTCATTCAACGCTTTAGCTGCGGTTAATAGCATTGCCGTATGCGCATCATGGCCACAAGCATGCATTTTACCTTCAATAGTCGATTTATATTCTAATGAATCATTCAATTCCAAAACGGGTAATGCGTCTATATCTGCACGCAGAGCAACCGTTTTACCTGGCTTACCACCTTTAATTTCAGCAATAACACCTGTAGGTTCGGTTAATCGATACGCTATTCCAATTTTGTCTAATTCTTCGGCAATACGTTTTGTGGTACGAATTTCTTCAAACGGTAGTTCAGGGTGAGCGTGTAGATCACGACGAAAAGCAATCATTTCAGGTGTGTGTTTTTTGATTGCGGCTGTAATTGTTTTGTTGATCATTTTTCTACCTTTTTACCCTATTACACAACCAGATAATTTACCTGGTTTATTTATTAATTAGCATTCTATTAATGACTTAACAGTAGCAAACATCACATCTGCACCTCTTGCAATTTGTGCATAATCCGTCCATTCATCTGGATGATGGCTTAATCCATTACGACTTGGCACAAATATCAGCCCTGTTTGAGTAATACCTGCAAAAATCATAGTGTCATGCCCTGCACCACTAACCATTGAACGAAAACGTAAGTTTTGATCGCTAGCATGTTGTTGCATCAGTTGATGAATATCACTATTGAGCTCCGTTGGCTGAACATATAACGGCTGAACAATATCGCTTGAAATAGCTAATGAATTGCTAACTTGCTCAGTTAGCTCAATAACTTGCTCAATCACCTTACGTAACGCAATATCATTTTTGGAACGAATATCAACGCTAAAAGTGACTTCGCTTGGGATGACATTAGCCCCATTCGGCAATACCGCTAACCGCCCTACGGTCGCCACCGTATTATCCCCCGCGGCCGTTGCTAGCGCAGGGATTTGGCTAATAATTTGGCTAGCACACACTAATGCATCGGCTCGCATATTCATCGGCGTGGTACCTGCATGGCCTGCTTTGCCTGTCAATTTAATTTCTAACTGACTGATGCCTACGATAGTTTCTACGATCCCTACATCTTCATTGGCCTGTTCTAACACTGGGCCTTGTTCGATATGTAGCTCTAGGAATGCTTTGACATTTTTAGGATTAAGAACCGCTTGCGCTGCGTTGTCTGCATTGAACCCAGCCGCGGCCATGCGTGCAGCAGCACTCACGCCTTGCTTATCCTTTAACTGATATAATTCTTTGGTACCAATTAGCCCTGTTATTACACTCGAAGCCATCAAACCACGACCAAAACTGGTACCTTCTTCTTCAACCAACGCTATCACTTCTAAGGGATATTTTGGTGTTAAATTTTGTTCGCGAATACGCGCCACAACATCCAAACCGGTGACAATACCTGCTGGACCATCAAATGCCCCACCGTGAGGAACCGAATCAAAATGTGAACCGACAATGACCGTAGGCAAATCCGGTTGCTGGCCTTCTAAGCGCCCATAAATATTGCCAATAGCATCCTCACGAACCTGTAATCCTAAGGTACGCATTTCTTGTTTTAGGTAATCGCGCGCTTGTTTATCTTGTTCGCTGTAGCTCATCCGCGTAGTACCCTGACCCGGCGTTGCGGTGTATTCTGCCAACTGTTCTAAATGGCGCTGAATTCTTGAAGTACTTGTTTCCATTATTTTTACCCTGCAATCGGAACAATATAAGCCACCATAATACCTGCTAATACGACAGAAACCATGGTCACAGAAATAAAGCCACCCACTAACATTGGTCCTAACATATGGCTAGTTAATACTTGGCGTTCTTTTTCGTCTTTCGTTAACGCGTTGATTGCTTCATTAGTAATAATGTAGTCAGCAGGAAAGCCATATAACGCTGTTAGCGCAACAGCAAATGCCATTTCTTTGGTAACGCCTAATATTTTACCAACCACCCAAGATGCAAGGTACATCCCAATAACCGCTGCACTAATTAACACCACCATCGGATAAACTAGGCGTAATAACATATCGGGGGTCGCGTGGTTTAATGTATCGAAAATAAACAACATTAAAGCCATAATTGCGAACCCAAAGCCATTAGCTTTTTGTAACGGCTGTCTTTCTAAGAAACCCAATGAAGAAGCAATAACACCAAATAATAAGCACAATACAAATGGGCTAATGCTGACATAAGGGGCTGCATAAGATGAGGCCAAATAAGCCAAATAGCCTACCGCAGCTAAGCGTAAGAATTTAAAATAGCTCGTGTTATAGTGATTAGGGATTTTTTTAAACATACGTGGCATTTCATCTTCAGACACCACCGTTTTAACTTCGACCTCTTTCGCCCCGTCTACCGGTAAGGTTTCTTGCCATTGGCCATTACGATATTTTTCTAAAACTCGGCGCCCTTCTTTTTTTAGCATCACCGCAGTTAATGGATAACCGGCAAACCCCTGCATGACGTAAATTAAAATTGCGAAAACCGAAAGATCAACAAGACCAGCCTCCGCAGCACCTTTTGACATAATTAATGAAGAAACAATACCACCAACCAACGGAGGAACCGCAACTAATACCGTATTTAAATCAAATAAGGTTATACCAACAATAAAGGTTAAGAAAATGATGCCTAAAATCCCAGCTAAAGAGATAAGAATGGTTTTCCATTGGAGTAATAATTCTTTTAGCGATAATAAGGTCCCCATATTTGTAATTAACAAATACATCAAGGTAACCGCAACCACTTGAGGAATACCGGCAATACTCACAATATCTTTCGGGAAAATAGTCCAATAACCTAAAAGGAAGAGCACTGCGCATACAAATACAGATGGGATCCAAGCCTTAGTTCTAACGGCTATAGCATCCCCTATATATAATATCCCTACTATCAGAAACAGAGCTAACATCTGTGACATAACTTTTTCCCCGCAATTATCTTTTTTTATTAGATTATTTTTTAGTATTACAAACTATTAATTTTAATTAAGATTGGATTATAAATTTTATTTGGCGCAATAAAACACCAATATAGAGAGTATTTCGCTGCAAATATACGAATTTGCAACAAAATTCATCATAACACCGAAAATTCAGATGTATAGAGAGTAAAACCGGATTTAAACAGCTTGGAATAAAGGTAAGCTGTGAGTTAAATAGTCAGATATAACATTGAAAGGGGGCAAGCACCTTAATATTCTCTAAATGCAGGTTTGGAAGTTAATATTTTATGTCATTTAAGTAATTATTTATAAACAAATCGACTGTAGCTGATTTTTTAATCTATGAAATTATATTCTATTGTCCAGTGCTGTATTTTCAATAATTATCGCAATAAGATGAAAAATCACCTTATAAATATGACTCAGATTTCTATTTATAGGAAATATTCTACTTTATTTTATTTTTAAACCGTTTCTCTTTATATTGCCGTTGCAAAGGACGATATCCCTTCATCTTCAATTTAGTTTGTCTCAATAACAGAGTTTGGTTAAATAAAGAAAAACCCCATAGATAATTCACTATCTACAGGGTTTAATGATATTAGATAAAGTAAATTAATGACTGGTTTGTTGTTCAGTCACCACCTTCGCTGGTTTTATTTTGCGATTATTTTCAAAACCGGGTTGTGGCACTTTAATAAAGAATGTCAGTATTCCTGCAAAGATATACAAACCTGTATAGGCCCACACAACGCCCACAATATCAAAGAAAGGCAATACTAAACTGGCAATTGCAGGTGCGGCAAAATTACTTAACCCCGCTGAAAGGTTATAAATTGAGACTGCTGCTCCTTTATGGTGCGGCTCAATACTCGGGAATACCGCGGTCATTGGAACAAAAGCAGCCACAAAGATACCCAATAAAATGGCAGGTATTAATGCGATGGCAAAATTATGACCGAAATAAACGGGTAAGTAGTAAAACATTAAGCTGGATATTGCCATTCCTAAACAACCAAACCACCTAACTTGACGAACCCAACCAATATGCTCGCCAACAATTCCCCAAAAAATATTGGTGAAGATAGTCACAAAGAAGAATACCGCCCAAATTTGTAGCCATTCAGAAATAGTAAAGCCTAAGCGATCAACAAATAATAATGGCATGATAATCGCAAAACCAAACAATGAAATGGTGTTGATAATCCGGATCAGGCTCGCCATAAAGATATCTTTGTTGGTGAATAAAATAGTCGCAGCTCGGGATAACTCGGCCATTTTATCTTTCATCGGTAAATTGACTTTAGAGCGATCAACTGGAACATTACGTAGGCTAAAGTATGCAATCGCACCACCAAGTGCAACCCAACCAATTGCCATCCATAATGTGCCCGTCTCCCCCATCATTGGGATTGAAAAGCTAGGTAAATAACTACCAATGACACCAATTCCGACTGAATACATCGCCCAGAACCAACCGGTAGCGGCAGCAAGATGCGCTCGAGGAATGACTTGCACCAACATCATCATAAATGAATAAATAAACAGTGGATAAGCTAATCCACGAATGCCGTAAAATAGCAGCATCAAGGTATAGCTTTTCATGCCCAGACCGAACGCCATGAACAATGCATGCATGACAATCCAGAGAATGAACCCGATCATCATGGCTTTTAGGGGGGTGATAATTTCAGCCACAACACCAGATGCCCACGCCGCAACAGCGGCCATTAAGCCATAGACAGTAAATACCATTGCTGATTGTGCCGGTGTAAACCCTAAATCAGTAATATGTTTTGATAAAAAAGCCATTTCAAAGCCATCACCACTCATAAAAATAGCGATAGCAATAAAACCCCAGAACAAATGCTTAGGTAGACCAAGCCAATACTGCTTCTGTTCCATTGCAGTTTCCTCATTTTAATTTTGTTATTTTAATCAATCGCGAAGATATAGCTGTGGCGGTGATGTGTAGGGAAACACCGCCACACTCGCCTACTGTGGCAATAATTCCCTTGCTTGTTTTTGCTGTTGGTATAATAAACGGAAAACATCAAGCCGTTGATT
Source organism: Providencia sp. PROV130 (assembly GCF_028482225.1). Classification (NCBI taxonomy): domain Bacteria; kingdom Pseudomonadati; phylum Pseudomonadota; class Gammaproteobacteria; order Enterobacterales; family Morganellaceae; genus Providencia; species Providencia sp. PROV130. The sequence continues at coordinate 378,550 of NZ_JAMPQC010000003.1, read as the reverse complement.
TAACCAAGTTTGGTACTGTTTCTGCGGTAAATAGGTACTTAACACTTCTGGTTTTTGGCACACGGTTTCGGTATTACCGCCGTCCGCCAGCCATGCTAAACGAGCCGCACCTAAAGCCCCCGATGAACTCGCTGGGTGGGTCACAATCGGTATATCGATAACATCAGCAATCAGTTGTGCCCAAACAGGACTACGTGCTCCTCCCCCCGTTAAGCTACACCGACTAATTTGCGTTCCCGTTTGCGTTAAAACCTGCATGCCATCCGCCAGAGCGAAGGTCACCCCTTCAATCACCGCATAACCAAGCTGAGCACGCGTTGTTTCATTTTTTAACGCAAAAAATGAACCCATTGCGTAAGGGTCATTATGAGGCGTTCTTTCCCCTGAAAGGTAAGGCAAAAATACTGGCGCTAACTTTTTCTGGTCATCGGTCAATTGCCCCACTTCATCCATTAGCTGGTTTTCAGTTGTGGAAAGAAGTTGGCAAAGCCAACGCAAACAATTGGCAGCACTTAACATCACACTCATTTGGTGCCAGCGGTTTGGTAATGCATGGGCAAAAGCATGGACCCCCTGATGTGGTGCTGCTTGTAGTTGATTATTAACCACAAAAATAACGCCAGATGTCCCCAAAGAAATCAGAGCATCGCCATCATTAATTGCGCCAACGCCTACCGCAGAGGCCGCATTGTCACCCCCTCCACCAGCAATAATCACATCGGCACTTAACCCCCACTGCGAAGCTAAATCGGCCCGTAACACACCACTTTTTTCAGCACCTTCAACTAAAGCTGGCATCTGTTCACGAGTTAGATTGGTTGCCGCTAATAATTCATCTGACCAATCACGCTTAGCCACATCCAACCACAATGTACCTGAAGCGTCAGACATATCACTGGTAAATTGGCCAGTCATTTTCCAACGTAAATAATCTTTAGGAAGCAACACCTTGGCAACTTGTTTGAATATTTCAGGCTCATGGCGTGCAACCCACAATAATTTGGGTGCTGTGAAACCTGGCATCACTAAATTAGCGCCAATAGTTAGAAACTCAGGGTGATTTTCCATTAACCATTCACATTCCTTCGCACTGCGGGTGTCATTCCATAAAATACAGTCGCGAAGTACTTGGTGCTGGCTGTCTAATAATACCGCACCGTGCATTTGGCCCGATAAGCCAATCGCTTTTACCGCCGCCCATGCTTCTGGGGATTTTTGGCGCAAGGTAGCGGCAACCGCATTGGTGGCTTCCCACCAACTATCTGGCGATTGCTCAGCCCACTGAGAATGTGGCCTTTGTACTGTTAATGCCATATGGCTTGAGGCAACAATTTCACCCTGAGCATTAATTAATACAGCCTTAAGTTCTGAAGTGCCTAAGTCAATTCCGAGGTACATCGCCTTTCTCCTTACAGAGGTTGTTGAGGTGACTTGAGCCAATTTTCAACTTTTTCAACGGTGTTGTTCATCAATTCATGGAATTCGGTAGCATGAGCAAGTGAACCGAATAGCATTTCACTGGAGACAAATTGCGACAATGCGTCACTGCTATTCATCATTTTTTGATATAGCGCGACATCCAGCACTCCATCCTGATACTCATAAGGTAATTCACCACGAGCCCAGCGCTGTAGAAATACGAAAAATAAAGCGGGCAGCACAGCTGTCGCTGCCGGAGTCTGCTGACGCTGATAGCATTCTTGTAGTGTTGGTGTAATAAAACCAGGAATTTTTGATAAACCATCAGCAGCAACACGTTGATTAGTATCCTGAATATACGGATTACTAAAGCGCGCGAGTACTACATCACGGTATTGTTCTAAATCAAGGGGGCTTGGTGACAATGACGGGATCACATCCTGCGTCACATAATTCCATGCCATTTGTTTGATAGCAGGTTGGCGGGTGCTTTCATCAATAAAGCTCAAACCGATTAAGGTTCCTGCCCAAGCAATGCAACTGTGGCTGGCATTCAGAATACGAATTTTCGCTTCTTCCCACGGTAAAACGGACTCAACCATTTCTACATCGACATTTTCTAATGCAGGACGTCCATTAATAAAGTCATCTTCAATCACCCACTGAATGAATGCCTCTCCCATGATAGATACTTTATCATCCCAACCCGTTTGCTGTTTAACACGTTCAGCAACATCTGGCGTTGGGCGAGGCGTGATCCTATCAACCATGGTGTTCGGCGAACGCGTATTTTCTTTCACCCATTGGTATAGCTCAGTTTCACCTTTTAATTGCAGAAACGATAAAAAGCCGTGTCTAAACCGTTCGCCATTGTGGCGCAAATTATCACAGTTTAACAAAGTGACAGGTTCACCATGAGCCGCTAAACGTGCGCGTAAAATTTGAGTTAACGCACCGTAGATCGTGCTCATTTTGCCCGTTAAATCGGCTTTAATGTCTGGCTGTTCTGCATCTAATTCATGCTGCGGGGTTAAATAATAGCCTGCTTCTGTGACCGTGAAAGCAATAACACGAGTTGCTTTATCACAGCCTTGTTCCACTAATTGGCTTAAATTATCATCCCAATGCAATACTTTGCGCACTGAAGTAATTTTTTCATAATGACGCTCACCTTCAGGTGAGACTGTTTCAAGGGTATATTCCCCATTTTGCTTGGTTAAGTTATCAAGCAATGCATTCGCATCATTGCGAATATTCCCTAAGGCAATTGACCAACTATCATCCCCTTGTTGAATCAAGCGGTGCAAATACCACGCTTGGTGAGCACGATGAAATGACCCAGCACCGATGTGCATCCACACTGATTTCTGCTTTAGCATTGTGACTCCTTAACCTAAAATTAAATAATTGCTATTTTTTTGGGCATATGCCCGTTTGTTATATTTTAGTTTCAATCTGATCACAATTACTGCGATAATGCTCACAGTATTGACTTTTGCCCTTTTAATAAACAATTGCCCAGAATTACAATAAGCGAAACCAGCAGGAGAATGTCCATGCAGAAAGAATTAAAAAAAATGGAACAAGCTGCACGTGCGGCATGGCTATATTTTGTGGCAGGCAAAACACAACAGGAAATTGCGCATGAACTTGGGTTATCGAGACAAGTCGCTCAACGCCTTATTTCTCTAGCAAAAGAACAAGGTATGGTTCAGGTGCAAATCACGCACCCGATTACTGAATGTTTAAAGCTCGCTAATGAAATCCAGCAAAAGTATCACCTAACACATTGCTTTGTTGTCCCGTCAGGGCAACTGGATACAGAAGCTACACTCGATATGATTTCAGTGGCCGGTGCAGAGCTCATGGAACAATTAATCGAACCCGATAAGCCTCAAATTATTGGTATTGGTTCAGGTAGAACATTACGCTGTATTATTGATGCCCTTCCTTACCTAGAAACCTCCCAGCACCAATGTGTTTCACTAATAGGCGCTATTGCCCGCGATAGCTCAGCAACACGCTATGATATTCCATTACGTTTTGCAGAAAAATTACAATGCCGACACTATATTCTACCTGCGCCACTGTACGCCGACAGCCCAGAAGATAAAGCAATGTGGTGCCAACATCGCGTGTATAAGGAAGTCACAGAAAAGGCTCTGAATGCAGATATTACCTTTATTGGTATTGGTGAAGTAGGCAAAGGCTGCCCACTCAATTCGGAAGGTTTCGTCACCGATGAACAAATGGAAATGTTATTAGAAAAAGGTGTAACCGCAGAGCTATTGGGGCATTTTATCCAAGCTAACGGCGAGCGACTTTCTACAGCTTTGGATGACACACACACCAGTGTTCCGCTGTTCCCTTCCCCAAATAGGCCTGTAATCGCATTTGCGGGTGGAGCACACAAAACACAAGCAATTCAAGCGGTTATGAATGGCGGTTGGGTAACAGGCTTAGTGACCGATGAAGCCACTGCACATCATTTGTTAGCTAATAAATAAATTATGCCTGTGTTAACCAATGATGGCATAACATTCCAAGCAAGGTAAATATTAAGGCCCCAATTACGTGGATGGCAATGGTACTAATGGCGAAGCCCAATTTACCTTCTTGGATTAGCACCAACACTTCGAGTGAAAAGGTCGAAAAGGTGGTAAATGCACCACAGAAACCCGTCACAATGAATAATTTATAGGCAGAGCTAATATTTGCATTGGCAAAGTAAGAGATGGCAAAGCCAATGACAAAGCCACCAATCAAATTGACCGCGACAGTGCCTAGTGGAATGTTTGGGTAAAGGTGATTGAGTCTTAGGCTAACAAACCATCTTAGCCATCCGCCAAGCACTGAACCAATCGCAATTGCAAATAATGAGGCATACATAGAAACTTCCTTTAATGTTTGGCGGGATAAATGAAAGGAAAGTTTCCTATTGCCGCATTTATGCCCAAAATCCAGGGCACATAATACCTACGTACCCTATTCAATGAAAAGGTTAACGTAGGCATCATCAGCCCTCTGCGGGCGGTTTTATAAAAAGGAGGAATGCCATCTCCCAAATACATTTTAAAATAATAAGGCAACTAATTAGGCTATGTAAACCCATTTTATAATAGATGGCATGAATGATTCTAATTACAGCTAGGTAACAAACAAATGAATCTAGTCAACAACACTACAGCTTGATGTATGGCAAATAATAGCTCTAAATAATTCAAGTTGTCGCTAGGCGACAAGTGAATAAGTCGTTAGGAGCATACACAAGTATGTGACTAATGCGAATGAACGTAGTCAACAACGCGACAGCTTGAAGTATGACAAGCTATTGGGACATCTTCAAAATCGTCCGCACATTACTCGCACTCGTTGCGATAATATCAATCGCTCCCGTCCGCAGTGCCCCCATAATGGCCATAGCCTTAGAGGATTCAGAAGCAATGGCTATTACGCAAGGGATTTTCTTGAGTTCGTCTATGCTTAGGCCTATCACTCTATCATTCATCACTGTATCAACATGTTGCCCTTGCGCATTAAAAAAATCATAACCTGCGATATCACCAATTACCCCTTGATTTAAACTCGCATCAACAATTTCACGCGGTGTAAACCAACCTAGTTTGACCATATAGCTGTCTTCATTCATATCGCCAATACCAATTAGGGCAATATCCGCTTTGCGGGCGCGATCGAGCGTTTCCTTGATGGTACCGTTTTTCATAAAAGATTGCTTTAATTCGTTATTTTCAACATAGGCAGGCGCGTATAGCGTTTCACTGGTTCCACCAAATTTCTTCGCTAAGCGGCGGCTGATATGGTCCGCATTGATGGAATCTCCTGGCCGGTGCGTTCCACCAATTCCGCAAATAAAACGGCAATCTTTTTCAGGGACGGCCCCACCGCTATCAGCCACTACCGCAACATTGCGACCTTGGCCGACCGTGACTATCATGTTGTCTCGTAATGTTGTTGATAAATAATTAGCGACTAGAGTGCCAACTTGGTAGCGTTGTTCTTCTTCATCGGGATGGTCGAGGGCAATCAACGCACGGGAAATTGGGAAGCGAGAAAGTAGCTGTTGCTCTAGCTGAGTGCTAAAAATAGGATGATAGCGAACATTGATCTCAACAATACCTTCCTCTTTTGCTCGCTTAAGTAAGCGCCCTACCTTAATTCGCGATATACCAAACTTATTGGCGATCTCTTCCTGGGTAATTTCATCACGATAATAAGCTATCGCAATTTCAGTCAGTAGCTCGATGTCGGAAGATGTTTGTGATCTATCCATAAGATAGTGGTTTCCTCTTTATTGGTGTTAATCGCAACAAGGATGATAAGGTTTTAGTATAGCGTTTCTAGTGGCAATTAATAAGTGAGTTATAAAAGAGAGTGGATATATAGCAATGGTTTTTGTCTATATATCCACGAAAAGAGTTATATAAAACAATTATGCATTGGTTAATGCACTCTGTTTTTCAATGCTTTGTGCTAATTGGCACAATAATAAACAACAAGAAGTCGCGCCTGCATCTAACACGCCCCTTGAACGCTCACCAAGGCGGCTTGCACGGCCAATCTTCGCCACTAAATCTACCGTGGAATCACGGCCTGCAACGGCGGCGGCCTGCATCGCATCAAGCGCTTGTTTAAAGTTTTTTCCTGATTTTGTTACCTCTTCAAAGGCATTAACTGCGGGGATCAATGTATCCATTAAGCACTTGTCCCCCACTGTCGCGCTACTGATGTCTTGCAGTTCAGATAACCCATTTTTTAGCATAGCGAGGAAATCTTGTTGCGATAACGCATTTTTCCCTGAAATGCTGTCTGACATCCCCATAAAGAAGCTGCCGTAAAGTGGCCCCATTGAACCACCAATGCCTTCCATCAATGCGTCAGAAATTTCTTCAAACCCTTCACTGAGTGATAATTCACGGTCTGCAATTGCTTTAGCGCATAAATTGAAACCTTTCGCCATATTGATGCCATGGTCTCCATCCCCTATTGCACCATCAATTTCGCTGAGGTATTCACGGTTAGAAACAATAATGTTCACTAAATCAAGGGTAATTTCCTTGCCGTTGCCCGTTGAAATAACTTGCATAGTTGTCTCCTTATTTGACCTGTGTTAAACCCAATGAATACGCAGGAACATCCATCAACGTTTTCAATTCATCATCCACTTTCATTAATGTCAGTGTTACCCCCATCATTTCTAATGAAGTAAAATAGTTACCAACATAGTTACGAACAATACGCACACCTTTCTCACTGAGTTGTTTTTCAACCTCTGCATAGTAGATGTACAGCTCCATCACGGGAGTCGCGCCTAAACCTGAAACTAATACGACAACTTCATCGCCTTGTTTTGCCTGCATATCATCTAAAATTGGCGTTAACATGGTTTTTGCCATTTGCGCTGCGGATTGAATTGGCATAATTTCAATGCCTGGCTCACCATGATGACCAATACCTAGCTCCATCATCCCATCTTCAATATGAAAATTTGGATGACCTACCGCTGGAATGGTACAAGACGTTAGCCCAACACCAATAGAATGGCAGTTATTAATCGCTTTTTGTGCTGCATTAATCACGCCATCTAAATCATAGCCTTTACTTGCTGCAGCAGAACCCACTTTCCACATAAGTATTTCACCCGCAACACCGCGACGCTTTTCTTTTTCACTGGCAGGTGCTGAAGCGACATCATCGGTAGCGACCACGGTTTTGACTTGCATACCCGCTTTTTCGGCTTTTTTCATCGCCATCTTAACGTTCATGTTATCGCCCGCGTAATTACCATATAAACAGGCAACCCCCGCACCACTATCGGCTGCTTTAAACGCATCTAAAAATGCCCCAGCCGTTGGTGAGGAGAAAATTTCACCAATCGCCACCGCATCTAACATGTTTTCGCCCACGTAGCCTAAAAACGCAGGTTCATGACCTGAACCACCACCAGTGACAATACCCACTTTCCCTTGTATTGGTGCTTTTGGGTATTTTAGAACGCGCGCATTATCTGTTTGCGCAAAATATTCAGGGTGCGCTTTCAAATAACCTTGAATCGCATCTTCAACAACAAGATCAGGTTCATTAATGATTCTATTCATAATTCCCTCTTTTACTTATTTTCTGGTGTTAGCTGCATCTTTGCCGACTGTTCAAGTAATTCTTCCGGCACAGTAATAAATTTCATCAATATCGCACTAAATAAATAGAGCCCCGAGAAAATCCAAATCACGCCAAACGCACCTACGCTACTAATAAAGAGCCCAACAAGTGCAGGACCAACAAACGTACTTAAACCCGCACCTAAATTAAGGACTGACATGGCAGCGCCTTTATTTTCAGGTGCTAAACTCGGCATGATGGCTGACAGTGGTACGTATCCTGCAAGGCACGCACCAAATAAGCCAGCGGCGATCATCATCAGGGTATAACTGTGCCCAAAATAATAAGGCACGTAGTAAAACATTAAGGTACAAACCATACAGCCGACACAACCAAACCAAATTACAATATTGCGCCAACCGATACGGTCACTGACAACACCAAAGATCAGATTAAAAGCGATGTTCACTGTCCAAAGTGCTGCGTAGATATGTAACCACTCTGTGCGGGAAAAACCAAAGTCAGCAAGAAACATTGGCATGAAGATCACAAAACCATATGCTGCCGAGGTATTAATGGTACGAACAATGCCACCCAAACCAATTTTTGGATTTTCAAACGCAATGGTGATCCCTTTAAACACATAGCTGAGCGATACTTTTTCTTTCGGTGCCTCTGGTGTATCTCCCGCTTTGTTGCGGTTAAGTGCAATAGCAATAAATGCACCGATAGTGACAAAAATCAGTCCACTCCATAACGTTGCCATTTCACCTAAAACTGGCAGCGCATAACTCGAATACATCACCCCTAAAACACCCAGTCCGCCGCTATAAACGAACCAGAAGATCCCGACAGCAGAGCCCAGTTTTTTAATTGGTGCCTCATAGGCCACCCAAACTAAGAAGCCGTAGGCAAACATGGGATAACCAAAACCACGCAGTGCATAGGTTGGGATCATGATAGACAGGCTGTTACTCGGTAAGCCAACAGATAAGAAAATAATCGAACCAATCACAAACATCACAAAACCAAAAATCATCACACGACGAGCGGTATAAATTTCAGCTAATACGCCGGATAACCACGCGGCCACAGCAGCAAAAAAACCATACACACTAAATAGTAATGAAGATTCTTCAATACTCATTCCACGGCTAATTATAAAAGGTGACAGCCAGCCTTGTTCTAGGCCTTCCCCCATCATAAAGATCAGGACGCCAAAATAGCCAAGTAGTAACTTTGGTGAAAACCCCGTTACTTTAGACAGTTTATTGATTATCATATTATTGACCTCAGTGCTTGTTCGCTGGGTTAGGACCTGAATAACAAGCCTTGGTAGGGTGACATTTATTCAGGTCCAATTTTTATCGTTATATTTTTAATTTCGTCTTTTTTTCAACCCACGACAGCTCTACAGGTTCGGGTCGAGAACCACTTTAATGTGCGGGTCGCCTTTCGCCATCATTGAAAAACCTTCCGCAAACTTATCTAAAGGTAAAATATCCGTCACCACGCCTTTGGTTGGGAAATCACCGTTACCAATACCTTCTATCACGAGTGGATAGCAATATGGGCCAAGGTGAGAGCCTAATAAATCCAGTTCTTTACGGTCACTGATAATGCTCCAGTCCACAGTCACTGGGTCTTTAAATACAGAAAACTCCACAAATGTACCCAATTTACGGATCATCTTCAGGCCTTGCTCAACCGATTTAGGCGCCCCTGTTGCTTCAATGTAAATGTCACAGCCATAACCTTCAGTCATCTCTTTGACAATTTTGTCAACATCATCACGTTTCGGGTTTAATACGATATCAGCACCAAATTCTTTCGCTAACTCAAGGCGCTTATCAAATAAATCCAGAACGACCAACTTACCAGCACCGGATTTTTTAATTGCCCCAATCATGCCCAGGCCTAATGTTCCCGCGCCAGAAAGCACGACGACATCACCCAATTTGACATTGGCACGCTGTACGGCATGTAAAGAACAGGCGTAAGGTTCAATCAAAATAGCGTCTTCGATTGGCATCTCGACCGGCACATGGTAGTTAATGGCTTCTTTGGTGAACTTCATATATTGCGCCATACCGCCATTCACATTATTTTGGAAGCCATACAGGTCATGTTTTTCACACATCCAGTATTCGCCGCGTTTACAGAAACGGCATTCCCAACAAGGTACGATTTGTTCAGAAATAACACGATCACCTAATGCAAAACCTTCCACTTTTGACCCAAAGCCTACGACATGGCCAATAAATTCGTGCCCTGGGATCATTGGCGCTTTGATATAAGCGGGCTGTTCTGCATCTCCCCAAAAACTAGGGGCACCTTCAAAAGCCTTCACATCACCCGCGCAGATGCCACAAGCTTCTACGCGAACCAAAATTTCTTCTTCACTAATTTTAGGGACATCGACAGTTTCTAAACGGTAGTCTTTTGGAGCATAAGCAACCACGGCTTTCATTTTTTCTGGAATGCCTGCGCTCATCGTTGCTTTTGAATCACAGTGTTCACACATAGTTCTATCCTCGGCGGTTTGTAAAATGAACATAAGTTCAATGAAGATACAAATTAACCATACCTCCTTTTCTTCATCCTTGCCCATAGTGAGAGTGTCAAAGTGTGATTCAGTGCAAAAATTCTCATAAAATCGCCTTAAAACGACTATTTTCCACCTTTTTTGCAAAAATAATTAAATTTAAAGCCGTAGATCACAGAATTCATCATCATAAAAATAAAAACATATGTTCAGCTATTGATTATTTGTTCATAAGATCCTATTTTCTAAATAGTACATTTGATTGGTTTATGAACTTTTGTTCAACAATAAGGATCTCTATCATGCTATCTATTGCTATTGGCGCGGATGACGCTGCATTTGAAATGAAAGATTTGATTAAAGCTCACTTAGCAGAACTAAACATTGAAGTGACTGATTACTGCTTAAACACTGGGGTTGCAGACGAAATGTACCCTGATGTTGCCCATGCGGTTGCAACTGCGATCGTACAAGGCAAACACCAGCGCGGTATTTTAATTTGTGGTACCGGAATTGGTATGTCGATTGTTGCCAATAAGGTCACGGGAATTCGTGCAGCACTGTGCCATGACACATACTCCGCTGAGCGAGCTCAAAAAAGCAATGACGCACAAATTATTACCTTCGGCGCACGAGTGATTGGCCCTGAATTAGCAAAAAGCATTATCGATACATGGTTGGCTTCCCATTATGAAGGAGGACGTTCGGCGCCAAAAGTGGCTCGAATCAGTGAGTATGAAAATGGGGAACGTTAGTTTTACTTTAGGCGCTTTTACTTTGGGAGCTTTGTAATGTCCACTCAACCACAAAATAAACTAGCCAATGCCATTCGATTTCTTTCAATAGATGCCGTACAACAAGCCAATTCAGGCCACCCCGGAGCCCCAATGGGAATGGCTGATATTGCTGAAGTTCTTTGGCGAGATTATTTACAGCACAACCCCGCAGACCCACATTGGCCTAACCGTGACCGCTTTGTATTGTCAAACGGCCATGCCTCAATGCTGCTCTATAGCTTGCTTCATTTAACAGGCTATGAGTTATCGATTGATGATTTAAAACAGTTCCGACAGCTCCATTCCAAAACACCAGGCCATCCCGAATTAGGCTATACCCCCGGCGTTGAAACCACGACAGGCCCACTGGGGCAAGGCATCGCCAATGCAGTTGGTATGGCAATAGCAGAAAAAACCCTAGCTGCTACATTTAATCGCTCTGGTTTCCCTGTTGTCGACCACTATACCTACACATTTTTAGGCGATGGCTGTTTAATGGAAGGAATTTCTCATGAAGTGTGCTCATTAGCGGGAACGTTAAAACTCAATAAGCTCATTGCATTTTATGATGATAACCGCATTTCTATTGATGGTAACACGCAAGGTTGGTTTACTGATAATACAGCCAAGCGTTTTGAAGCCTATGGCTGGCATGTTATTCATCAAGTCGATGGTCATTCTAGGCCCGCAATCAAAGCGGCCATTGAACAAGCTCACCAACAAACGACGAAACCAACACTCATTATCTGTAGAACCACAATTGGTTATGGTTCTCCTAATAAAGCAGGTACAGCGGATTCTCATGGTGCGCCACTCGGACAAGATGAAATAGCTCTGACTCGCCAACAACTGGGTTGGGAGTACCCTCCTTTTGTGATCCCCGATGACATATATGAACCTTGGAATGCCCTAGAACGTGGTGCTGAGCAACAATTACGTTGGGAACAAGCATTACGAGAATACACAAAACAATACCCAGAACTCGCTGAGCAGCTAACTCAGCGATTATCTAATCAACTCCCTGATAAATTTACGGATATCATTGATAACTTTATTCAAAAATTAAATGATAACCCTGCAACGATAGCTACACGTAAAGCATCACAAAATACGTTAAATATAATTGGCCCTGCTTTACCTGAGTTAATCGGGGGTTCCGCAGACTTAGCCCCAAGCAACCTTACCTATTGGTCTGGTTCACTGCCGATTAATGAACAACCTGCTGGCAACTACATTCATTATGGTGTCAGAGAGTTCGGTATGACCGCCATTGCAAATGGAATTGCATTACATGGCGGTTTCCGCCCTTACACTGCAACCTTTTTGATGTTCTCGGAATATGCACAAAATGCCGTGAGAATGGCCGCATTAATGAAATTACCGCAAGTGCTTATCTATACCCATGATTCAATTGGCTTAGGTGAAGATGGCCCAACGCACCAACCTGTTGAGCAACTTGTTTCACTACGTGCAACACCTAATTTGTCAGTATGGCGCCCTTGCTGCCAAGTAGAAACTACCGTAGCTTGGCAGCAGGCTATCATTCATCAACAAAACCCAACTGCACTTGTGTTATCCCGTCAAAACTTAATACAGTATTCGCGCACCCCCGAACAGCTCACCAATATTGCTCGAGGAGGATATATTTTACGCGGTAATAGTGAAGCCCCTGAATTACTATTAATTGCGACAGGCTCTGAAGTCACGTTAGCGGTTGAAGCATGGAAACAACTGACTGAACAAGGTTTTAATGTGAATGTCATTTCGATGCCATCAACAGATACCTTCGACCAACAACCCTTAGAATACCAGCAGCGTGTTTTACCCAATCACGTTCGCTATCGCATTGCGATAGAAGCCAGTATTAGTGATTACTGGCGTAAATACGTAGGAATTGATGGATTAGTTATGGGCATGAATAGCTTTGGTGAGTCGGCTCCTGCGGACCAATTATTTAAACATTTCGGTTTCACCGTAGAAAAGCTTATTACTATGTCGCTTTCATTATTAAAACCTAATGATTAATTGATATAGCAATAATTAATATCTGTTATCCTACTTTGTAATTTCCTATTACAAGCCAAATAATACCTATGTTATTTGGCTTATTTTTTATTTAAATAATAATCATGAAACAATAAAAAAGCGAATATCTAATTATACTCGCTTTTTTTATTATTGATTTAATATCATTATTGGATGCTGTAGCCACCATCAATCACTAAATTATGACCTGTAATCATATCGGATGCATCGCTGGCCAAAAATAGTGCGCATGCCGCAATTTCAGAAGGTTCGGCGAAGCGCCTTGCAGGGATTTTTTCTTTCATTTCATCACCTTTTTCACCTTCCCACGCCTTTTTACCTAATTCTGTCATGACAATAGTTGGTGAAATGGCGTTAGTTTGTATGCCTTTCGGGCTCCACTCCAGTGCTAATACTTGGGTTAAACCAATAATTGCCGCTTTACTCGCACAATAGGCCGCATGCTGGTCTAAGGCAATCACCCCCGCTTGAGATGCCATATTAATAATTTTTCCTTTTCCATTATTAATCATTACATTACCCGCAGCTTGGCAAACTAAAAAAGTCCCTTTTAAATTCACATTCATGGTTAAGTCCCAATCGGATTCACGTAAATTTTCAGCGGGAGCAAGCGCTACAATTCCTGCACTATTAACGACAATATCTAGCCGGCCATAATGTTCAATGACATGTTCTACCATCTGAGAAACCGCCGTAGAATTTGTGATATCGCATTGAATACCAATTGAATTTCCTAATTTCTCCGCAGTCGTTACCACGTTATCTGACTTATCGATTAGGGCAACTTTAGCTCCTTTTTCAACATACAGTTGAGCAATCGCCAACCCAATACCTGCTGCTCCCCCGGTAATTAAAGCGACCTTGTCATCAAGTGAAAAGTTGGTGTTATAGCCACTAAATTTTTTCATTTTAATTCCTTAACATCATGATGTGATATTGAATATATAGATGAAATAAATATAGTGCCGTCTTAGAGAGACAGCAAAATATTAAACGAAGATTAAATTACTTGGTATTATTAATATAATATTATTGCCAATTAAGTTCTATATTATTCATGTAAAAAAAAGAGATATTTCTCAAATTAAATACCTCACTAAATTCCGAATGGACATATGTTCAAAATAATAATCTAAATGAATATTTGTACTTTATCTTTAACTGTAAAAACCATCTAAAAACCCCTCTATGTTGTAACAGCTCCGTCAAAAATACATTTTTCATTTCCCTATAAATTTCCGGTTAACTGGCGCATAATATTAGTTATATCTAAATTGATATTAAACAATACCAGCACTGGGTTATTGAGTAAGATATTGAAATGAATATCATTTACACTAAATACTGCATATAAAATTTATAGGTTATTGATAATATGGAAGAAAGTAACTTACTACTACAACTTAATAATATTGGGTATAGCATTGAGGAAAAAACAATTCTTGATAATGTGCAGATTAACTTACAGGCAGGTGACTTCAAACTGATTACAGGCCCTTCCGGCTGCGGTAAAAGTACTTTATTAAAAATAATCGCCTCGTTAATTTCACCAACCCAAGGAACGATTAAGTTTCAAGGGAAAGATATCAATACTATCTCACCAGAAACTTATCGCCAGCAAGTTTCATACTGCACTCAAACGCCCACCTTGTTTGGACAAACTGTGTATGACAACCTCGCTTTCCCCTATCAGATTCGGAAATTGCCGCTTAATAAAGAGAAAGTCATCAGTGATTTGCACCAATTTTCTCTGCATGAATCTATTTTAGACAAAGGGATCAACGAACTCTCTGGTGGAGAAAAACAGCGTATTTCTCTTATTAGAAACTTACAATTTCTCCCACAAGTCTTACTGTTAGATGAAATCACCAGTGCCCTAGATGAAGAAAACAAAATTATAGTGAATGAATTTATCCATCACTTAACGAGTGACAAAAAAATAGGCGTGTTATGGGTAACCCATGATCAAGATGAAATCGCTCATACCAATGAAGTTATTACCCTTCCTGTTCATCACAACGAATCATAGGATATCACTGTGCATCAACCAACTATTTCCAATGAATCATTAACCTTTTCTATTCTGTTAGTCCTTGTGGCTATTTTTATTAGTCATAAAGAAAAACTATCCCTTGAAAAAGATATTATCTGGAGTACTTGCCGAGCGATTATTCAACTATTGATCGCTGGCTACATTCTAAAATATATTTTTAATGTTGATCACGAATTGCTCACGATTGCCTTGGTGATGTTTATTTGCGTCAATGCCGCGTGGAACGCTAAGAAAAGAAGCAAATATATTGATAAAATTTATGTTACTGCATTAATTGCCATTACCTCCGGTACATTTCTTACATTGTTAATCTTAATATTAACCAACGCCATCGCATTTACACCTATGCAGGTAATTCCTATCACTGGAATGATTGCAGGTAATGCCATGATTGCAGTAGGATTATGCTTTAATAACCTCGGCCAACGGTTTTCAAGCCAACAACAACAAATTCAAGAAATGTTAAGTTTAGGGGCAACCCCAAAAATTGCTTCTGCTGCTATTATTCGCGACAGTATCCGAGCATCATTGATCCCAACGGTGGATTCAGCCAAAACAGTAGGAATTGTCAGCTTACCGGGTATGATGTCTGGTCTGATTTTTGCTGGAGTTGACCCGTTACAAGCGGTTAAATACCAGATTATGGTGACTTTTATGCTGTTAGGTACCGCAAGCCTTTCAACCATACTGGCTGGGTATATGACTTATACAAAATTCTATAACCAACGCCATCAATTATTGGTTACCACACTGAATAAATAATAACCTTCTGCCGCTTATTTATCATCAACGATAAGCGGCACTTACTTAATATCACTCTTTAACCACCCCCACAGGTAATACTTCAATTAACTGTGCTTTGCTATTTTCATTATCTATCAATTTAAAAATATGATTTAGCATCGTTGGCACGTCCTGTTTAACCATTTCGATGTCATTACCTAATAGTGCAACAAAAGGGTCCCAGTCAAAACAGCCTAAATGGGGTTGACGCGAACCGATATAGCCTTTTTTACCTAACCAATCAATAACCCCTTCTAATGAAATGGTTGAATTAATAAATAAACCACATTTCACTATTTTCTGTGGTTCCTCATTATTCTGTTCGAAAAATCGTGAAAGTGCTTTTTCTGCTTTTTCCGGTGCATAACCACAGGCCAAAATATTTTCTTGTGGAACTGTGATACCTTTTTCATTATGTGCATCAATAAACCCACGAATACGTTCTCGTGTATTGTGGTCATGTTCACGACCACCAATAAAAATTAAAGCTTCATGTGTTGATGTCTGAGATTTATTTTTGCTTAAAATACGTTGTGTTAAATTTTTTGCACCAAGATAGTTGTCTGAAATAACAGAAGGCGCCAACAAGCCTGGTAAGTCTAAATTCAAGGTTGAGACACCGGAAGCTTGGCAAATTTCAGTGATTTTATCCGGATTGGTTGCCCCTGTTGAAACCAACCAATCAACCTGATAAGAAATCATTGCGCGTGCGGCTTCTATTTCTAATTCAGGGTCACGCCGCGTACAGGTAATAATAGGAAATAACCCTCTTTCACGCGCCATTTCCTCAAAATGTTCGACAATAGAACCAAAATAGCGGTTGTCATACTTCGGAACTAACATACCGATTATTTTGGATTTATTACTACGCAATAAACTGGCTTGCTTATTGACTGCATAATTTTGTTCTTCGGCGATGCGGATCACTTTTTCAGCAAGTTGTGCGCTAATTCGCCTTTTTTGCCAATTACCATTGAGTATTGCACTCACTGCACTCGCTGAAACCCCTGCTAAGTCGGCAAGGTCATAGATCGTTGTTTTCTTATTTTGTCTGATCTTTGTCACAGATTCTCATCTCCATTTTTTACTAGCTTGACACCAAAGTCGAAAAGTCGCAATACTGCTACATCGATTGAGCAATATTGAAATTGATGATGCATGAGTTGATATACTGCAAAATAAATACTATCAATCCATCGCATGTAGCCACCTATCCATCCCCGTGACTCATTGCTGTTTCATTAATTTCAGGCGCTTTTCATTCTTACATTTCGCTAAAATATCCGATTGGAGTAAATTATGGCCATTTCTATTGAGAACAAAGTCGCAGCAATTACCGGAGCTGCTTCTGGTATTGGGCTTGAATGTGCACGCACACTGATCAAAGCAGGTGCAAAAGTCGTTCTAATTGACCGCGCAGAAGAGCGATTAAACCAACTTGTTGAAGAATTAGGTGAAAATGCAATTCCATTAGTTATCGATTTAATGAAACCGGAACAAGTTGATGGAATGTTAGATGCCATTTTACAAAAAGCAGGCGGTTTAGACATTTTCCATGCTAACGCTGGTGCCTATATTGGCGGCCCCGTTGCTGAAGGTGACCCTGATGTATGGGATAAAGTGTTAAATTTAAATATTAATGCAGCCTTCCGTTGTGTTCGCGCGGTATTACCTCATTTTATTGCTCAAAAATCAGGCGATGTGTTATTCACCAGTTCAATTGCAGGTGTTGTTCCTGTAATTTGGGAACCGATTTACACCGCATCAAAATTTGCTGTTCAAGCCTTCGTCCATTCAACGCGCCGTCAAGTCTCTGAGCATGGTGTGCGTGTTGGTGCGGTATTACCCGGCCCTGTGGTTACTGCCTTACTTGATGATTGGCCAAAAGAAAAAATGGAAGAAGCCTTAGCAAATGGTAGCTTAATGCAACCGATTGAAGTGGCTGAAGCGGTATTATTTATGTTAACTCGCCCACGTAATGTCACTATTCGTGACCTTGTTATTGTGCCTAATAGTGTTGATCTCTAACTTGTCATCTCGCAATTCATTGCAGTTAGCACCTTGGAGGGAAAATGAATAATTCACATGCACCATTAAAAGATAACGATAAAGTCGTTATTGGTATCGATGTTGGCACAGGCAGTGCACGCGCAGGTATCTTTGATATGTCTGGCAATATGTTAGCGTCTGCCAAACATGATATTACACTATTTCGTGACAACGCCAATTTCGCGGAGCAATCAAGTAACGAAATTTGGGAAGCAGTTTGTTATTGTGTCAAACACGCAATGGCATCATCAAAAGCAAAACCACAACAAGTGACTGGTATTGGCTTTGATGCAACCTGTTCACTGGTTGTCATCGGAACAGATACACAATCAATTACAGTTAGCCCATCGAATGACCCTGAGCGTAATATTATTGTGTGGATGGATCACCGCGCAACAGAGCAAGCTGAACGTATTAATCAATTAAAACATCCAGTTTTAAACTATGTTGGTGGTAAAATTTCGCCTGAAATGGAAACACCTAAGATTTTATGGCTAAAAGAAAATTTACGTCAATCCTATGATAATGCATGGCAATTTTTTGATTTAGCCGATTTTTTAACTTGGAAATCGACTAATTCTTTGGCTCGTTCAACCTGTACGGTAACCTGTAAGTGGACATATCTAGCCCATGAAAAGCGCTGGGATGCAGATTACTTTCAACAAATTGGTTTATCTGAACTCGCAGATGAAAATTTCGCGCGTATAGGGCAACTTATTGTCGAACCAGGAACGCCTTGTGGTGACGGCTTGACGGAAACCGCAGCTCAGCAAATGGGCTTACTAGCAGGAACTCCTGTCGCCGCAGGTATGATAGATGCGCATGCTGGCGGCATTGGTACCGTTGGTGTTAATGGCGATGCAACCGCTAATATGGCCTACGTATTTGGTACATCTTCATGTACGATGACGACCACCAAAGAACCCGTATTTATACCCGGTGTGTGGGGGCCTTATTTCAGTGCAATGGTGCCGGGTATGTGGCTAAATGAAGGTGGCCAAAGTGCGGCAGGTGCTGCAATTGACCAGTTACTTTCCTTGCACCCCGCTTCAGCACAAGCAAAACTCACTGCAAAAGAACAAGGTAAACCCTTGCCTGTTATGTTAGCGGATTTAGTATTAGAAAAAGCATCGTCACCATCGCAGTCTGTTGAGCTAGCTGAAAAAATACATGTTGTCCCTGAGTTTTTAGGAAATCGAGCTCCTTTTGCTGATCCTCATGCTAGAGCCGTCATTGCAGGCCTAACCATGGATAACAGCATGGAAAATTTACTTTCTTTCTATGTTGCTGGTGTGTGTGGCATTGGCTATGGGTTACGACAAATTATTGAAGCACAAGCAAAATCCGGTGCTGCTATTGAAAATATTGTCGTCAGTGGAGGTGCTGGCCAACACCCGTTGATCCGTCAATTACTTGCGGATGCGTGCGGTGTCCCTGTGATTTCAACACAAGCCAGTGAGCCTGTCTTACTCGGTTCAGCTATCCTCGGTGCAGTTGCAGGAAAAGTCTGTGACGATGTTGCACAAGCCATGGACCAATTTAGTGCAATTGACCTCACCTACCAAGCCAATGAAGCTTATAAAACTCGGCACGATACAAGATTTACCTCTTTCTTGCATTTACAACAATGTGCTAGAAAATTAAAAGGTTAATATGACGCTGAGTCATATTTATACTAAAGAAAGCCGGCTTACGGCTTTCTTTATTTAGGATGCGTATTACCTATTGCGTTTGATTTAATAAAAGGCATACGTTATCACTCAGTTTTAAAAACAATATCTTGCCCATAACGAATCAACCATTTCTTTTGGCATTAAATCGTAATCTCCCTCAACCATTGGAATAGACATGGATACCTTCCCTTGTTTATCACTATAGGCTTTCACAATGAATTTTTTATACCCTTCTAATCTTGCATTCTTAACTCGAAACACTTCACCACAAACGTAGCCTAAATCACCCTTATCCGCAGTTTGGCGAATAAAATTATATTTCACATTTTTAAATGAAGCGGATTCAGGGAAAGATAAATAGTCTTCAACGCTACTTTTTGCCATTTTCACAAGATCTGGTGTAGGGGAATAGTTCAATGTCACCCCTAAAATAAAAGAGCCCCCAGTTAACAATAAAATTGTGAGCAACTTTATAATATTCATATTCTTAAGCTCTCATTTATTCAATAACAAGCCAATTGACCAGGATGACCTAATAGCCCCGCCCAAAAATACACTTAAGTAGTTATCATTAGCCAATTGTAAGTAAATAATAATTATTTTAATAATATCCAGCCTTATCTATATAAGAATACCTTATTAGATAGCTTGTTTTTTCTAATTACTGTCTCCGATAACCACCACCAACAGAGCAAACAAACACAATTAAATTTATAAAGGCTGCTCGTATTTATACTTTATTTTACACATCATATGAGTAAGTATACCAGTATTAAACTAAGAATATAAATAGTACTTGAAACATTAACTGTTTCAATTTGTATTTTTTTAACTAGAGAAGTTTCATTTACCAAAACACAGAAACAATAATAAGCCTTAATTGTTCATCATAGCTTAACAAAAATAAACCCAAATATGTAATAAAACAATTCAATTTAATAATAGTCATGTCTAAATGTTAATTAACTCACCTGGTGAGTACTTAAACTCAATATAAGCGTAAATTAAAATTAAATTAGAATATATTCGTTATTTTCAAATAAGCCATCCTTGCTAGATCTCACCATTAAAAAATAAAAAATACTTAAAATTCAAATTGATATAAAAAACACATTAATTTATGCCATTTGCCATCTTAATTTTTAACCTATTGTTGATTAATCTCTCTTTTCAGACTAAATTAGCCGAGTTATCGCTTCCACTTTAAGCGCAATACCACACAACCAATTGATTAATAAAACAAAAACAAACAAAAAGTTAATTAATAAAATGTTAAAATTATGATATTAAACAGTTAACATCAATAATCAATCTCAAAATGCATAAGAATATTTAACAATATCCATATAGTAATTTACTATTAAACTTCTCTATATATCTTCTTTTATCCAATTTTTGATATAACCCACCAATCTAAATTACAGAATATTCCTAGTAAAAATTACTTCTTTTAGCCAATACATAAAATTATCCGGCCAAATTTGACAAAATATTTTTTTTATCTCATGTAGCATTGTTTTCCAAAGAAAAGGGTAAACCATGACAAATATTCAATTACTATTACTTGCAACTAATAACATTAAAAACAACACAGAGCTAAGCCACTCTCAGGAGTCTTATGTATACCAATTTTACTATGCTAACGTCGCAGGTCATTTCGATAGCATTCAAGATTTTCTTACCGTATTTAAGCAGCAGACAAGCGCAACATTGGATGCATCGCAGCAATTAGCCGAACAGAGTCAGCAAATATACTCAACAGTTGAGTCTTATTTGGAAGTAGCCGAAAAACGGTATGTTGAAAGGAAAAAATTGCTAACCAATTAAGTTAGCATTTACAGCTGAAAAGGCCTACAAACTAAATGAGGCCTTTTATCGATAATTTTTCTGTTAAGCTTCTATTGCTCTTGTAGCTCTAATTCAGCAATTATAGGTAGGTGGTCGCTAACACTTGACCATTGAAACTCTTTGCTATCTGTTGGAATTTCCATATTTTTCACATCCCAAACCTGGCCTTTAAATGTAAAAATATGGTCAATATCTATGGCTGGGTTTACCGCTGGCCAGCTACGGTAATCAATACCTTTAAATTCAACTGGGTTCCACATATAACGAATTTCTTGAATAGGCTGTTCATTCGCTGTTGAATTAAAATCCCCTGCTAATATTTTTATTGATGCCGCAATATTATCAAATCCCGTATCCGTATCCCCAATACTTGCATCTAAAATATGGCGAATTTGTCCAATGCGAATGGTTGGATCTTTCTGCCAATCAAGGTGCGTTCCCATCACTATAATTGGTGCATCAAAACCTGGTTTTGATATTTGGGATATTAATACAACACGTTGTTCAGCATCACCCGAAGGCAAATTAATTACTTTAGATTTATCGATTTTATATTTTGATAAAATTCCTACACCGTACTCTCCACCATCAAAATCCAGTGCCTTACCAAAAGCAAAATCCATCTTATTGGCTTTAGCGATTTCTTCT
Source organism: Providencia sp. PROV130 (assembly GCF_028482225.1). Classification (NCBI taxonomy): domain Bacteria; kingdom Pseudomonadati; phylum Pseudomonadota; class Gammaproteobacteria; order Enterobacterales; family Morganellaceae; genus Providencia; species Providencia sp. PROV130. The sequence goes on along the minus strand of NZ_JAMPQC010000003.1, from coordinate 356,593 downwards.
AGCTGGTGAACTTTTTTACTGCGGGCTGTTTTATTATCAATTTCTGTTAAAACAATCACATCCGCATCTATTTTCGCAATCGCCTTATTTAACTCATCAAGATTACTGACATCTGATGCCAACTCATTTTTACCAATGTTATACGTTGCAACTTTAATTGTCGGTTTGTTTGAAGTGTAAACTTTATTCGGCGTTCCTCCATCCTGTACTTTTAAAACTTCAGAGCCCGTCATCGATGCCATCGCACCGCAAGAAACTAAAATTGTGGTGGAAATAATTGTTTTTAGTAATTTCATTGTTTTCCCCTGTGAATATCTAATATGACAAAATAGTGCAGGTTAACGAATTCAGCTTAGCTAGAATTCGTTAACTTGCAGTTTTCATACATTAACAGAGAATAAAAAAGATGTAGTGACCAAGTCGACAGTCTTATTTCGAGAGAAAAAAAAACCACCGTTATTTATACAAAATAGTGAGTTACCGCACTATTCTTTACTAAAAATAGGCAAGATATTCAATAAAATGTGATGAATAGTCATAAATTAAATTTTACGCACTTTGTCTTGCTTCAAATTTATAGGGGAAAACAACCCCTTCTTTACGTTCAACAAAATCACAATCGACATCTGCAAGCCATTTTTGTAGTCTTTTCGCTGTTTCTCGAGCCATTTTACTGTAATCAATCCGCACGGAAGTCAGTGATGGATGAATGTGATCACAATTTGAAGAACCTTCAACACAAGCAATCGCTAACATTTTAGGTATCTGAATTAAACGTCTCTGGCACTCAAAAATGACGCCAAGCGCAATCATTTCATGGCTGCAAATCACAGCTTCAAGCTCAGGTTGGCGGGTCAACATCTCACTAATTGCCTGACGACCAAAATCCATCGTTGCAACATACGGAGTTGTAATACTTTGATCTGCACTTTGGTTATACGTCAGCATCGCTCGGTTCCAGCCACTTAATTGTTGGCTCTGCATTTTGCTGTCCATTTGAGCGCCAATGTAACCTATTTTCTTATACCCTTTTTGTAACATATAGTTAGTTAAAAAATTAACCGCATCACCAACGTTACTCTTGATATTCAACGTGACTGGATGATTCGACTCCCCTGCAACACTGACAACTGGAATATCTAAATTCTTTAGATAATGAGACACACTTTCTGAATTTACTGCCCCAAAAATAATCAATGCCGCAGGGTTACTCTGTAATAGTGTCGATAAAACTTCAGACTCTTTTTTTTGCTGGTAATCATGGCTACCAATAACGACTTGATAACTATTTTTGTTCAGCGCTTCTTGTAAAGATTGCAGAAAAACTGAACTGGCATTATCACGCAGAGACGGAATTAAAACAGCAACAGTGCGGCTTTGACCAGAAGCCAAAATACCTGCCGCGGAATTAGGTATATAGCCAAGTTCTTCAACCGCAGCATTAATTTTTTCACGTAATTTGTCGGATACTAATTCAGGTGTACGCAAAGCTCGAGAGACCGTCATGGACCCAACGCCTGCAAATTTTGCGACATCCTGCAACGTGACTCGCCCTGTATTTTTTCTTTTTCGTATTTTTTGCATGTAATACTTTTACTTAGCCTAAACTCATTATTAACCCTAAGGTTGTTAATCTTCAATGGACAATTTTCATTCGAATCAAGCGTGCTTTTTGCTTTTTTCGTGCTCTAGATTAAATGCGCTAAAAATAGCCAATATGCCTCTCTTAAATCTAAAGAAACACTAAAAATCACCAGACCAGATTAACTTACCACAGGTTGAATTTGTTAATCAGCCGACAAGTGTACTCATTTCGTTTTTGTTCGCTATATTTTCTTAAAATGATAGCGCTATCACGAAAATGAAAGATTCAACTAGATAGCGCTACCATAGAACACTACTATTCATTCAACCATTACAAAGATAATAATTTCACTCTACCAGGAGCAACCCGATGCTAACGACATTACTGACCCCTAACGTCATTCAGGTCGTCGACAAAGCCAGTAATTGGCGAGAAGCGATAAAAATCGCATGCAACCCATTAATTAATAATAATTTTATTGAATCGAGATATGTCGATGCAATAATTCAATCACATGAAAAAATCGGTCCTTATTATGTATTAGGGCCAGGAATTGCCATGCCTCACGCACGCCCTGAAGACGGCGTAAACCAATTATCTCTTGGTTTAACCGTTCTTAAACAAGGCGTTGAATTTGGTTCTGAAGGCAATGACCCAATCAAATTATTAATTGTACTCGCAGCAACCGATAGCAATAGCCATATCGGCGCCATCGCAAAATTAGCTGAACTTTTTGATAATCAAGAAGATATTGACAGCATCATGCAATCAGAAAACGTAGATGACATTCTTAAAATCATCGCTAAATATGAATAATTAGATATTAAGGTAAATATTATGAAAATCACTGTTGTTTGTGGAAATGGCTTGGGCACAAGCTTAATGATGGAAATGAGCATTAAGAATATTTTAAAAGATCTGCAAGTCAGTGCAGATGTTGACCATGTGGATTTAGGTTCCGCAAAAGGCACCGTAAGCGATATCTTTGTTGGTACAAGCGACATTGCAGAACAATTAGTTGCTCAACAAGTTGGTGGTGAAATCGTTGCTCTGGAAAATATGATTGATAAAGTTGCAATGAAAGAGCGCCTGACTGTTGCTTTACAAAAACTTGGGGCAATGTAAGCGGAGGCACTATGTCATTTTTTCGTTTTCTGATGCAGGATGTTTTATCTGAGCCAGCCATTCTTGTGGGTTTAATCGCACTTATTGGTTTGATCGCACAGAAAAAACCAGTAACTGAATGTATTAAAGGCACCATCAAAACCATCATGGGTTTTGTGATCTTAGGTGCTGGTGCAGGCTTAGTCGTCAGCTCGCTAGGCGATTTCTCAGCCATTTTCCAACATGCCTTTGGTATTAACGGCGTTGTTCCAAATAACGAAGCTATTGTGTCTATCGCACAAAAAAGCTTCGGCCGTGAAATGGCAATGATTATGTTCTTTGCGATGCTAATCAATATCTTGATTGCTCGCTTAACACCCTGGAAATTTATTTTCCTTACAGGGCACCATACTTTATTCATGTCCATGATGATTGCGGTTATCTTAGCTACCGCAGGAATGGAAGGAACCCTATTAGTGACTGTTGGTTCATTAATTGTTGGTTTTTGTATGGTATTTTTCCCTGCAATTGCCCACCCTTACATGAAAAAAGTAACGGGTTCAGATGACGTTGCGATTGGCCATTTCTCAACGATTTCTTATGTTCTAGCTGGGTTCATTGGTAGCAAGTTCGGTAACAAAGAACATTCAACAGAAGATATGAATGTCCCGAAAAGCTTGCTGTTTTTAAGAGATACTCCTGTAGCCATCTCTTTCACCATGTTCATTATTTTTATCATTACATGCTTATTTGCAGGCGGTGATTTCGTTCGTGAAGTCAGTGGTGGTAAGAATTGGTTCATGTTCTCATTGATGCAGTCCATTACATTTGCTGCCGGTGTCTATATTATTCTGCAAGGTGTGCGCATGGTTATTGCAGAAATCGTCCCTGCGTTTAAAGGTATCTCTGACAAATTAGTCCCTAACGCAAAACCTGCTCTAGACTGCCCGGTTGTCTTCCCATATGCACCAAACGCGGTGTTAGTCGGTTTTTTAAGTAGTTTCGCTGCTGGTGTTTTGGGAATGTTCGTTCTGTACGCATTAAATATGACGGTTATTATTCCAGGCGTTGTACCGCATTTCTTCGTGGGTGCTGCTGCAGGTGTTTTTGGTAATGCAACAGGGGGTCGTCGTGGGGCTATCTTGGGTGCATTTGCTCAAGGATTGCTGATTACCTTCCTACCTGTATTCCTATTACCTGTCCTTGGGGATATTGGTATTGCTAATACTACATTCAGTGACGCTGACTTTGGCGCAATCGGAATTTTATTAGGTATTATAGTTCGCTAAGGCAAGACTCCCCATCGCAAATTTGCGATTGGGGAGTCTTTTTGCGGTTACCCTACTTCCCCAGCCAAGCCCCATCTCTGAATAAAAATTCCTGTAACATAATTAAATCATCCGGTGTTACGTGGATCATACCTTCTCCGGGAACATCAATTTCAGCAATCATAAATAGCGCTAACGTGGTTAATGATGGCAATATGAGTATCAACCAATTTTTCCCTTTTGTTCCGCGTATATTGTAGCCAATAAGAATATTTGAACAGATAGCAAAAAAGATCAGTAAAAACCATGTCGCATTAGGAATTTGGTGCCGCCAACTTGCCATCGTTTTTTGTTGAGAAAGGTAAAGGTCACTGAATGCACTTAGTACAGAAGCCACAATAGGGTTTGGTGTTTGACTTGCTTCTTTTACTGCGATTTCCCACAACTGGCTTTGCTTCACCAAAGAGGTCATCCGCCATTGATTATTTTCGTCACTTATTCCTGACTTAAAAAACTCAATTCGAGCTTCCAAATATTGTTGAATAAGCTGAGAGGCTTTTCCTCTATCATCAGTACTTAATAGTTGTGCTCGTTGATATGCCGTCCCAATAGCAATAGCTTCATTTTCTTCTGTTTGTTGGCGGTTGTTATAGCCATTAATCGAAATTGATAATACAAATCCTATTAACAATCCTAATAACGATAAAATCGCCCCTAAAATAATTTTAGCTTCATCATCCGTTGCTTCTTCGTGAGCAGATTTACGCTTAAAGATATATTTACCGACGTAGGCTGAAATAACTAACAAGATAAATGTGATAACAAACAAAAGAATGGAATCGATTGGAGAATCATTGATCAGCTCAGAAATATTAAACATCGTATCAACTCATGAAATTTATTTCCTGATGATATAACACAAGTGCAATACAATTATCTAGACAGTACTATTTTTTTACTAAATTTCAGATAATAACAGCAATCTGGCATCATAATACGACACCCGATTAGCTAACAATAAAGCACAAACTCACTAATGTAGTACTCCCCTCCACTAAATTTACCCTAAGTAAATTATCTATTTATCTTTCCATTACAATGCTTCGAAATAGCCGTTAATTTTCATGACTAAATCAGGTGAGGTTTCATCCAATATATCAATATTATGCCGTTTAAATAGTGCAGCACAAACCCCCATACCAACTTTTAAATTACCATCAAACTGGCCACTATAGATATGCTGGCTACCACACGAAGGGCTATTACTTTTAAGTACAACTAGTCGCACATTCATTAATTGGATTTTTTCCAATGCAATATACGCACCACGAATAAACTCTTGCGTGACATCGATATTATCGCTACCGACCACACTAGCTCGCCCAGCGAATACATCATCACCATTTCCCCCTATTATTTCTGCAGATGCTCTTGGTGTTGGTAGCCCACCAAAAACTTCAGGGCAAATACTGATGACTAGACCATCCTCATAGAGTTTTTTCAAAGGAGTATATAATTGATGTTTCCCATCATACCTTACACAATACCCTAATAAACAAGCGCTTACCGCAATCATAACTAATCCTATTAATAGATCTAACTCTTTAAGGTATTTTGCATGATTATATTAGACAACAAGTTCACGAAATACTTCGCGCTAATAGTGCTCGCAAAATAAATAAAAACTCGTCCAATCATCAAGATGAATCGCCTCAGACTAGGAAGTAACTAACGCGGACTAAACTTATCTTAGTTTTATTGACACTTAAAACGGAGACCTGTATTGTCCTTGTTTATAAATAGATGCTTAGGAAATTTAAATAAATGGCACACATCACTGTCAGTGTTGAATACGGTATCCATTGCCTACTTTGGTTTGTTGATAATCCCGAACGCTCTCTTAGCAGTAGAGAACTTGCAGAGTTACAAGGTATCTCTCCAAGTTTTCTAGCAAAAATTTTGCCTCGGTTAGAAAAAGCTGGGATCGTGAGTTCAAATGAGGGAATTAGAGGTGGATATCGGTTAGCATTACCTCCTGAAAAAATTACATTTCTATCTATAATTGATGCAATAGAAGGCTATAAACCTCTTTTCGAGTGCCAGGAAATACGCCGCCGCTGTGCTGTTTTCGAAGAAAATGGTTTACCGCAATGGGCCATTTCTGGCACCTGTTCCGTACATAAAGTCATTCTTCAAGCTGAAAATGCAATGAGAGATGTATTAGCTAACCAAACCCTCGCTGATGTGGCGCAGCGTCTATGTCAAATCGCGCCTAATAGCTTTTATAGAGATGTAAACTCCTGGATGGATCAAAAAATTGAGGCTAGAACAGTTCGTTCAAACAAAGGAGGTCGTGGGAAAACATAACATATAATCCTATAGCCTTACCTTAAATTCACATCGTTTGTATTTAATTAATAACATCTTCACTGGTGTGGGTTTTTATTATTTAAAATTTGCAAATGAGCACTTAAAGTTAATCTTCAAAGGAATTCAATAATGACAGCTAAAATTGTTATTGCAGGGTCTGGTTTTGCTGGTTTTTGGGCTGCTATTTCAGCAATGCGGGTAATTTCACAAGCTAATAAAGAAAATAGCATCAAAGTTATTTTAATTTCACCAAGGCCTAACCTCACTATACGGCCGCGTTTATATGAAGCAAAGCTGGATAATATGTCCCCAGATATTTCAAAGCAGTTAGCTGCCGTCGGCGTTGAATATATCGCAGGTGAAATCCAGAATATCGATACAGATGCAAAGTTATTAACCGTTAATCTAGCTAATGGCAACCAAACTACGTTAGTTTATGAGCGCTTTGTTCTTGCAACCGGTAGCCAATTAAATGTCCCTCCCGTTCTTGGATTTGATGAGTATGGCTTTGATGTTGATTCATTAGAAGCTGCACATCGTCTTGAAACACATTTACAAGCACTAAAGAACAAACCAGAAACTTTAGCGAGAAACACCGTTGTGGTAGTCGGTGGAGGGTTAACAGGCATAGAAAGCGCGGCGGAAATGCCAGCTCGCCTGAAAACAATCCTTGGTGATACAACAGAGAGTCGAGTATTCATAATTGATTCAGAAGTCACTGTGGGAGCTGGAATGGGAACCGACATTTCACCTGTAATTCAGCAAGCTTTAACTGAATGTGGCGTTGAATTACGTGCAGGGTTGCGAGTCGAAGCACTAAGCCCAGATGGTGTTACTCTGTCAAACGGTGAACACATAGATTCAAATACCGTCGTATTAGCGACAGGTGTAAAAGCCAGTTATCTAACAAAACAAATTCGTGGTGAATACGATGCTAATGGTAGGATTATCTCGGACAATTATTTACACGCACAAGCTGTCTCAAATGTTTTCGTCGCAGGAGATACTGTCAAAGCACCCACAGATGAACAAGGAAATCATAATTTAATGACTTGCCAACATTCCCTAAGTTTAGGCCGTGTTGCAGGGTATAATGCAGCAGCTGAACTGTTAGGGCTTCCACTTCATCCTTACAGTCAACCTAAATATGTAACCTGCCTTGATTTAGGGGCTTGGGGGGCTCTTTATACCGAAGGTTGGCAGAGAGAAATACATTATATTAAAAAGGAAGGGAAAAAAATAAAACAAGAAATAAATACTAAGTGGATATACCCGCCTGAATTAGAAAAAAATGAGCTATTTGCTATCGCCGCTCCAAATTATGTCATCGTTACTTGAGGTAAAATTTAGATTTAATATATTCAAGTAAAATAAATCGGAATAACCGCATAAAAATAAAATAAGTATGATTTGTATTGCTTTGTGTCGTTTATTTTTCAATACTGATAAATAACTAAATATTAATAAGGTTTAAATATGTATATTAAAAAAATTATATTTGCTTTTTCATTACTTACTTTTGGGTCAGTATCACAAGCCCAAGTTGTTAATAATAATAACCCTTTAAAATATAGGCATTTTAAAACAGATTACGCTACGATGGTCGAACTCGCGAATAAAGAACGTTTACCTTGGAGAGTCTTCTATGAAAGTCCTAGTGAAGGCGCCAATGCCGAATGGTTTGATGCCGTAAAGCAGGGAGATTTAGACAAAGTAAAACAAATGGTTACTGAGGGGCAAGATATAGAAGCCAAAGACACCGGTAGCTTAGACCAAACGGCTCTGGGATGGGCGGCCTTTATTGGTGATGAAGCAATGGTTGATTATCTTATATCGCAAAATGCTAATCTTTGGGCAACCGATACAGGTGACGTATATAACGTACTAAAATCCGCGGTACTCGGTAATAATGTCAATGTTGTAAAAAAAGTCCATCAGCTAATGAAAAATGAAGTAGACTTGAATAATCAGCAGATTGAAAGTGATGGTGAAACATTAATCATGATAGCTGCAAGTAATAATAGAATGGAAACGGTTAAATATTTATTATCGCAAGGTGCAGATATTAACCGAAGTACAACGACTGATGATGTAACCATGTTTTCTTATGACCAAAGTGCATTAACTTATGCATGTAAAAATAATCTTCCAGAAATGCAAAAATTCCTTATTGATAATGGCGCACTAAATCATCGTACCGGTAAACCATCTTGTAATTGATTTATAGGAATATTGGGTAATAACAGAATTATTTTCACCAATCATGCAAATAAATTATTTTTAGCATAACAAAAGGAAAGTATTGGACATACCCTTCTATATATTAAATAGCCTGATTCCGATTAGATATCGAAATCAGGCTATACAATCAATTGACTAAAAGTGTCCAACTTTATGTGGTTACTTCAAGCTTAATAGAACAGGTTGTAAATGTAGTCATTCTTTTAATGAAAATTACTGGCTATTACGCATATCCATAATCATTTTGCCATCATAGTCTGCACCAACAACAATATTAGGCACCTCACCTTTATATTTGTGAGCTTTAATTTGTTCAATCTCTAACTGTTTCCAATTGATCATTTCACGGGTAATAGTACGTTGTAATATCGCATTAGCTTCAGCTTCTTTCTGTGCAGCATACAATTTTGCATCCGCTTCTTGACGCATCGCAAATGAACTTGCTTGTGCATTACGTTCCCTAGCGATGGCTTGTTGTTCAGCAGACTCTCTCTCTGCTTCTGCAATAACAACCTTTTTCTGAGCTAATTCACGCTCTTTTTCTGCCTCTGCTTTTGCTTGGTTAATTTGCTCTTGGCGCATTTTCGTATTAACGACTTGCTCTTGTACAACTTCAGGCAAAGTAATATCTTGGATCATGATTTCTTTTATTGTGTAGCCATAAGGGGATGCATACCCTTGAATAGCATCACGAATAGATTCTTGTAATTTTCTTTGTGTATCTGCTGTATAAAGATCTTGCGCATTAGCAACATCTTTACCAAATTCCAAAATCGTTGAAATCAATTTTTGGCGTACATATTTATCTAAAGCTTCACTTTCTGTACCACCATTAATACGTAATACCGGTGCTTTAGAGCCATCAAACTGAAGCATTACCGTAATATCAACAATAGATTTTAATTTATCTTGTGAAGGTACTCTTAGCTCTTTTAGAGATACACGAATATCTTTTGTTGAGTACGTATCAAACGTTGTAAACGGGTTAATTGGAAAATGTAAACCTGCATCATAAGCCACTGGGTCGACTTTTCCTAAAAATGTTCCAACCTTAACCGAACCATCTTGTACAATGGTATATGAGTTAATACCTACGAGGCCGATAACTAGCAGTAATGCAGCGCCGACAACCAATTTAATCATTGATTTAAATTGCATGGTTAATCCCTATCAAATAATAATTATAATAAAGCGCCTATTGTCACTACTTGTTTTCTAACTACAAGTCTAATATTCCTAAATTTTAGCTATTCAATGGTAAAATCGTTCAAATTACCATCAATCTTAATTTATCTAATGCAAACGTAAAAGCACACATATGACTTTCATGTGTGCTTATATTTTCATTATATAATGACTCATCGCTATAAAATAATTAAATTCCCTAGTGCTGGTCTTATTGAACTATCTAATTAAATTAACTGATTATTCCCTATTTCTTTAAAGCCATTACTATAACTATACCAATCAATTGCTTCATTTATTAACGCTTCCGTCGCATCAATAAATTGTCCTGGGCTATCCTTTGATATATCCTCTAATATTAAAGGAATTTCCGTACATCCCATAACAAACTTATCAACCCCTATTGATTTTAATTTATTTATATAAGGATAAATAAGCTCTTTTGCCTTTCTAAAATCTCCTGATTTATATGAAATAATACTCTGCATTATTTTATATTGATTCATCTCATCAGGTTCAATACACTCAACGCCATGTAAACTTAATTTATTCTGATATAATTTTGTTTGAATAGTCGCTGTTGTTGCTAACAAAGCGACTTTTTTTACATTATCTTTTAAAATTTTATTACATGCCGCATTTATAATACTAATAAAATGAATCCCTGTTTCTTTGATTAAATCCTCATACCAGAAATGAGCCGTATTACATGGCATTATAATACAAGATACACCTGCATTTTCTAGTATTTTTAGGTATTCAATCATTGCTGGTAATGGTGATGGGCCGCTATAAATAATATTTTCCGTTCTATCAGGGATATCAGGTATCGACACAATAATAACAGGAATATGTTCTTGGTCTTTTTTGGCACCTGTATTATTAATGAGTTTTGAAAAAGCATCTGCGGTTGCACCGGGACCCATTCCCCCTAACATACCTAATATTTTTTTCATAATACCTCCTTCAAATTGATGATATCATGACATAATGTTTTCTTTTCGTAATTGCAGAGTTTCTATAAGTTATGCTAAATTTGCATAGCAAAATTAATAATTATAATATTAGAGGACACAATGATCAGTAATCTTGAAATTAAATGGTTGCACGATATTGTTGTACTAGAAGAGTGTCGCAGTTTTACATTAGCGGCAGAAAAAAGAAATATCTCTCAATCATCGTTTAGTCGAAGAATTCAATCCATTGAATCCTCTGTTGGTTTTGAAATATTCGATAGAAACACTAACCCACTACAACTCACCCCTCAGGGAAAAAGCTTTATTGTTTATGCAAGAAACTTACTTGATGATATTTATTTTCAAATAAATAGAATTAAAGGGGTTGATAATGACAAGCAGCGAGTAAATATTTCTGCTGCTCATTCACTTTCTGTTTTTTTACTTCCTGATTTTATATCTCAATTTTCTAAAAATATTGATAAAATATTCTTTGTTGAATCAATAAATGTTGATGAAGCTGTTCATAAGCTAAAAGAAGGACAAAGTGATTTTATTTTATCATTTTATAATGAAGAATTGATGTCATCACCTTTCTTACATGCAAAAATATTAGACAGTCAATTACACTTAGTCTCTCTATGTGATAAAGAAAAAAAACCTATTTACACTCTTGATGGTTCAATACTTCCCTTAATGAAATATACTGATGAAAGTTATATGGGAAGACAGGTTAATCAATTAATGAATAAATCAGCCGATCTGCCCTTTGAACTCTCATTTGTTTCATCGATGAGTGATGTATTAAAACGTATGGTATTAAATGGTAGTGGTGTTGGCTGGTTACCTGATTACTCAATTAAAAGTGAAATTAAGCAAAATGAACTGGCTATTCTCGATCCCAGCTTATCGATAAATATGGGAGTTTATATCTATCGTACTGAAGCTAGATTAAATATTTCATCGGAGCGTTTTTGGCAATTTATGCGTAATCAAACAACTTAGTATGTTTCATTTTGTATAAAAACCCCTTCTATTGCTATAAGAAGGGGTATACTGAGCATTAATGACTATGGTGTGAATTATTCTAGTGTAGGTGTTACTTTATCATTCAGTGTAACTTCTGGCTCTGCATTAATACGCCCTTTTCTTTCTTCTAAACGTGATATTACGGCGGTAGAAATACTATTTCCAACGACATTTGTTGCCGTTCTTCCCATATCTAAGAATTGATCAATCGCCAGTAATAATAATATACCCGCTTCAGGTAAACTGAACATCGGTAGCGTTGCTGCAACAACAACAATCGAAGCACGAGCCACACCAGCCATCCCTTTACTCGTCACCATTAAGGTTAATAAAATAAGAATTTGTTCTGTAATACTAAGGTCAATTCCATAAGCATTCGCAATAAATAACACTGCAAAAGACTGATACATCATTGAGCCATCAAGGTTAAATGAATATCCCAGTGGTAGTACAAAACTGGTCACTTTTTTAGGTACACCATACTGATTCAACGCTTCCATTGTTTTTGGATACGCAGACTCACTACTTGCAGTCGCAAATGCAAGAGCAACAGGTTCTCGAATAAGCTTTCCTAAATTGAACACAGATTTTCCTAAGAAGATATAACCTGCGAAGAATAATACCGCCCATAATACTGCTAATGCGACATAGAAAAGCCCTATAAGTTTGCCATAATCATAAAGCAGCCCTAAACCTTCGACGGTCACTGCTGAAGCAATCGCGGCAAATACTGCAATTGGAGCAAAACTCATCACATAGTCAGTAATACGGAACATAATACGTGATAAATCTTCGATTAATGTAACTATTGGGCTTTTTTTATCTTTGCAAATATATGCGAGAGCTGAACCAAAGAAAATGGAGAAAACTAATATTTGTAGGATCTCATTATTTGCCATCGCTTCCGCAAAACTTTTCGGGAAAATATGGGTAATAAATGCCTTTAAGGTAAAACCAGAAGTATTTAAACCACTATCTACAGCAACTGCCGGGGCTGTTAAATTTAATCCAACACCTAGTTGGAATACATTAACAAAGATCATGCCTATTAATAATGAAATTACTGCTGCAGAAATAAACCAAACCATGGCTTTAATTGTAATACTACCCACAGATGAAGAACCACCCATAGAGACAATTCCAGAAACAATTGTCGCAAATACTAATGGTGCTATTATCATTTTAATTAGACGTAAAAAAACATCAGTAATAATATTTAGATAAGAAGCAATATCTTTTGCTTCTTCTACCGATGCAGCATAATTATGACACCCCCAACCTAATATGATACCTAAAACAATCGCTATCATTATTTGTTTCATAAGTTTATGTCTGTTCATTCGTACCCCTATTTTATTTATTTATCGTTATAGAAATAAACTATAACTCTTTATTGGATGCGACTCTTGAGCCTGAAGCCGATAGTTACATTTTTTTAACTTAAAGAGAAATGCAAATGGGCGAAAAGCCATGCAAAAAATGCATAGCTATTAATTTTATTTAAAAACAATAAGATATCATCATTTATCTTAAATACAGCTTATTTTAGTCCATCTGTATTTTTTATAAATTACAATATTTTTTAAGTTTCTAATTTATTTAATTACAAATCATTAATAATGATAAAACTCAACTGATAGAAAAAACTTAGCACTATAATTAAATTAGACAAGTTTACTATCAATTATCTTTAACTGCTCACAAAGGCTTACGGCCTCTAATTTACTTTTAATATTGGTGAATCCCAATAATAAAAATAGTGAAACCATATTCTTTATCGACCATTCATTCAAAGACTCTATTTTTAGCCCGTATTCGTTTGCCAACTTCACATAGCCTCCAGTAGATTTACCATTGACCAACTTAACTAAAATATGCATTCCTCCACTTTGAGGTTGAATTTCAAATATATTAGGCAGTACCTCTGAAATAGCCTCTATTAGAAAGTGTTTTCTTTGACGATATAAGTTGCGCATCTTTCGTAAATGTCGCAAAAAATGTCCATCATTAATAAATTGACTAGTTACCTGTTGCTGCCATATTGGACACTGATTACCTAAGACCTCCGCAATGGAATGAAAATGCGCGATAACAGATGGTGGGACCACAATATAAGAGAGGCGTAAAGCAGGGAATAACGTTTTGCTAAATGTGCCACAATAAATAACCCGTTCTTGGCTATCTAAACTTTTTAATGCAGGTAAAGGCCTTCCTTGGTAATGAAATTCACCATCATAATCATCTTCAATAATCCAACTACCTCGTTTATTTGCCCATTCGAGTAATGCCAATCTTCTTTCTAATGATAAAACAACATTTGTTGGGCTTTGATGAGCCGGTGTAACCAGCACAAAATTTGCACTAGGTGCTAATAACTTACCTTCTTCAACATCGAGTCCATTATTATCAACAGAAACAGGAACTAACTTTAAACCAATTTGCTGTAAAAAATGGCGAGCAATATGATAACCGGGTTCTTCAAACCACCCTACGTCTCCATGATTAAATAGGCATTGAGTAATCAGGTGCAAACTCGCTCTATGACCAAAACTAATAAATATTTGTTCTGCAGAACAAGAAATCCCCCGTGACACCATCAAATAACGCGCAAGCCCTTGCCGTAATTCAATAACACCTTGTGAATCAGGGTAACTTAATAAGTCAAAACGACTTTCACGTAATATTTTCGCAGATATTCTTGCCCATAGCTTTGTTGGAAATGCATCAAGGGCTGGAGTGCCTAATTGGAATGGCTGCAATTCATGAAATTTATTTGTGATAACTTTGGCATTCTGTTCACTCTTTGTTTTATCCGTAGTTTGTTCATTCCCTATTAACTTTCGGTTCTCTACTTCAAAATCTAGATATTGACCTTTATTTTCCAATAATGAGTGTACTGTCCGTAATTTTTTTACTGTATCCGCAACAAATGTCCCTTTTGCTCCTTTTGACTCAATAATTCCTTCACTCAGTAACATTTGATAGGCTAATTCGATGGTTCCTCGAGCAACATTTAGCTCACTAGCCAATACCCGTATTGAAGGCAAGCGTTGTTGAGCTTGTAATTGACCGCTTTTAATACCTTCATGTATACGCTGATAAACTTGTAAATATAGCGGTGTACTTATTTGAGCATCAACTTTTATTAACATACTCCCTCCAACTAGAATACCATTCCAGCTATCTTGTCATAGCTAGTTTGATTAATCTTGTCTCTTTATCCTAGGTCAAGCTAGCCTTATATTACATCTATTACAAATAATCATTACAAAATATTGCATTTTATCTGACAACAAAATATGTAAGGAATCACTCATGAGTGAACTGAGATTAGCCTATAACAATTTATCACCTGAAGCTTATAAAGGGCTTATTGATTGCAAAAATGCATTGGATAAAAGCGGGCTAGCTAAGGAACTGATAGAACTCATCTATTTAAGAGTTTCACAAATCAATGGCTGTGCATTTTGCCTAGATATGCATGCAAGCTCATTGCGTTCAAATGGCGTTAGTAACAAAAAAATTGATACTCTCGCTGGCTGGCAGGTCAGTCATCATTTTAACTCATTAGAACGCGCTGCATTAGCTTGGACAGAAGCTGTTGTTAACATAGCTACCAGTGGTACATCAGATGCTCTCTTTAATGAATTAAAACACCATTTTTCTGATGCTCAAATTTCTGACCTAACTATCGCTATTGGTTTAATGAGTGCATTTAATCGTATAGCAATAGCACTGAGACAATAATAAAAATTTGCATAAAAAAAGCTTGTTACCATAATGGTAACAAGCTTATAAAGTCTATTTTTGACGCTATTTTTCTTCATCGCGTAGTGTTAAAACTTCATAGCCATCTTTAGTGACTAATACCGTATGTTCCGATTGTGCAGATAATTTTTTATCTCTCGTTACAACTGTCCAACCATCTTTTTTTGTTTTAATTTTCATTCCACCTTGGTTGATCATTGGCTCTATCGTAAATGTCATTCCTTCTTTTAATTCTACCCCTTTCCCTCGAACACCATAATGAAGAACTTGCGGATCTTCATGCATTTCACGGCCAATACCATGCCCACAATATTCGCGTACAACACTATAACCTTTAGATTCTGCATAATGTTGAATAGCGGAACCAATATCACCTAACGTTGCACCTGGTTTAACTTGCTTTATGCCTTCCCACATAGCGGCATAGGTATCTTTAACTAATTTACGTGCCAATGGTGAAGCTTCCGGCATCACATACATTTTACTTGAATCTGCAATGAAACCGTTTTTCTCTAGCGTAATATCAACATTAATAATGTCTTTTGCTTTTAAAATTTCATCTGTTTTTGGAACGCCATGGCAAACGACTTCATTTAGAGACGTGTTCAAAACATATTGGTAGCCATATTGCCCTTTACTGGCAGGCCTTGCTTGTAACTCATTAACAATATAGCTTTCAACCTTATCATTAATTTCCATCGTAGAAATACCAGGTACGATAAATGAATCCAACATCTTAAAAACACTAGCCAAAAGTCGTCCAGACTCACGCATCAGTTCAATTTCTTCTGCTGTTTTAATTGTAATATTATTCATGAACCTTTCCTTTTAATTCAATTGACTCTTTCTCTAACATTTCATTGATTAACATAGTAAATGTCTTATTCGGGTTTAATTCAGCTTGCATTCCAATTTTAATCCAAAATTCTGCCTGTGAATTAATCGACCGGGACATAACTTGGCTCGCATGGCGTAGATAATCATGCAATTCATCTGAAATTTTTACGATACCCAAAATAACCTCAACAATATGATATGTATACAAACCATGTATAGATCATATAACAGGAAGGTGATGATTCAAAGTACTCACGTTTTGTATAGCACAAAGCGCATGAAAAACAGCCTGTAAATATCACGATTAAGTTTCTTAAGTTAAATGCGCTGTCAAAGTATTTATGGTGTTGATCCGCTATGATGGAGCCCGAGGTATGTAATTCCTATGTGTAAATTAACATTATTTTGATTGACTCGGCCATTTACTGTTTAACAGCTCTACTCTTTATAAACTAACGACCCGATTACTGCATGAACTCAATAAATAAAAGCTGGAGAAAAATATGTATAATAAAATTTTAGTTCCGATTGATATAACAGAAAAAAGCTTAGCACATTTAGTTATGGCACATATTCAATACCTTGCTGAATATGAAAAAGCACATATTCATTTTTTAGCGATTATTCCTACTGTCCCTTTCTATACCACGATGGGATTTGGTTTTGCTGAAAAAGCGGATAGTGAACAAGATAATGTTACAAGACAACTCACTGAGATTATTAAAGAATTTAATCTTTCAAGTGATAAGTACAGCGCGCAAGTTTTAATGGGAACACCAAGAGATGAGATTTTACGCGTTGCTGAAGAAATTTCTGCTGATTTAATTGTAATTGGCTCAAAGCGTCCCGGCATGTCCACATATTTTTTAGGTTCGACAGCATCAATGGTTATTCAAAATTCAAAAATTTCTGTTTTAACGGTTCGATAACCACTATCAATTATAATAACCTAGGTAACCTATTATTGGGTTACCTTGTTTTTTCGTGTTAAGCTTACATATCGACATTATTCACTCTACTAGGCTATATATTACAGGTTTATTTTTCACTCAAGGAATGCAATGAAAAGATACTTTCTCTGGATCAGTATAAGCATCAATATTATTCTTGCCATCGCTTTAATTACAGCTATTACTTTGTTTTTTAACCTGAAAAATCAGGTGATGACTATCGTTGAGCAAGTAAAAACAGGAAAGTATATCGAGCAGGTACAACAGCAAACCAAGCAACTGATTCCAAATACGCTAAATGAATTAAAAACCTTAGAAATTGATGGTGACTCGTGTGGCCAATTTTATCAAAAAGTCGATGAAGTTATTGAATACTTAAATAATAATCCAGAGATTATTGGGGCACAAACCTACACTGATCAACTGTCTTCAGTAAAAATGGCTATTGATAAAACTCCGACTATATTAAAAGACAAGGCCTGCAAAAAGGGTGTTTCAAGTATTAATTATATCGTTAATGCACTACAGCCTGATGAACTATAACGGGTTTATTTATTAATACTATTAGAACGCTCATAATCCAACCAATTGATAAACTGGATTAATTTTCCCACGAATTGCTCATCAGCAAACGGAGCTGTACCTTGATATAAAAAATAATTTATCTCAAATTGCCGTTCAGGATAACGTTGGACAAATTTCTGTGTGTATTCTGATAATGTTTCAGGCCAGTCATTGTCATTTTTCCAACGTAAAATGCTGGTCGAACGAATAAGCTTTCTCGATGCCGCCCGATATAATAGCTTTAGTTCAGCGTCATCATTACAATGATTAATTTGGTCAATATAATTATTGAGTACATTAACAAAATCACCATTAACTGCTTCTGCTATTTCACGCGAAGGGATAAATTGGCTAAAATGTGTAGCTAAATCATTCCCATAAATGCAACGGCAGTGATGCTTAATCCAATATCCCCAACTATATAAATTAGCCTCACTCATCACATCCGCAAGCATACCTACATCAAAATCAATTTTGCTGACTTCTGTGTGATTAACCGTCAATTGAACTTGTATTTCATTAAGTCTGGTTGTTTCTAATTGGGTAAGATCGTCACATAATATGATGCACAGATCTAAATCTGATTGTTGAGGTTTTGCACAGCCCTTTGCAACACTGCCATAAACATATAGGCTATGGAGCTTTTCTTTTAATATGTGACTCAGCCAGTAAATAGATTCTGTTATTACTGACTGAAATTCCGATTGAAAAGGCCTTTCCTCAAGAACAGGGATACACGCATAATCTTTTAACTTCATAACCCGCTAACTCTCTAAGATAAGTGTTTCTGTTTGTACTAACCATTCATAATAGCCAATAACCTCACGACCATTTAACCAGCGAGACAACATATCTAGTACTAACATTACACTGACTTCTTGCTTTTCTTTCTGCGAATGATTATTTGGCAAATAGTGAATTCTTTGCACATAACACTTACCTGGAGTTGATAATGCAACGTTTAGATACTGCTCATGATATTCACCAATCACTAAACCAATAGATAAAGGGTGGTTAATCGTT
Organism: Providencia sp. PROV130; assembly: GCF_028482225.1. NCBI lineage: Bacteria > Pseudomonadati > Pseudomonadota > Gammaproteobacteria > Enterobacterales > Morganellaceae > Providencia > Providencia sp. PROV130. The sequence goes on along the minus strand of NZ_JAMPQC010000003.1, from coordinate 337,713 downwards.
ATATTTTGAGCTCTTTGTGCTAGAGTTTCTAATGTTTGCTCCACATCAAGTGGTAAAATTTGACTATCAGAAATAACGATTCCTGCTGAATCCAATGTCCAATTTAATAACCCTGCACTAAATTGTTCACTAGCTATTACGTTTAATTTCTTTTCTTTTAATAAGTTACCAATTTTTTGTGCTAAACCTTCAGTACCTTCAAATATCAGATTATCCCCTACTCCTTGCTTCACGAGTTGCCAATCTCTCTCCATCAATTCTTTTTGTGATGCAGGCCCCGTCAGTTTTAATTCAATAATAGGCATTGAGGAGCGGTAGCCTAAAACACAATTTTCAGGTAAAGGTAAACTATCAAATTGCTTCGCAAGACTACTTTCACTACGACCGAAACTGGTTAGACGTAAACAAATTGGCGGCTCTGGCAATGTAAACCGTTCACGTAACCTCGGCAAAATTTGCTCATTCACCATAACTTTAAACTCTGAAGGAACCCCCGGTGTAAAAAAAATTAGACAATCATTCAAAACTAATGAAAACCCACAAGCTGTTCCTACTGGGTTATCAATTAATTCCGCATTGGCAGGAAGTAGCGCTTGCTTACGATTTGTCTCAGGCATAATTCGCCCTCTAGCAATAAAATAGCGCTCCATAACCTCAATCCACTGTGAATGCTCAACTAATGGAACTCCCGCAGCTTTAGCCGCTGCCAGAGCACTTAAGTCATCACTTGTTGGCCCAAGCCCGCCATTAACAATCAGAACATCTGCAGATAAACTACGTTCAAGGAAAGTAGCGACTAAACTATCTAAATCATCACCAACAGTTGTTCGGCTACTCAAAGGGAGACCTTGTTGAAAAAAACAGTCTGCCAACCAAGCTGCATTTGTATCAATTATTTGTCCGTGTAAAACCTCATCGCCAGTACTCAGCATTTCAACAACTAACATCCATGACTCCCTTATTATACAAATTACACTAACTTGCTAAATTACCTTATTATTAAGCTGACTAACATCAATATTTATTCAGCTTAATAATCCTGTAAAAATCCTCTACAACCCATTAAAAATAAATAGTTTAAGATAATTCTCAGAATATATAGTCATAAAAAGGCTATAGTTTTATATGCAATTGAATCCATTATTTTTTACCGTAATAATAGAGGATACATGTTCAAGCTAAAACCAATTAAATCTATCGCACTACTTTCTTTATTTTTATTTATTTCCGGATGTCAACTTGGGGGCTCTACAAATTCCAATTCAAACTCAGATTCAAAATTTGGGGAATTAAATGAGTTAAAAACGATAGAGTTTCCTTCCACAGAAGCACCTAAAGGTCTTGCTGAAGGCGCATTTGAAACTGAGTACGATAATGGCCAGCCAAAATTCAAAACTTGGGTATCTAAAGGATGTTTGGATAAGTACATCAAAACCTACTATGAAAATGGTAAGCCTGAATCCCTAATTCAACTTAAAAACTGTAAGATAAATGGAACTGTCCGTAACTACCATGAAAATGGCCGTATCGATATCGAATTAACCGTGCTACAAGGCAAGTTATCAGGACCATTTAAAATCTACCATAACACTCCAAGTAATAAACCAAACATTACTGGTACTTTTAAAAATGGAGAACTTGTTGGCACAGTAACTGAATTTGATGAAAATGGAGTGATTATTTCTAAAGCACTGATCCGTGATGGTGAGGTCATCGTAGTAGAATAATTCAATGAACAAAATAAAGCAGAAGCATATGATTTATAAAGATAGCTAAAAAAGAAACCCGCAAATTAGCGGGTTTCTAAGATATTAACAATCATGACCAAAGCAACTAAATCAGCTCTTTCACTTCAAAATTCACTTCACCGCTAAGGTCAGCATCATAATCAACACTATTTAGGCCGAAACCAAATAAGCGGAGAAATTCAGCTTTATAGCCTTGGTAATCCGTTAGCTCATTGATGTTATTATCATTCAACTGCTGCCAAATTTCACGACATGTATTTTGAACATCATCACGCAATTCCCAATCATCTAAACGTAGACGATGTTTTTCATCAGTATCTGGCACTGCATCATTGAATAATTTAGTGGCAAATAAGCGTTGAATTTGTTCAATACAACCTTCATGGATCCCTTTCTCTTTCATGATTTTAAAGACAATAGAGATATATAAAGGCATTACAGGAATTGCAGAAGAGGCTTGTGTTACAACAGATTTTAATACAGCAACATACGCTGCCCCACCCTTAGCTTGCAATTTTTGGTTAATTGCATGAGCCGCACGGTCTAAATCTTCTTTTGCTTTACCTAGTGTACCATGCCAATAAATTGGCCATGTTAAATCCGTACCAATATAAGAATAAGCCACAGATTGTGCATTATCAGCTAAAACACCTGCTTCATCTAATGCATTCATCCACAGTTCCCAATCTTGGCCGCCCATGACTTTTACTGTATCTGCGATTTCTTGTTCATTTGCGGGCTCAACAACGGCTTCAATTAGCACATCTTTGTTGGTATCCAGCGCAACAGATTTGTACGGTTCGCCAATAGGTTTCAAGGCCGAACGTACGATTTCACCTGTTTCAGGCATTTTACGCACAGGTGAGGCCAGTGAATAAACCACTAAATCAATTTGGCCTAAATCTTGTTTAATTAAATCAATAACGGTTTGACGGCATTCATCAGAAAAAGCATCACCATTAATGCTTTTCGCATACAAGCCTTCTTCTTTCGCTGCTTTGTCAAAACCTGCAGAATTGTACCAGCCCGCAGAGCCTGTTTTACCTTCACTGCCTGGCTTTTCAAAAAATACACCGATGGTAGCCGCACCGCTGCCAAATGCAGCATTGATACGAGAGGCCAGGCCGTAACCGGTAGATGCACCAATAACTAAAACTTTCTTAGGGCCGTTTTTCAGTTCACCACGTGATTTCACGTAGGCAATTTGCTCACGCACATTGGCTTCACAGCCTGCCGGATGAGCTGTAGTGCAGATAAAACCACGAATTTTAGGTTTGATAATCATAGTCATTTTTTCTTGGTAGCTAACAATCAGGGTCTAATATACCTGATATTATCCATTTACTTAAGACAGAGTGAAAATAAATAGGGAGAACAGACCAGTTTATGGCTTATTTTCTCATTAATTATCTATTATAAATCGTTAAGCGCTTCAATAACACGACGTAATGAATCTAATTCCCGCTCAAGGCTAGTTTCTTTTCCTCTAGAATAATGGTCATATACTCTAGTCGCGCCAGAGTGGCTGTCATAACACTTATTACTAATTTTATGGATTTTCTTCCTGATTTTGGACACTTTGTTTTTATTACCATGGTATGAAGCGTGACGCAGTTGCTGCTCTAAACTCATGAGCGTTTTTCCGCAATCATAGTATTTTGAGCCTGCTTGCGAAGAAAATGGGATAAATAGCGCCAAGAGAGCGACTAATAACGTTTTTCTCATGATAATTTCCTGATATAACTCATAAAATAATTTCTACTAGTCCAACATTTATGAGTATTTTCATCTACGAGATTTATCTTAGTTAAATAATCATCGCACTTATGCATAAAATCTTGAAATGAACTTTATGAGCTAACCGATATTTTGCCACTATTAAAAATCATTGCTGACGGTAACCATTATTGAGGCGTAAAACAGGATGGGACTTTTGTTGAAGTTTTCGATGGTGAAGCCACAACTCTCGAATGCGACTTTATCGACACTTATGCGGCAGAAAGATATGTGCAAACTCATCGCTAAACGAAATAAAAACACAGCATTAGCGTGTATCAAATAACTTGATAGCCGCCTATTGCGGCTTAGTTGGTATTAAATTATGGATAACCATAACTGAGTAAACAATGTCTTTTTTATCGTGAATTTTGCGAAAATGGGCATTACTAACAATACCAACCATAATCTGCATGCCATTTTTTTCATAAACCCGCTTAAATGGCGTTGTTTCGTCATCAGATATTTTATCTAAGAAATAAATATCCCGTTTATAACGCTCGATTGTTTGCTTTGGCAAACCATATACTTCAAACATTTTCTGATTAATCGCATCGTACTCGGCCAAAATGCCTGATTGGTCGCGGCTATCTTTTCCTTGGGAAGAAACTAACATTAATGTATTTTTTTCCCGAGAAAACATCAATAAAAACAGCTTATTTGCTATTTGAGGAGAATTTTTTGATGAACATAACGCACCTCCCTCTTCAAATTCAGTGCATTGTAATCCTTTTAAATGCAATTTTTTTATATCAACGGGGGTTTGCCCCCATTTGAACCCATAGGGGGCATCCAATTTTTTCGTTGTACAACCAGAAGCAAATACCAGTATTAACGTAAACAAAATCCCTTTAATCATCACGTCTCAAATTCCAATTAAGTCATCTAATTTGATACTATCAAAAACGAATAATTAATCAAAAATTAACTTTTCTATCATCACATTAAATGACTCGATTGATTTCTGTATAGTTAAGGCCGTCTTATTCTTCTTTACTCTCCTGCTGTTTAGCCTCTGCCATAGCAATTTCTTTCAACCAATCTGCCAACAAAGGCTTTGTTTTTACTGTATCTAGTAGTGCTCGTTCGTGTTTCGTTAATCGTACGACGACAACTTCAGTTTTCATGTTAGACATAGCTCGATCCTCTTCAAGAATCAAAATAGTGACACAAAACATCAACAGAACGGTCTGACTTACGGTTTTTTACACGAATTACGCGTTGATTGACACAATAAAGCAACTTTTGCGCTCTTATAAAAGTAATGCATTGAATATAAATAAGAAATATCACTAATAAACCGATATTAGTTGAGTAGATACAACGAATTTAAAGAAGATTAGATACAAAAAAACCACCTATTGGTGGTTAATTGTTAACTTCAAATCATGACTGATTGAAATTGAGATGGTGCCCAGGGCGGGACTTGAACCCGCACAGCCTAAAGGCCGAGGGATTTTAAATCCCTTGTGTCTACCGATTTCACCACCTGGGCCAAATTGTCTTTCTCACAAACTTGGATAAATCATTAATTTATCCCGACTAACCATATATTCAATAACGATGCATAGTGGTTAGCTAACTTAAAATAAAACACTTAATGGTGTTTAATTATTTTAAGATGGTGCCCAGGGCGGGACTTGAACCCGCACAGCCTAAAGGCCGAGGGATTTTAAATCCCTTGTGTCTACCGATTTCACCACCTGGGCTAAATTTTGGAGGCGCGTCCCGGAGTCGAACCGAGCTACACGGATTTGCAATCCGGTGCATAACCGCTTTGCTAACGCGCCTTATCCGAATTTCTTTCGAAATTTGGAGCGGGAAACGAGACTCGAACTCGCGACCCCGACCTTGGCAAGGTCGTGCTCTACCAACTGAGCTATTCCCGCGTAAAGCTTCACTTTTCAGCTTATGCTTTTCAAACTGGCTGATTTACTTATTTATTTTCGTAAACCATGTTGCCGTTCGATGCGTTGCATTCTACTGATTTCACCTATCGAGTCAATACAATTATTGAAATAATTGGATCGTTCGCTGTTTTTTCAATCATTTCGATCACGCTTCGCTCAAATCGCCCCATGCAGCCTTTAAATATTGGAACATTGACCAAAACGTTAAGATAGCCGCCACATACATAAGTGCAATTGAAAGGTTTTCAATTAATGGCGTTGGACGCCACAATAAACCGACTAATGACATCATCTGAGCTGTTGTTTTAAATTTCCCAATCCAAGAAACAGCCACACTACTACGTTTACCTATCTCTGCCATCCATTCACGTAAAGATGAAATAATGATTTCACGTGCAATCATAGTTGCCGCCGGCAAAGTCACATACCAAACATCATAACTTTCTGTGACTAACACTAACGCCGTTGCAACCATGACTTTATCAGCAACCGGATCTAAAAAAGCACCAAATTTTGTGGTTTGCTTCCACAACCTTGCTAAAAAACCATCAAACCAATCAGTTACCGCTGCGATAACAAAAATAAGCGCACATGCAAACGGCCCCCAAGTAACAGGGAGATAAAAGGCTAATACAAAAAACGGTATTAGGATGACGCGAAATAATGTCAACCACGTTGGTATGTTTAATTTCATCACGCTCACTAACTTTTTGACCAAGTTGGATATTATGAATATGTTGCCCTAAGACACTCACTGTTTCAATGCATTATAAATCTTTTCTGCAAGGGCGTATGAGATCGAGGGCACTTTTGCGATTTCTTCTATGCTTGCATTGCGTAAAGGCTGTAACCCCCCCATATATTTTAGCAGCATCTGCCGACGTTTTGGCCCAACCCCTTCAATTGACTCTAATGCGCTAGTACTTTTGACCTTTGCTCGTCGTTGTCGATGCCCCGTAATCGCATGATTATGCGACTCATCTCGGATATGCTGGATCACATGCAACGCGGGAGAATCTGGTGGTAATGAAAAACCTTCGCCTTCAGGTTTTAAAAATAACGTTTCAAGCCCCGCTTTACGATCGCTTCCCTTAGCCACACCAATTAGCAATGGGTGTTTTTTATCCCAATCGACCTCAAGTGAATTAAATACATCCCTTGCCTGCCCTAGTTGGCCTTTACCACCATCAATAAAGATGATGTCAGGCACTTTGCTTTCATCAATATGTTTACCATAACGACGTGTTAAGACTTGATGCATCGCCGCATAATCATCCCCTGGAGTGATCCCTGTAATATTATAGCGCCGATACTCTGATTTAACTGGCCCAGATTTATCAAATACAACACAAGAGGCGACGGTTTGCTCACCCATCGTATGTGAAATATCAAAGCACTCCATGCGGTTAATATTTTCTAAATTAACGACTTTTGCTAGTGCTGCCATGCGTTGTTGCACCGTAGAGTGTTGCGCTAATTTTGTAGAAAGCGCAATTGATGCATTCGTTCTCGCTAATTTTAAGTAACGAGCCCTCACACCACGCGGCTGGCTTTGAATATTAATTTTACGACCGGCTATCTCAGAAAGAGACTCCGCTAATAATTCTTTTTCTGTTAATGCAAAATCTAATAATATTTCACCCGGTAGCGTTCTATTTTCGCTGCCTTGTAAATAAAACTGACCTAAGAAGGTTTGAACCACTTCCTCAAGCTGAGTATCTGCGGGAATTTTAGGAAAATAGCTACGGCTTCCAAGGACTTTCCCTTGACGAATAAAAAGTACATGCACGCAAGCAAGGCCAGACTCAAAAGAAACACCAATAACGTCTAGGTCATCACTGTCCCCAGATACATACTGCTCTTCCGTAACAGCCCTTACCGCTTGAATTTGATCCCTAAAACGTGCGGCATCTTCAAAGCGTAGTTCTAAACTTGCCTTTTCCATACGCTCAACGAGACCCGCCAAAACTTGTTTATCTTTTCCGGTTAAAAATAAACGAACATATTCTACTTGTTGATTATAGTCTTCATCGGAAACTAAGCCTTTAACACAAGGACCTAAGCAACGGCCAATTTGATATTGCAGACAAGGCCTTGAGCGATTTCGATACATGCTATCTTCACATTGACGTATCGGAAACAACTTCTGCATTAACGCCAATGTTTCTCTCACCGCATAAGAACTTGGGAAAGGGCCAAAGTACTCACCTTTCGCATGTTTCGCCCCTCGATGCATCGAAATTCGAGGGTGTGTTTCACTGCTCAAAAATAGATAAGGATAAGATTTATCATCACGCAACAATACGTTATAACGTGGTTGATACAACTTAATATAGTTGTGTTCAAGTAATAGTGCTTCTGTTTCGGTATGAGTCACCGTCACATCAATAGAGGCGATTTGCTTAACCAACTGCTCTGTTTTACGGCTACCCACATTTTCACGAAAGTAACTGGATAAGCGTTTTTTAAGATCCTTTGCTTTCCCTACATATATGACCGTTTCCCCAGCGTCATACATACGGTACACACCAGGTTGATTAGTGACTGTTTTTAAGAAAGCTTTCGGCTCGAACTGTTCTGACACTCGGATAAACCCTGTTTTGCTGTAATTAAACCATAACTGATGGCTATATGAGTTAATTCTACATCACTACAGATATTAAGTTTACTAAACATTCGATATCGATAGGTATTTACTGTTTTAGGGCTCAAGGAAAGCGACTCAGCCACTCGTTTGATAGGTATCCCCTGAGTAATCATTAACATGATTTCCAACTCACGCCCTGATAATAAATCATATATATCTTGTTGATTGCTATAAATTAACCGCTGGAGAGCAAGGTCTTGCGCAATATCCGGAGAGATAATTCGCCGTTTAACACTCACAATCTGGATAGCTTCAATGAGGTCTTCTTCTGTCACATTGATACTTAATAAACCAAAAATACCGATATCTAGCGCCTTTAAAAAAAATGACGGATTATTTCTGACATTGTAAATAATGATCCCAACGTCCGGCTGAGTTCGGCGCAGTGTCTGAATTGTTTTTAGTGAATCATAACGGAAGCGATCACTACTGATTAAAATCATATTTGCTTTTTGGCATCTATTCCATGTAATCGCATGTTCCACAGTTGGAAAAGAAGCAACAACCTTATAGCGTATATGACGTGAAAAAACCGCCTCAAAACCACGAATTGCAATATTATTATCGTCAATTATTATAATATTAATCAATTAATTCCCCTGTTGGATTTTAAAATTAATTGTAAAAATAATAAATGAATAAATAAAAAAGTCACATACACTTTTTTATTTATTTTTGTTTTATTAAAAATAATATTAAATTATAATTTAGGTGAATAACTCATGTGGATTAATAATTAAAGACCACCTTATCGAGTGGTCTTAATATTAAGAATTAACTGAAGTGTTATTTTTTTCCAACTAAACGACAAATAGTTTCTGATACTAAGTAGCTTTTCTCAAAAGAGCTGATTGGTAGAAACTCAAAGCATGAATGGAAATTAAGTGCCCCAGTAAAATAATTTGGAGTTAAGACGCCTCTTGCTGATAAAGCAGAACCATCCGTACCACCACGCATCGGGATCACTTTAGGTTCAACCTCTTGAATTTTCAATGCATCGAAAATTAAATCAATTGCTGTACGATCATCACCTAACGAGTCACTAATATTACTATACACATCTACAATATTGCATTCAATTTTTGCTCGTGGATGACGCGCTTTTATTAACTCAACCGCTTGTTCTATAAAATGTTTTCGAGCTGCGAAACTATGGCGGTCAAAATCACGGATCGCCATTTTAATTTTAGCATTATCAGGGTTTGCGATTAAATCTGTGATATAAAAATAGCCTTCGCGATGCTCTGTGTGCTCAGGGGTATCAAAACGGTCAAAACAGCCAATAAAATCATGCGCAACCCGAATAGGATTCAATAATACATTCTTAGCTGACATGGGATGTGCAGTAATACCTTTAATTGAAACTTCGATAGAAGCTGCATTAAACGTTTCATACACAACCTCACCAAGTGCACAGCAGTCAATAGTATAAGCAAAGTCAACATTAAAGCGGGTTAAATCCATAATTTTAGAACCGCGTAGACCAATTTCTTCATCAGGTACAAACGCAACGTAGATATCCCCACAATCAAAATCAGCATATTGCAGCTTATGCATTAATTCCATAACAACCGTTACAGCGGCTTTATTATCAGCGCCCAGTACACTGGTTCCATCGCTAAAAATAATATCTTCACCCATATAAGGCGCGGCTTCAGGGTGCTCGGCAGTCTTAAACCAAATGTTTTCTTTTTCATTTAAACATAAATCCTGCCCTTCGTACCTCAAAGTTTGAGGCTTAATGATGGGAGATAACCCAACATCGACAGTATCTAAATGAGTCACAAAACCTATTTTTGGTGCTGAAGGCTTATTTCCTGGGCGCATTGCATATAAGATGGCATGGTCATCAATATAAATATCTTTCAGACCATAGCTTTCAAGTTCTTGCGCTAATAATTTTGCCAGCTCACGTTGCCCTTCTGTGCTTGGAACAACTGTGCTTGCTGCGTCACTTTGGCTTTCAATAGCGAGATAGCGGTAAAAACGCTGCTCTAATTGTTTACCTAATTCGTTCATTTCATATTCCTTGCATTGACTATATTTACCCTATCTATTTACTTAATAGATAGGGTATTGGCCCTACTTACTGTGCAGGATGCCATGTGTAACCGCTGTCGAAACCAATTGGGATATCAAAAGCCCAGAACAAATATAATGTTGAAGTCAAAATAATTAATAACCCAACAGTAAATGGGATCATCATTGAGCACAATGTTCCTATTCCTGCATTTTTATAGTATTTTTGACAATACATCAGGATTAACGGATAAAACGGAAACATCGGTGTGCTCACGTTCATTGCTGAGTCACTAACACGAAATGCAGCTTGTGTTAACTCAGGTGAAATTCCCACTGCCATTAGCATCGGTACCAATACTGGCGCCATAATTGCCCATTTTGATGTCGCTGAAGTAATCATGATATTTAAAATAGCGGTTAATAGAATGACGCCAAAGACAGTCATTCCAGATGGCATATCAAGTGTACGTAATAACTCAGCTCCTGAAAGTGCTAATAATGTACCTAAATTAGAATGTTGAAATGAATATAAAAATTGGGCAGCAAAAAAAGCAAAAACAATAAATGGGATAAGTGACTTAGTAATATTTTCCATTGCCTTAACAACATCTTTTGTTGACGTAAAAGATTTCGTCATATAACCATAAACAATGCCTGGCAAAGCAAAGAAAATAAACAGTAAAGGCACAACGATTTGCATAATAGGTGCTTTTGGGCTAGTTAAGCTGCCATCAGGCCCACGTAATGGGGAGTTCTCTGGCCATAACAATGCAAATAATCCGATACCTAAAGCAATTAGCACTAAACCTGAAATACGAAAAGCACGATTCTCAACATTCGTAATTTTACCTAAATCTTTTTCAGAATCAGTATCCACTTCGTTTGTACTGATCGGACAATTTTTATTTAACCATGGTTCAACAATCTTTTCAGTGATAAACCAGCACGTGAAAATAACCCCAAATGTACCACCCAAACTAAAGAAATAGTTACATAAAACATTTACGCTATAACCTGGTGCTAGCATTTGCGCAGCATCTTGTGTAAAGCTCTGCATTATTGGGTCAATAATTGACGGTGTATAGCTTGCAGTAAATCCACCCGCTAAACCTGCAAATGCTGCAGCAATCCCAGCTAATGGATGACGGCCACTCGCATAAAACATCATTGCTGCAACTGGCATTAAAATAACATAGGCAGAGTCTGAAGCAATATGAGAAACGATCCCGACAAACACCACAGTAGGCGTTAACATTCGAGGTGAAATAAACGACAACATTTTTTTCAATGCAGTATTAATAAAACCGCTGCTTTCAGCGATACCAATACCTAACGTTGCCACTATCGTTATACCGAGAGGAGGAAAATTAATGAAATTTTTAACTGCCGCAGTAATAAATAATATTATTTCCTCATACTGGAACATATTAACTATAGCGATTTTTTCTTTTGAAAGAGGATGGTAATAACTAAAATCTACGAAAGAAAGCAGATAAGATAAAAACCAACATATAATCAGGGCATAAACAAACAGCATAGTCACATCAGGCATAACATTACCAATGCGCTCAACACGGTTTAAGAACCCTTTTTTCTTGGGAAGTGTTTTAGTTGTCATATTTACAAGCTACTTATGTTATTAGAATAGAAACTTTATAACAGTAAATAACCTATATATAAAAGTAAAATACTTTTGTGATTAGTTCTAACAGGATAAACCAGTTGCAAATTAAAACATTAGAATTATTTATATTAATTTTATATTTCAAATATACTATATCTTAAATTTTATTAACTTATAGATTTAGATGTAGAATATATTACTTAAGTGTTTGGCTTCGTGGTTACGCATACAAAAAAAGGAATAATAATTACACTTTTTTTGTATGCACGTAAATTACACTAATGTATGTTATTCACGCTTTAATTTTTCAGTATTTGCAATATAAAGTGCTACAACAAGTACCAAAATCGCCCCTGCATGTAACAGCGTTGTCATTGGGTCACTATGGTCAACAATAATTAAGCGAATAATTGCCGTAATACCTATATAGATAAAATACCTTAGTGGGAAGTGATAGCCCGACATAAAATACTTTATTATCAAAGCAATAAATTCAAAATACAAAAAATAAATGACAATACCTTCTAGTAACTCATAGGCCGTTGCTCCTTTTGAGCTACCAAACATTAATGACGCCATTGTCACTGTTTCTTTAGCTAAGAAGAATACAAGTACAGCAGCGAGTGCTATCAAGCCTATATTTAATATCCATTGCAGTACCCACGCGATATTACTCGCATGACGCATTCCTTTCATACCGTTCATTTGTTATCCCTCAGAACAACTTCTAAGTCTAGTTATTACCTTAATTGTAAAACAAATTTAAGTCGTTCGCATGACAAATAAGAACTTAATTTAACCAATAAAATCAAAAAATACAGTCTGAATAGCTACTACCGAATTGCCTATTTCTTGCTATTAATACTATAACTAGAAACTTTAGTCAGATGATGGGGACATCATTTCCATAATATCTTTCTCTGTCAACATAGGTGTCCTTTCCACAAAGTTATAATACTTAGGCTTGCTATCGATGTAAATTTGCATACTCATTTGCGCATCTTGGCTCTCTTTAAATAAAGCTGCTGATGCATAATATGTTGAAGGCGAAAGTAAATGATAAAAAAGGTGTGAACCACAATTTTTACAAAATGCACGTTCTCCCCATTGAGATGACGCGAAAATTGTCACAGCTTCTTGCCCCTCAATGATTAAATCGTTACCACAATCAACACTAAAACCTGGACCACCATTCCACTTTTGGCACATTCCGCAATGGCATACACTGACATGACTAATATCTTTTGGCGTTGTGATTTTTACAGAACCGCACAAACATTGGCCTTGATGCATAGAATCCCCTTTATTTAGATCGTAGATTTGTAATCTTAATATGAGCGTGTCCGCAGTAAAATTTAAGTGATGATTTACCTTTCATCTATTCTGAATTGTCGCCCACTAAAACGTTTATCGTTAACAATACTGCGCAGTTGTGAACTATCAAGTTCTTTCGTTTCCCGTTCAAACTCAATATCTGCGTCATTTCCGTCTGTATTTTGTAGCACATATTCATACGTCACTTTGTTATGTACAGCAATCTCTGTTAATACCGTATTACTCGTAGCTTGGGCAGCTATTGAAAAACCAGTCAAAATAACAACCATAATAAATATACGAGCCAGTAATATTTTTTTCATCATTATCTCCTATTCCACTAGAACTGTTTTAGCGCAAATCTCTGTCAGAAAAAACAGGCTACAAGTAAGAGTTATCATGATTAAGTAAAGAGATGTCAAAACCGTCAACGACGTAAATTAAGACCAAATAGGGTGCGATCCCCTATTTGGTTAATAAAAATCTAGTTATAGCTCTTCATTGTTCGTTTTATCTGAAGAATTAACTTCTCTTAATAAATACCAGCAAAAATACCCTAATACTAATATTCCAATAAATAATAATACCCATAAGGTAATTATCAGCCAGCTAAAATTATCATCAACTTCTTCTGTTGCAGTTAACCTATCTACACCCCCCAATTCAATGACTGTATTATCAAGAAAGAGCTGAGGGTAATTCATCATTAGTTCATCAATGCTATCTGGTTTCCCTATCAGCTGGCTTGTGGTCAATTTATCGAAGCTTGCTTGTTTATTTCCCCAAACAAGCAAATACGGAGCGGGACCTTGTAAATTAAAAATAAGGTTATAAGCATCTCGTTTCCCCGTTAGCCTTGGTGGTTGGTCCTCCCAACTGCCTTTGAGTGCAGAAATTCTTACTTTACCTACCATTTCGCCATAAAGTGTAGTGCTCGGATTACTAACTAATTCACCCTCTATTATTTGATTATATGCAACAATATTAGTGAGTAATTTCCAACTTTCACCTCTATCAGATGAATACTCAATTTTTAGTGGGATCACGCGATTTGATTGCTGCAATTGTATTTGTAACTCACTTAATGGCTGAGCTCTTGGCAATTGATATATAACATGGTCTTTTGAAACTCCATCATTGGTCATTTCAAAATGGAATAATTCCTGACGATAAGTTGAATTAAGTATACTAGAAGTAGCATTTACTTTTAATAAGTCAGGGATAACAATATCAGGGCCACTTACAATCACAGCCATAAGATAAGGTGCATTCAATGCCTCTGAATTACCATTTAATAATTCAATATTATTACTTGCAATAGTTTCAGAATTTAACTTCAAATTCATAATTGGCTGGTTTGTTGCGATATTTAGCCAGTTTTCTTTGTCATCACTGGAAAAAACAAATACCTTTGCCTGCCATTCATTCTCACTTTTGGCCCAGTCTAATGTCAGGTTTTTAATTGGCGTATCTTTAGTTTGACTTTGATTTCTCGTTAATAAATAAGCCTGATAAGCAACATTGTCTTTTACCTGCATACTAGGCAACTCAATTCTATTTACCTTGCCTGGAATAGATTCAACTAATAGATGTTGCCTTTCTCTGCGCACATCATCATGAGAATTAACACTATCAACCTGCGTCACTAAACGTTGTGGCGTAAAAATCACTTTCTCATTAGAAATGGACTTTTCCGTATCAGAAAATAAGACTGAAGGAATTTCATTACCCGTACCGTTAAAGACGCGAACATCTTGCAAGGTCTTGGGGTACGCTGAATTAATGTATGCATTTACAGGGAGCTCTAACCAATAAAAAGGAGTCGATGTATCGAGTACATTTATTTCTGAGCCTTGATAAAAGCTATAAGGTGTAGCCTCTTCTACTGTCTGCGCATTTAAGTAACTTGAAAACAATAATGACAAAGAGAAGACTGCAAAAAACCTTCTTAGCCCGGTATTTTTTATTAAACTCATGATTGTTTCTCCTGTTCGACTTTCCCTTTTGTTTCTTTTGGTGGTAATGGTGAAAAATACCCAACAATTAAAATTAATAATGCAACGCCAATAAAGGAAATTGCGCGAGAAATACCACCCTGCCCATAAATATCAATTAAGAATAACTTGGCAATAACACAAGCAAAAATACCGGCTCCCATAAACCACCAAATACGATTTTTCTTAATAGCGGCAATAGTGATACAGGCTAGTGCAGCCAATGCCCAACTGATAGAAAGCACAGTTTGCACTAAGCGTGAATCATAAAGAGTATCATAGTTCCAATTTAGCTCAGCGAAATCTGCTATTGCACGAATTAAAATACCGTTAAACCAATAAGCAGAAAGTGCAATTATAGCCACTAATAAACTACGTAGAACCCAAAAATTAGCCGCTGTCACGTTACGTATTTTTTGAGTGAAGCCTTTACGTATTAAAATTAGAGTCGCAATACTAAATAACCCAGCTTCATCTAATGGGTTGATTAACGGCACATAACTCCAAAAGGTCAATTTGCCATCTTCTAAATTCGCATAGCAAGATAATACAATTAACCCCACTGTCACAGGGAGCATTGCATACCAATAAATTAACCCATTACGTTTCATTGGTGGCGTTCTATTTTGTTGCAGCCAATAAAGAACAATCACGGTTAGTGTTATCGCCATGACATAAATAAAATACCCCACTTCATGCATTCCCCACGGTAAAATGGAGACGAACCAATTCACTTGAGTAGCAATAAATGCAAGAATTAGCCATAAATTAGCGCTATGAAGTACTCTTTGCATCCAGCGATCACGAAGTTTATACGCATGAATAACAAATAAAACAGAGCTACCCAATACAACTGGCCATATAAGAGAACCCTCGCCACGCCCCATCGGGTTTTGGTCATTTAAGAAATCTAAACCAAGATAATAATAACCCGCAATCCATAGGATGGATTGGCAAAGTAGTAATGGCACCCAATTTATATGGATAGCATATAAACGCCAAAACCAAACAGAAATAACGACCAATACTAAAATAATAAAGCCTTCAGATTCACGACTCCATGATAAGATATCGGTAAATAAGGGGAGCCAGCAAAACCAAGTCACCAAGCCAATAATTAAGAAACCGTAGCTAAATAAAGTAAAGTTGCTGTCTTCATGACGACGAGTATGGAAAAGCCCACCAGCCATAAAACATGCGATTAATAGCACTGGCACCATATAAGTACTACTGCGACTCCAATATAAATAAGGATAATCACTTAATAAGGTTATTGCGCTAATAACAATCAATAAAGAACCAATAGCCGCCATTTTTTTCTGGTTTTGCTGTAAGCCAAACCAAAGAATTAGCAACCCTTCTAATGACCAAATAATGGAGGTCCACTCAAATGTTAACGCTAGTGGAATAGCTAAAGTAATAAAACCAGCGCCAATAATAATATTCGCTAATGCCATATTTTTGCCAGCAGATTTATAGCGCTTATGTACTTGTAATCCAGTTATCAGATATAACAAACCTACCACCAGTGAAATAAAGGCTGGCAGTAAACCTTCCCCTTGTGAAATAAAGAATTGAAGGGCAATACTAATAAAAGGTGGAACAAACAGCAGTGTATTATCAACAATCAGTTGCTTGCTATGTTCAAAACGCAGTGAAAACAGTTGAGTTAAGGCATTAAATACAACTAAATTAGCGATGATAAAGAGTTGGCAGGATAAATAATAGTCTGGCTGGTAATTTTCTAATCCCCATAAAATGGCAACACCATAAGTCATCACCATACCAACTAAATTTAAAGGACGCCAAGCTTGCCACACACTAATAACCAAAATACCAATAGACAGCATCAGGTAATAAGAAAACAAGACAACATGGCTTCCACCGCCAGTAGAAAGCAATACAGGTGCTAAATACCCACCTATTGATGCTAAAACGGCTAAACTAATAGTTCGCTGCAATAATGCCAAAGCAATACTTGCGGCACAAATAAGTAACATAAACGCAAATGCCATTCCATATGGCACCATCGTATATAATTTGAAGGCAGCAAAAATAGTGATATACAAGCAGCCTATCGCCCCTCCTTGTAAAATCAACCCAAATAATGCCTTTTTGTTTCGTAACCACCAACCAACCCCTAGTAAGGCTAAGCACCCTACCGCACTGAAAATCAACCGCATTTGTGGTGAAATAATTTCATTTTGCACGCTGTAATTCAGTAAATATGCCACCCCTAGGAATAACAGCAGGATACCTATTTTCGCAACTGGGTTTCCTTTAAATAACCAACTAAAGAAATGGCTGAATATTGATTTATCATGACTAACCGAATGCTGATTATTTTGATTTGTATTAGGTTTATTATGATTAAATCGATTTGGGTCAATTTGCTGTACTACCGTGTTATCAAACCTATTTAGGTTGGTATTTTCATGAGTAGATTGTTCCCTCATAGAAACCGAGTTCACATTATCAGATAAACCACGTTCTTTTTCAGCTTGCTGGTAAGCAACATGGCTCATCGAGGCAAGCTCTTGAGCTGCTCCCATTTCATTGTCTAATTTAACGTCCGCACTAGAAGAAAATTCATTTCCCTCTTGCTCTACAGGTGCATCCTGTATTTCATCTAAGACTGGTTGGGGAGATGCCACACCATCAACGGATGTACTTTGCGTGTATTTTGCTTTTGAAAGTAAAGTTTCTAACGAGGAAACCTTCTGATTTAACAGCGAAATTTGGTACTGCAACCGACCTGTTCGATTGATGGCAATGATAGCAAGAATCGGAGCTAGCACTAGCAGAAAAACTAATACGAGTCCTACTAGTATCCAAGTATCCACAAATAGGTTTCCTCATAATAAAATTCACAATTTAGAATCTGGAAAATAATGACCACGATTACTGCTAGTGTAGATAGCATTGATCCCCTTGCCAACCAAATGTAATAAACTGTTACAAAATAATTCGTTACATTCTGCTTTTAGGTATACCTTAAACAAAAAAGAAGCGATACGGCACTTTTTTTATGATTTATTAATACCCTCATTAGTTATTTTAGTAACTAAGAAAACCCTTAATCATCATTTAATGATAATTTTATTCATAAAGAATAAGTAATTTATTAAGTATCTATTTTTAGCATTCCTTTTTAGATACCAATAAAATTAGCAATGAAAATTTTATTAGTAGAATTATTTTTATTATGTTATCTATATAATATCTTTATCTTCAACGTATTACTCTAATATTTACTATCCTTAAATGACTAAAATCATGTAAAACTATATTAATTATTTTTTATAACACATTGATAAAAGCATAAATGTTTTAATTTAAATAACGTTAACACTCGGGAAAATGTTAACTGTCATTTCACAGACTTTTTATACAACAAAGCCTATCGCATAATATCGGGAGAATTTTTAATGCTAACTCACATTATACTTGCTGCTTTAGGACCCATTGTTCTTGGATTAGCCGTCGGTTGGCTATCGGGTAAATATGGGTTTATCAAAAGAGAGTATTCCCAAGCCTTTGCTGACTTTGTAGTTAAAATAGCATTACCATTTGCATTATTTCTTGCTGCTGCACAGGCTCCCCCCTCGGTATTGCTCAATATTGACTACTTATTAGCATTAGCCGTAGGACTAATTGCAACATACGTGATTGGTTTTATTTTTGGTAAGTTTATTTTTCTCCACAACAAAAAAGATGCTGCAATGCAAGCATTGTCGGTGTCTTTTCCTGATATGGCCTACTGTGGGCCGCCTGTATTGCTCGCAACTGTCGGGTCATCAGGCTTAATCGCTATGGTATTAGGCAACCTTATTTATACGGTCATTATTATCCCATTTACTCTCTTAATGATCAGTGGCTCACAACAAGGGCATAGTGTCTTTAAATCTGTTGGGAAAGCCATTGCCCAACCCTTAGTTTTTCTTCCTATTCTAGGGGCATTATTGGCTATTTTTGGTGTTAAATTACCTGAAATATTACAAAACTCAGTTAATGAATTAGGTAAAACAGCAGGCGGAGTTGCTTTATTCTTCCTTGGATTGCTCCTTTCAGGGATCAAACTGACAATAAGTAAGGAAATTATATTTAATGTCTTTATAAAAAACTTTGTTCAAGCCGCTCTTATTTTAGGGACTGGGCTCGCTTTAGGATTACAAGATGATTTACTTAAAGCCGCATTTATCATTGGTGTATTACCCACCGCGACCGCCGTTCCTGCATTAGCAATTAGCAATCAGGCCTATACGGAAACCTCTGCTGGAACCGTGTTATTAAGTACACTTGCTGCCTTAATTTCAATTATTGGCGGTATCACTATCGTCGAAATGCTTTAGCTTTTAAATTAATGGTAGCCTAAACATAGGCTGCCATTTCATTGCGGCACTAAATTCTCTGTTGCTTTTATCAGCTATAATTTGCCAGACAGATCACAAAAAACGTATCATAGAGATAAGTACTTTTCTTTTATACACCTGGGATACGAACAAAAAATGAAAATTAGTGATGAGTTAGCTTCCGCTATCGCTTCCGTTACCGAAGTCGCTGCTGTAGCTGCCTTCGATTGGGTAGGTAAACAAGATAAAAATGCCGCAGATAAAGCCGCTGTTGAAGCAATGAGAAATCGCCTAAATGAAATTGATTTTCATGGCAAAATTGTTATTGGTGAAGGTGAAATCGACGATGCTCCGATGCTATATATTGGCGAACAAGTTGGCAAACAATCGAGTTCTGTAGGGTTAGATATTGCAGTAGATCCTATCGATGGAACTCGTATGGTAGCTTGTAATGAAAAAAATGCCATTGCCGTACTTGCTGCTGCACCAACGGGAACACTGCTTCAAGCACCTGATATGTATATGGAAAAACTTGTTGTTGGTGCCGCAGCGAAAGGAGCTGTTCACCTGGCAAATCCCCTAGAAAAAAATTTAGAATTTCTCTCCTCCGCACTGAATAAACCAATTTCAAATCTTTCAATCGCAGTGCTTGATAAACCTCGCCATCAACACATTATTAACACTATCCGTAATTTTGGTGCGAATGTGATTACCATCCCTGATGGCGATGTGCTCGCCTCATTACTTACCATCCTTCCAGAGCATCCCATTGATATGATGTATGGGACTGGTGGTGCTCCTGAAGGCATTATCAGTGCAGCCATCGCTCGCGCTTTAGGCGGTGATATGCAAGCAAGGCTAATTTCTCGAGATAAAGCCAAAGGGGATAGCGAAGAAAACAAACAGCTCGCGGCACAAGAAATTTTGCGCTGTCAGCAAATGGGGTTAGAAATTGGTGAAGTGTTATCTCTAGACCAGATGGTGAGTACTTCTGATGTCATATTTGCCGCCACAGCTATCACACCAACAATCTTGATGGATGGTGTATCAATAGATGCTTACAGCCGTATTTCAAATACCATTTTGGTTAATGGCCGTGACCGTTCGCTAAAACTGATTAATAATCGCTATTTTAATTAATGCAATAATACAGTATGTCGTATATATCAAAAGGGCTTTTCAGCCCTTTTGATTACAACTATTTAAGATGAAAATTAACGCTCAAGAGTCATACGATTTAACATCGGAGCAGTTAAAACCATCAAAATTGCCATCACACCAGTCACTAAACCAATCTTCAGGAATACGTCGCTATACACAGCTAAAGATTCAACTTTACTAGTAAGTTCACCTTCTGGTGCCGCTGCCATTGAGGCAACATACCCTGCGATAAATGCTGCTGCTGAGTTAGTCAGGAACCACGCGCCCATAATAAAGCCCATTAAACGCTGTGGAACTAACTGAGCTACCATCGCAAGGCCAAGACCTGAGATCATCAGCTCACCAATACTTTGGAAGCCATAGCAGATAACTAGCCATTGAACAGAAACAATCCCTGCTTCATTTGCAAATTTCGCACCTAATGGCAAAACTAAGAATGCCGCGGAACATAGCAACATACCAATGGCAAATTTATGTGGCATCGGTAAGTTGTCGCCCATTTTATTATAAATTGCAGCTAAAATTGGGCTTCCAATCATGATCCATAATGGGTTCAGAGCTTGGTATTGTGCAGGTTCAATAGAAAAACCAAAAACTTCATGCTCTACGTTATGTAATGCAAAGAAGTTTAGCGATGTAGGCATTTGGCTATAAAGAACAAAGAATACGATCGCTTCAAGCATTAGAATCAATGCAACAATCATGCGGCGACGCGCTGTACCTTTCAGTGCTAATGTTTCTTTGATAAAGATAACTAAAATACCCAAAGAAATAATCGCTAGTGCTGTACGAGCAATACCGAGGTTATGCAATAGCCATGTTGAAATCGCAATAAGTGCCACAACACCAGCGACAGTTGCGACCAATCTTGAGATCACGACAGGAGCGAAGTCAGGCTTTGAGCCATGTTGAGAAACCCATTTTTTACACATATAGAAGTTAATCAATGTGATAATCAGGCCTACAACACTAAGAGAGAACGCAACATCCCAGCCATAATGTTTTGCTAACCATGGTGTTGCAATCATTGAGAAGAATGAACCGATATTCACGGACATATAGTACATGGTGAATGCACCGTCCAAACGAGGATCGTCTTTTTCATAGCAGGTTGATAACAGTGATGATGGGTTTGCTTTAAACAAACCATTACCAACTGCAATAGTTGCTAAGCCAACATACACCATCGACACGTCATGCCCTGAGAAAGCAACAAATGCGTACCCCGCAATCAGTGTTATCGTTCCAAGAACAATAACACGTTTTGTTCCGAGAACTTTATCCCCTAACCAACCACCTACCGCAACAAAACCATAAACTAATGCTGCAAACGCCGAGAAAAGTGTAATTGATTCTGTTTCTGACATACCCAGCACTTGGCTTAGGTATATTGGAAGGATCCCTTGAAGACCGTAGTAACCAAAACGTTCCCAGAGTTCGATAGAAAAAATAAGATAGAATGAGCGAGGTTGCTTAAACGCGTTAAGACTGACTTCCTCTTTGTTATTTGTTGTGGACACAAGTTACCTCTAGTACAACCTGTACATATGCAAAAAAACCACGGAACGCTCTATGCGCTCTCGCATTGTTATGATCTCAAGAATTCAAAGTTGAAAAGATTCACTTTTGGTAGGAGGAGTATCATTCCCTGACCTCAAAACAAACAAAACTGTGTGTAGACTTGTTTATGGATCTCAAACATAAATTCAATGAGTTAAAGCACATTTGATTATTTATTCAACATTAATTGGCAGATAACCCGCCCAGAACCCAATAATCAATTAAGCCATATACGTTATTTATGCACCAAAATTAAAGAATTAGCTAGTATTAATTACTACATGAATTGAATTTAATCGTGATTTACTTCAATTTTTTACAAAATTGCCAAATTTTTATCGATTACTAATTAGTCATTTGTTTATTAAATGTTAAGAATATTATTCTATAGTGAAACTATAACTCCCTATTTATAACCCTATGATTTATTGCTGTAAGCATTATGGGAAACTAAAAATATCCATAACAAATGAACACTTTTTTCTTTTATGATAAGAAAGGATTTAGAGAATAGCAGCTGAATAGACATTCAAACTGGAATTTTGGATAAAAAAAAGCCCAGTTATAAACTGGGCATAATGCATTCTACTCAAGGATCTTTTTGCTAAATTCAAACTATCACTACGTAGGTGCATTATTACATTACTTCGTGTAAAGAAATGAATGATGAGGGTAAATATATGAATGTTTACGCAAGTAAACAGTATATAGATACTATTAAGACTGGTTAAAGAGGAAAAAAGTTCATCTTTTTTTAAAATATTTATGTATTTTTTGCTCAATGCGCTAATAGCAACAATTAACCATTTGATTTAGTAGTATTAATATACAATACCTGTCAGTCATTGCAGGAACTTACCTAACAAGATAACTTAGTCATTGAGCGCTTAGTACAAAGGATGTCATGTGAAAAAAATATTTTTACTGTTTTTTATCTTTATTAACGTATTTTTCTCTCCTGCTTTTGCAGAAGAAACGACGCCACTAATCAATGAAAAAACACTAATTGCACTTGCGGAACAGGGCCAAGCCGAAGCTCAGTTTAACTTAGGTATGTTTTATCAGTCCCATCATCAATTTGACCAAGCTTTACATTGGTATCTTCTCTCTGCTAATCAGGGTTTTACAAAAGCACAAATTAACCTTGGTTTAATGTACCAACAAGGCACTGGGGTTAAATTAGATGAGAAACAAATGCTGCGCTGGATGAAAATAGCAGCCGAAAATGGTGATCCTATTGGCCAAATGAATATGGCCGAATATACCTTATACGGCCTTGATAATTTATTAGAGAAAAACCCAGAAAAAGCAGAGCAGTGGCTAAAAAAAGCGGCTGAACAACATTTCCAACCAGCTATGCTCACCCTCGCCTATTGGTATGAAGAGGGAAAAGCCGTTACAAAAGACCCGCAAAAAGCCCAAAAAATATATCTTGCCCTTGCTGAAAAAAACCATCCTCAAGCACTCTATTTATTGGGTTATCAGGCTGCTGTAGGCATGTATGATAAGGTGAACTACCCTCTCGCCTTTCAGTATTTTACCCGTGCCGCAGAACTGGGCTTTTCCCCCGCCCAAAATAGCTTAGGTATGCTGTACTTAACAGGGCAAGGTACCAAAAAAGATATCCAATCCGCCATAAAGTGGCTAACCCAAGCCGCTGAACAAGGTGAAGTTTCGGCTCAATTTAACGTCGCACTTATCTATGCGCGCGGTGATGGTATCAAGGCTGACCAAGCAAAGGCGTGTCACTGGTTTATAAAAGCCGCTCAGCAAAATAGTGTCGATGCGCAATATGCAGCAGGAGCTTGCTACCAATATGGTATGGGTGTTGAAGCCGATGACAAAAAAGCTCTACGCTGGTATCAACTCGCAGCCGCTAAAGGCCATGAGCGGGCTGAAAAGAAAGTGTTAATTTTAGAAAACCAGCAACAATAAACTCTATTTTTCCAACTTACTGTTGCACCACTAATATAAGTAAGATATAGAAGCTCTGCATTGCTTATAGCCAATGCAGAGCTTCTATAAACATATACTCTTAATTCAGACACTCACAATTTGGTGCGGTAAATCCGCTGCGGTCGGCCAACTTTGCCATACTCAATTTCGGCTTCAATTTTATCCTTCGCTAAACAATACTCCAAATAACGCCTTGCAGTGGTACGACTGAGTTTGATGGTTTCAGCAATACTTTCTGCCGTATATTGCACATCAGGTTCAGTGAACAAAGCGAGTATTTTTTCAAGTGTAATGATATCAATGCCTGTTGGAAGTTCTTCCTTTGATTCACCTCGCGCATAGGTATTGAACATATCATCAATTTTACTTTGGTTGGTTTTACTACTGTCCTGTACAACAGATTTACGTTGAATATACCTATCCAATGTTTGACCTAAACGCTCATAGGCAATTGGCTTTACTAAGTAGTCAAAAACGCCTAAACGAATAGCTTCAGAAACCGTATCCATATCGCTTGCAGCCGTAGTGAATACAATATCTGCATTATTTCTTTCTTGTATTAACTCATGGACCAGATCAATCCCTTTACCATCAGGTAAATAGTTGTCTAATAAAATCAGGTCTGGTTTCATGTATTCAATCATTTTTCTCGCTTCAGCGAGATTACCTGCAAGCCACACTTTCTCACATGCAGGATAGGCTTTTATATACTCACTGTGCATTTCAGCAAGTAGTAACTCATCTTCCACAATGAGGATTTTTATCTTAATCATTTTATATCTTCACTTTCGGAATAAAAATTGAAAATACTGTACCATGCGGTTGATTTTCTTCAATAATAACCGCACCATTACAGCGTTTAACATAAGATGCAACAAGATATAACCCGATACCATGGCCATCTGTCACATCGGTTTTCGTTGTCACACCGCGCTCGAACCATTTATCTTGCATTTCTGATGGGAAACCACACCCCTGATCCGCGACTTCAATGACAATCTCCTTCCCTTCATCAGAAAGGTATAATTCCACTTGTTTATTACCCTGATTATTTTTCAAACTTGCTTCAAACGCATTATCAAGTAAATTTCCCAATATGGCACAAAATTCCGTACTATTTAACGAATCAGGTAATTCATGCAACTGACTACCGGCAGTAAATTTTAATTGTAACCCTAACTCTTTAGCTCGATGGTGCTTACCAAATAATAAACCTGCAACCTGCTTATCAAAAAACTGCCCACGGAGTGTATCAATTAATTGCTGCTGAGATTCTGATTCCCCTTTAATCAAAGCCAACGCTTGGTCGTATTCTTTCATTTGCAATAACCCACTTAATGTTGACATCCAATTAAGGTGTTCGTGCCGTAAAGTGCGTAAATTTTCAATATATTGACGAACTTGGGTCAACTGAGAGTTTAACGATTCAATATCGTTTTGACTACGAAAGCTAATAACCGCCCCCACCAGATGCTCACCATCACGAATCGCAACCCGATTTGCAATCACATTTAAACCATTAAACTCGCCAATCACATCATGCTTAGTTGTTTCAAGATCGGTAATAAAAAAATCAGCTGGCGATATATGTTCTGATACAAATGTTCCTGTTAACTGGCCCAATGGCTTACTCAGAGATAACATTTTTCTCGCATTTGAGTTGATATTGATTATTTGTCCTTGTGTATTTACCGCAATTACACCTTCAAAAACGGCTTCAAATATTCCTTTTTGTACTAACACCAGTTGAGTAATCTCTTCAGGTTCCATTCCCAACATTTGTTTTTGAATTAAACGTGAAAAACCCCAAGATAAAAACAGCAAAATAATCAATATTCCTAAAAAGGTAGCACCTGTTTGTACAAACAATTCACTGCGTGACGTATCAATTTTGTTGGACAAATAACCAATAGAAACTACGCCAATCACTTTACCTTGTTCATCAAAAATAGGGGTCTTGGCTCTAACAGCATTTCCCATCGAACCTTCACCATTAATGAAATAGCTTTCTCCTTTCTCTAAGGCACCTGGTTTGTTCCACTGCATTTCAAAACCAATTTTTTGGCTATTTGGGTGATATAACCGAATTGATTTTTCATCACCGATAACCACATAATCATAGTTGGAATCTTGGTTTAGTTTGTCAGCAATAACCTTCAGTCTCGGAATATCTCTATTCTTTACTGATTGCACCACACCATCAATAGAAGCAATCAGCTTTGCTTGGCTCATCGCTAATGATTGAATGTTTGCAATCAATCGATTTTCAGCCGTATCCGTGAAATATTTGCCCAACCCGAACGTCAAAAAAACAGAAACAATCAATAACAGAAAAAAAACTCGTACTGAAAATGAAACTGAATTTACTTTTTTCAATGAAGAGAATGCATATTCTTTTTTCATGTTATATCTCGTTACTGGCTGAAAAGTAAAAATTTTGTTAATTCAAAAATGGTAGGATAACCGATAAATCGGATTCAAGCCAAAAGTATAATACACATATTAATAATTAAACACATTAAAACCAAGCAATAAAAAACATATCCAATAATTAAAAACTTTAAAACCATTAAACAAATACAATCTCATTTAAGAAACATGAAATAGGTCAAATATATTAAATACAGTACCTTTAATATAAATATCAGAAAGGATAATTAAATAAGAATTTATATTTATTTTTATAAGAACAACCAAAAATATTTATTTAATTAACTTTAACATTAGCAACATTTTAAAAACATCTCTAAATGAGATGCAGGATACTATTATGTTCGAAAACATAACGTTTAACCAAGTAAAACGTCATGAGAACAGGAAACTTGCTGAAATAACTCAGTTTTTAAAGGAAAACGATTTAGAGCTTGATTCAAGCATTGACGTTTTTATTACAATCTCACGCAATGAAAAATTAATTGCGTGCGGAGGCTTAGCAAAAAATGTTATTAAATGTGTTGCTATTAGTGATGATGCTAGAGGTGAAGGCCTTGCATTAAAATTAGCAACAGAACTGGTTAATCTTGCTTACGAAAATAATACAACTCATTTGTTTATTTATACCAAATTTCAAAATGAAAGCTTATTCCAACAATGTGGATTCCATACTATTGCCACCGTACCTAATATTATGGTGTTGATGGAAAACAGTTGCTGTTATCTAAAACGTTATATCGAAAGTTTAAAAGCACAGCGTAAGGAAGGGAAAAAAATTGGCGCAATCGTCATGAATGCCAATCCCTTCACCCTTGGCCATCGCTATTTAATAGAACAAGCCGCGAAGGCCTGTGACTGGCTACACCTATTTGTTGTCAAAGAAGATACATCGCGTTTTCCTTATAAAGTTAGATTAAATTTAATAGAAGCTGGGACTAAAGGAATAGAAAATCTCACTATTCACAAAGGCTCCGAGTATATTATTTCTCGAGCGACATTTCCTTGCTACTTTATTAAAGACAAAACGGTTGCCAATAACTGTTATACCGAAATAGACATTAAGATATTTCGTCAATATATCGCCCCTGCTTTGGGGATAACCCATCGATTCGTAGGCTCGGAACCATTTTGCCAAGTCACCAACCAATATAACCAAGACATGCGCTTTTGGTTAAAAACCGATGCTATGAATTTTCCACCTATAGAACTCGTTGAATTTCCGCGAACAATCATCAATGGAACGGCAGTTTCTGCCTCACAAGTTAGACGATTGCTCGCTAAAAAAGATCTTGCGGCGATTAAGCCGATTGTACCTGAGGCAACCTATCAATATTTACAAGAGATGGTCGCCAATCAAGTCGCATCCGCTCAAAGCCACACCGAAAGTTCTGAATTAGCCATAGGTGAAATATGAAGATAAAACACGCAGCAGTAGCTGGCACACTTGAATCAAGTGATGTCATGGTTCGTATCGAACCGCTAGAAGACACTCAAGAGGTCTCAATACAAATTACCAGTAGTGTTGAAAAGCAGTTTGGGGATGCTATCGCAAAAATCGTACAAGAAATGATTCAGCAGAATGATATTCAAGGAGCACAAATCATTGTAGATGATAAAGGTGCACTGGAATGTGTACTTAAAGCGCGTTTAGAAGCCTTATTGGCTCGCGCCTGTGATATCGACTATCTGCCTTGGGAGGATAAATAATGACTCCAGAACAAAAATCACGTACACGCAGAAGTATGTTATTTGTGCCCGGTTCCAATGCAGCCATGTTAAGCAATTCCTTTATTTATAAAGCGGATGCTTTAATGTTCGACCTTGAGGACTCTGTGACTTTACGCGAAAAAGATACGGCTCGTCGCTTGGTTTACCATGCATTGCAGCACCCGCTTTATCAAGATATTGAAACCATTGTACGGGTCAATGCGTTAGATTCCGCCTTTGGTGTTGCTGACCTTGAAGCCGTTGTTCGTGGTGGTGCGAATATTGTCCGCCTTCCTAAAACTGATACTGCGCAAGATGTTATTGATATTGAAAGTGAAATCTTACGTATAGAAAAAAGTTGTGGCCGCGAAGAAGGTAGCACGGGCTTGCTCGCCGCTATCGAATCACCAATGGGCATCACTCAAGCAGTCAATATTGCTCATTCATCACCAAGACTTATAGGCATCGCATTAGGTGCCGAGGACTATGTCCGCAATTTGCGCACCGAGCGGTCTCCAGACGGCGTAGAACTCCTCTATGCTCGGTGCGCCATTTTACAAGCCGCTCGTTCAGCCGGTATTCAAGCGTTTGATACCGTATATTCTGATGCAAATAATGAAGAAGGTTTCCTACGCGAAGCCGCTCACATTAAACAGCTCGGCTTTGATGGCAAATCACTAATTAACCCAAGACAAATTGAGTTACTTCATAATTTATATGCACCAACTCAAAAAGAAGTCGACCATGCACAGCGTGTTGTTGAAGCCGCTGATGCCGCAGCCCTTGAAGGTAAAGGTGTGGTTTCATTGAACGGAAAAATGGTCGATGGCCCAGTTATTGACAGAGCTCGCCTCGTGTTATCACGAGCAGCATTATCAGGAATTCGGGAAGAGTGAGGCAATAAAAATGACAAATAATACTCAGCGCCAGGCTCGCGTATCAGCCTACTTACAACCAAATACTGACGATGTTCTACGTGAATTTAAAGATATCGGCAAAGTACAACAACAGGTACAAAAGCCGAGAAATCGCAAATTATGTGATGACTTACAAGTCGCGATCCGCCGTTCTGGCCTTAAAGACGGTATGACTATTTCTTTCCATCACGCCTTCCGCGGTGGAGATCTTACGGTCAATATGGTGATGCAAGTCATTGCTGAAATGGGTTTTCGCAACTTAACACTTGCATCTAGTTCATTAAGTGCTTGCCATTCACCACTTGTTGAACATATTCGTCATGGCGTTATCCGTAAAATTTATACCTCTGGTATCCGAGGCCCACTCGCTGAAGCTATTTCACGCGGTGAATTAGAAGAACCTGTACAAATTCATTCGCATGGTGGAAGAGCTAATTTAATTCATAGTGGTGAGCTAGTTATTGATGTGGCGTTCATTGGGGTTCCTTCTTGTGATGAATACGGCAATGCCAATGGCTACACCGGAAGCGCAAGTTGTGGTTCTTTAGGTTACGCCAAAATTGATGCTGAAACCGCGAAAAAAGTGGTGATGCTCACTGAAGAGATATTAGATTACCCCCATAACCCATCCAGTATTAAGCAAGATGAAGTCGATTACATCGTCAAAGTTAAACGCGTGGGTGATGCCGATAAAATTGGGGCTGATGCGACACGTATGACATCGAACCCTCGTGAACTGCTGATTGCTCGTACTGCGGCTGATGTTATTGAAAAATCAGGTTACTTCAAAGATGGTTTTTCATTACAAACGGGTACGGGCGGTGCTTCTCTTGCCGTCACTCGCTTTCTTGAAGACAAAATGAGACGCCATAATATTCAGGCAGGCTTCGCACTTGGCGGCATTACCTCAACTATCGTTGACCTGCATGAAAAAGGGTTAATTCGTAAATTATTGGATGTCCAAAGTTTTGATAAAGCGGCAGCTGAATCACTCGCTCGCAATCCGAATCATATTGAAATCAGTGCTAACCAATATGCGTGTTTTGATTCAAAAGGTGCTTCCGTTGATATGCTTGATGTCGTTGTGCTCAGCGCATTAGAAATCGATACTCGCTTTAATGTTAATGTGTTAACGGGTTCTGATGGCATTATTCGTGGTGCATCTGGTGGCCATAGTGACACAGCCGTTGCATCAAAATTATCTATCATTGTTGCACCACTGGTACGTGGCCGTATTCCAACACTCGTGGATGAAGTTCTCACGTGTGTTACACCTGGTTCCAGTGTCGATATTCTTGTCACTGACCATGGTATTACCGTTAACCCTGCTCGTCCTGAATTAAAACAGCAACTTGAAAGCCAAGGTATTAAAACCGTTTCAATGAGCTGGTTACGAGAACGAGCACAATTATTAACTGGTACTCCTAATCCAATTGAATTTACAGATAAAGCTGTTGCGGTTGTTCGTTATCGTGATGGCTCAGTCATTGATGTTGTTCATCAAGTGAAGGAGTAAATATGTTTTACCCACTGCCTGATACTCAAGAGCAATTTGAAATTTCTTTACCTGAACTGTTGGATAGCCGAGATGCCCGTCAGGCTCGCCAACAAGCGTGGATTGGTCTCCATCAGGTAACCTTGATTTCATTTACTGTCGTTTTTCCTGGAGCAGTCAAAGACAACTCTCTTGTTAGACATGTGTTTAATCAGGGCCTAAATGCGCTTAAACAGATTGCTTCATGCGGGCAGTGGGTGTTTTTATCACAACAATCTTGGGCATTAAAAACGGGGCCGGAATGCTTGGCTGCCGTTGACGGAAATGCTATCGAGATTAAAAAAGCGTTAATTCGCATGGAAGAATCGTCTGCTGTTGGTCGATTATGGGATTTTGATGTGTTTGATGCGAATGGACAACAATATTCACGCTCACAATTAAATCTGCCACCAAGACAATGCTTAATTTGTGAAAATGAAGCGAAAATTTGTGCTCGTCAGCGGACACATTCATTGGTTGAGATACTTAATCGTATCGAGGAGTTAGCGCATGCAACCTATTAAACAACTCAGCCATATAAATGATAAATTAACCCAATATTACAGCCAATTAGCATGGAAAGCGATGTTAGCTGAAGTGAATTTAACCCCTAAACCTGGGTTAGTGGATAAACACAACACCGGTGCCCATAAAGATATGGCACTGACTGACTTTCATTTAAGTGCCAATGCCATCGCGACACATTTTCCTCAATTTTTGCAAGCAGGCGCTCAATACAAAAATTGTCCTATAGAGCAACTATTACCCCATATTCGCCCTATCGGAATGGATTGTGAAAAGTCGATGTTCCGTGCAACAAAAGGGGTTAATACCCATAAAGGCAGTATTTTTTCCTTGGGTTTAGTCTTAACCGCAATAGGCCGTTTGATTGCACAGCAACAATGTGTCTCACCTGAAAATGTCAGCTTATTGGTTGCTAGTATGTGTAAGGGAATTACCAATGAACTTAAACAAAAAACTGAAAACCCCACTGCAGGCCATCACTTATATCAGAGACATGGGCTAACAGGTGCAAGAGGTGAAGCTGAAGGCGGTTATTCGTTAGTAATCAAACATTCACTTCCTTATTATTTGCAGCAACTTGCTAAAGGCAAACTCGCCGATATCGCTCTACTTGATACCTTAATTTTACTCATGAGCCTGAATGATGATACGAATATTGTCAATCGTGGTGGTATCAAGAGCTTAACGTGGATCAAGCAGCGTGCAGAACAGCTATTAACTGCAGGTATAAATACCCATGATGACTTAGTTAAAGTTAAACATTTCGATAATGAATGTATTCAACTAAATGTGAGCCCAGGGGGAAGTGCGGATTTATTAATTCTAACTTGGTTTTTTGCTCGATTACCCAACCAATCCTTTATTTAACATTACGTATTTTTTTAACATTAATAGAACAGGAATAATTTAAAAATAAAACAATTTAACTAAATAAAAACCAATTAATTATTTAACTAAATTATATACCTTAGAGTGAATTATTAATGAAAATTAAAATCATCATATTTCATTCAAGATACAGCCATATTAAAAATTATCATTTTAACAAATTCCTAATATTAAAGTTCATTCAATTTAATATTAAATAAATTTAATATTGATTTAATCAAGGAAATTGGCTTATGCAAAAAGAAAAAATATGGAAGCTATTCGTGTTAATAGCCATTCCAATTATTATTGCGTTAATACCTACACCAACGGGGCTACCACATATTGCGTGGTTGTTATTCGGTCTTTATCTTGCCGCTATTGTCGGTTTGGTACTTAAACCATATTCAGAGCCTGTTATTTTATTAGCCACTATTGCTGCAAGTGCGGTAATTATTGGAGTAACGGGTACTAAAGATGTCAAAGCAAGTGAAGTTTTAAGTGGATATGCATCCGGTACGACATGGCTTGTATTTGCTGCATTTACTCTGAGTGCCGCCTTTGTTATTACTGGTTTAGGTAAACGTCTTTCTTATATCTTGATTGGTAAGTTAGGTGGTACAACATTAGGGCTCGGTTATGTGACCGCAATCCTTGATTTAATTATCGCGCCAGCGACGCCTTCTAATACCGCACGTGCAGGAGGGATTGTTTTCCCAATCATCAATAGTGTCGCCGTTGCTTTAGGGTCTGATCCAGAAAAAAGTCCACGTAAAGCAGGCCACTATCTCCTCGTCAACGTTTATATGGTGACTAAAACCACCAGCTATATGTTCTTGACCGCAATGGCACCAAACGCACTCGCCCTTGCCATGATGAGTGACATTATGGGCATCCATTTAAGTTGGGGTGGATGGGCACTTGCAGCCTCTGTACCAGGTTTAATCATGCTGATTTTGACGCCGTTAATGATCTACAAATTGTATCCGCCTGAGTTGAAAAAGGTGAATAACAAAGAGATCGCGGCCAAAGGCCTGGAAGATTTAGGCCCAATGACTATGCGTGAAAAATTGCTGGGTATTGTCTTTATTATCGCGCTGTGTGGCTGGATTTTCTCTGACCTTATCGGCGTCAGCGCTTCTAGCGTCGCGATTGCGGTCATGGCATTAACCCTGATCCTCGGTGTTGTAACTTGGGATGACGTACTGAAGAATAAAGGCGGCTGGAATACCCTGATTTGGTACGGTGGTATCATCAGTATGTCTGGTGTTCTCACAAAAGCAGGCTTCTTCAAGTGGCTCGCGGATACCATGAGCCAATATCTCTCCTTCGGTGACCAAGCGATGCTAGCTTTCTTTGTCATCATGTTCATCAGTGTTGCCATTCGCTACTTATTTGCCTCTGGTGGTGCATACGTTGCAGCCATGGTTCCGGTATTTGCCACTGTCGGTATGGTTGCAGGGGCTCCTCCGATGCTACTCGCTCTAGGTTTGCTGTTCTCGAATGCTTACGGCGGAAGCGTGACTCACTATGGCGGCGCCGCAGCACCTATCGTATTCGGTGCAGGTTATAACGATATCCGTTCTTGGTGGATCATCGGCGGGTTAGTGGCCTTCATTAGCTTATTCGTTCACATGACTATCGGCTTAGGTTGGTGGGAACTATTAATCAATATGGGATTAATTTAAACACTATTCAGGGCACAACTTAGTTTGTGCCCTCTTTATTTATGGCTTCGTTGATTTCCTCAGGCTACCTACCTATTTGCAATCTGACCTCTGAATAATTTTGTTAAGAGAAAATTGCTGATACACATCCCAAGGAGCATATACAAGTATGTGACTTGGGTAACTGAAAGATGCCAACACCGCCACAGCGTAATACTTAACGGGTTTACCCTAAATAGTTCACGTTGTGGCAAGGCGGCAAGTGAAGGCATCCCATGGAGCATACAAAAGTATGTGACTTGGGTGACTGAGCGTAGCCAACACAGGCACAGCGTGAAATATAACGGGTAAACAGATGAAAAAAATTCCTTGTACCTTAATGCGTGGCGGTACCTCGAAAGGCGTATTCCTTTTAGCGGACTCCCTTCCTAAAGACATACAACAACGGGATGAGCTGATTCTAGCGATTATGGGTTCTGGCCATGCTTTGCAAATTGATGGCATTGGTGGTGGCAGCCCACAAACCAGTAAAGTCGCAATTATTAGCCCTTCAACCCACCGTGATGCTGATGTTGATTATTTATTCGCTCAGGTTTCTATTACTGAGCGCATTGTTGATACCGCACCAAATTGTGGCAATATTCTTTGTGCCGTGGGGTCTTTTGCTATCGAAAAAGGCTTGGTCCCTATCACAGGTGAAACAACGACTGTGAGGATCCGTAATGTCAATACAAACACCTTCGTCAACTCTACTGTACAAACGCCTGATGGCCATGTCGATTATGATGGTGACACTGAAATTGCAAGTGTACCCGGTCATGCCGCGCCTGTTGCACTGACATTTTTAAATGCTTGTGGAACTAAAACAGGAAAATTGCTCCCGACTGGCCACGCTATTGACACCATTGAAGGTATTGATGTTAGTTGTATTGATATGGCGATGCCTGTGGTGTTGATTGATGCGCCTCAGCTTAATAAAACCGGTTATGAAACCGCAGAACAGCTCGAAACTGATGCCGAATTTATGCAAAAGCTCGAAGCTATTCGTATACAAGCAGGCGCAGTGATGGGGCTTGGTGATGTGAGAAAAAAAGTTATCCCTAAGCCTATATTGATTTCACCTGCCATTCACGGTGGAACAATTAATGTCCGTTATTTTATGCCACATAAATGCCATGGCGCACTTGCCGTGACTGGTGCTATCGCCATTGCGACAAGTACTATTGTTCCTAATAGTATTACTCAGCAATATATTCACTCTGTTGATATGAATAACATTTCCATTGAACATTTAAGTGGAAAATTTGACGTGTCGTTAAACCAACAAGGCAATTCACCGGAAGGGATTCAGGCGTCAATTATTCGTACAGCAAGAAAACTCTTCGAGGGCGATGTGTACGTTCCTTAAAACTAATATCACGTCCTGCCTCTAACTAAGAGGCAGGCGATTAATTTTATTTTTCTGCAAGTAACGATTCAAAATTACCATCAATATAATAGGATACTTGATGGGCTTCATCTGGCGTTGGCAATTCTAACTTCCCTGCCATTTTTTCCATAACCTGCTCTGGAACCGCATATTTACGCTGTTGATTTTGTTGTCGCCACTGTTTAAATGGCACTTCCAAATAAACTAAATGAACTTTTGCTTGGTAGCGTTCAAATAAGCTGATCATTGTTCCTCGCAAAGAGGCACTTAATGACGTCGCATTCCAAATAAAGTGTGTTTTAGTGCGTAATAAGCGTTTAGCTTGCTCTTTGGCTTGCTGAGCTACCCAACCTTGGGCATTTTTGTCTGCTGGGTTGATTTTATGTTCTCGGCGAATATCATCTAAACATACCACCGCAGTTTGTGGGTAAAACTGTTTGATAAAATGGTCTTTTCCCATCCCCGGCAAACCACATAGCATAACCACTTCACTACCAGTTTCTTCGAAAGGTTGATAATCCGTAGTGCCCTTTTGATGATGAAAATAATGGAAACGCCCAGCCTGCGAAGCAAATGATTTAGGTTGATCCCAACAACCCTGCTCACGGCAGAACAACTCAAATAGCTCGATTCTGGCCAACAATTCCGCTTTATCTTCACACGTACGCCCTATCGCATCAGCTTTCGCAAGCATGCACAATAAAGACATTTCAACACGCAACGAAGCAGCAAATAACGTGCGTTCAGGATCTGGCTTTTCCATTAACCAAAGCGGTAAACCATGAAATCGAACTAAAGCTGCAATTTGTTCACGAATAGCAAAAGGAGTTTCTATTTGCCGAAATAATATATTGCGTACAGATAACTCGCCTTTTTTGGCATGTCCAGGCGAATGAATTCGCCCTTCTTCATCTTCTTTTGTTGTACTGCGTTTTTCGACGTCATGTAGCAACGCTGCCGCCCAAACGATTTGTTGTTTAAGTTCTGGAAGCTGTTGATATTCAGGTAAACCCTCCAAAGCCACTAACACCATTTGAGTGTGAATAGCCACATTGCCTTCCGCATGGTGCAAACGGTCTTGCGGTACATATTGCATATCACGCACAAAATCGAACTGTTTTTCAAGCTGTGTCCAATCACGATATTGGGTTAATTGCCAACTCATGGCTGTTCTCCTTGCAATTCAAAGGCCAGCTTGGCTCGCTGCCAATGCCGCTTCCAGTGGATATCAGTTTTGACATGGTTTTTACGCACATATTTAAAAACATGTGCCATAAAATCATCCACATGAAACCCTTGACTATCACGGCTCACAATCCCTTCCATGCTACAGGCTTTCCCTGTGTGGGTATCACGCGCAATAAATTGGCTATCTAATGATGCCGCAGTAATTAATGAACTTGCATATTCTTGCTTGTCCATATGTTTACTGAGTGATAAATCTAATTGAGGGACAGTTGGAAAATCAAATAAAGCCGCATAAAATTGCACCTCTTCCCAACTAAGCCAATACTCCCCTTGCCTAACAGCAAACACATAGAAATAATCTTCAATATGTTGATATTCAATGGAATGTATTGCGTAAAGGTTTTCACCGAATAGTTCAATATCCCCTAAATCATCTTTAATCAACTGCCAACGTTGGCGAATTTGCTGGCTCCATGCCGATTGAGTTGGAGCCCCATGAGAGCGCGCAAAAACCCCATAACGGTTTAAGCAATTATTTTCACCATCCAATTTTTCTGTGTGAACCAGTTTGTCTATATTTTGGATGTGCGACCACCAATCGCTATTAATGCGATCATCACTAGTCGTACCAGGGGAGAACGGATAGTGATACGTTCTACCATACTTTCTTGATTGCATATTCATCATGCTTTCTCTAAAGAAATAGAAATAACCACAAATCTTTTTGCTAGATTTGCGTCTTTAATTGTTGAGAAATCAAGTGTAGGTATTACATATTTATTCCGAGTAACGGCCTCATTTTTACTTAGCTAAGGGTCAAAATTAGCGAAATTGAAGGAAAACAGTTGAATTTTAGTCTAATTGTCAAGAAAAAGGCTATCAATTTATTCCTAATCTCATTGCTAGCGATATTATTCAACCGCTATCTGGCTTTCATCTAAGGAATATTTCACTATCACTTTATTACGATACAAACAATTATCTTGCAAAGTACTAGGTTCTTGTCCTTTAGTTGTCACTTTTTGCCAAATTTCGTTATGCCGGTATATAACTCCATTTTCTCGGGTAAACTTATGGTTTTTCTCATAAATATGGTATTTATGTTCACGTGAGGTACAACTCAATAACTCCCCTTCGAGTTGATGCTCAGCGATATTAAATACCAATTGAAAAGCACTTTGTGTCGGATTATAGAAAACCAAATCGATATAATTATAAAAGATTGCCGCCCCTGAACCAAAAGGCAATACACGACCTTCATCTGGAAATGGGTCAAAACTATGATTAGCACGCTCAACCACTTGCAATGGAGAATGCAATACCATCCAATGAATTAAATTACTTAGTTGGCAAATTCCCCCGCCGATCCCTGAACGAGCTTCACCAAACGAAAGTTCCATACCTTCAAGAAAACCTCTGCGCGAAGTCGGTTTTCCTACGAGCCGACAAAATGAAAAATATTCGCCCGGGTAGATAATAACTCCATTCATCGCTTCAGCAGCAATACGTAAATTCGTCACTTTGTTGTATTGCAAGCGTAGGTCTGATTCACCTAATTTACGGATCAGCTTAGATGTATGCTTGTTGTAGCGATATTCAAGGCGTTCACTGGATTTTGATTTCGCATAATGCTTGGCAGAACATGCCCAATGCAATTTTCGAGCTAAGCGCTTTTGAGTTACGCGCAGCCAATATAGAATAGGATGATAGGAAGAAAGTGGCCTACGCATAACAAACCTTATTGATATAATTAACCAATAAATCATGTCATAGCCATTCGTTTTACGACATAGTAACTATCTGATAGTTAATACGTGATAGTTGAATAGCTAAAAAATAATCAAACCTAGTTACCTATCACTGGAATTTACTTTTGAAGCCAACAACGCGGTGGCGAGCAAGATGAAGATAGTTTGATATAAGGATTTAAGAAGAGATAATTTGCTCTAAGAATTTCATGTCACAGCTAGGCGGCAAAAAAGTAAATCCCTAGGAGCATAGACAAGTATGCACCTAGGGTTTACTTTTGAAGCCGACGAGCTAATTAATAAAGGCCGAGTAGCGCCCCTACCGCTAACAAAAAGAAACTAAACAACCAAATCCAACCAAACGAATAGCGTAAGTGACGGCCCATATCAATTCCAGCTAATCCCATTGCTAGCCATGCTGCTGGTGAAAACGGACTCACGAAGGTGCCTGCGTTGTTACCTATCGCCATGGCGTAAACAACGGAAGATGGGTCAACACCAACAGTGGCTGCAATTTGTTGAATTATAGGTAATAAAGCAAAATAATAAGCATCTGTACTAGTAAAAATATCCATCGGCACACCTAAAATACCGACAAAAATATGGACTTTAGAAACCCATTCTGTTGGTAAAATAGCCGTTAAGTCTGTTGCTATTGACTCAAGCATGCCACCTTCAGATAAAATACCTAAGAATGCTCCCGCTGCTAATATTATAGCCACCATTCCCAACGCTTGCGGTGCATGGGCTGCCAAAATTTTCATTTGGTCTCTAGGGTTAGGGAAGTTAACCATTAAAGCAATGGAAAGTGCGATCATAAAAACATAAGGGGCAGATAATAAACCAAATGCTAAACAGATAACGGATGCGATGATTAGCCCACCATTAATAAGTGGCTTTTTGGGTTTCTGAACCGTTTCGCTTATATCTGCAGAGTCGTCACTGACAGGTAGTAAAGAATCCATTTCATATGGCGTAGTGCCTTTCAAACTTGCCGCTGCAATACGTCTTTTCTCACGTAATCCCATCAGAATAGCAAATACCACTGCGCCAGCCATGCCAATTAATTGTACTGGGATCAAATGTTGCCATAGGGTCGAGGCATCAATTCCAGTGACAGCTGAGGCTCGGCCTAATGGCCCACCCCAAGGTACCATATTCATGACCCCCATACTGGCACACATCAACAGCAACATTAAATAAGGACTCATCCCTAGTTGACGGTATAAAGGTAATAAGGCAGGAATAATAATTAAGAATGTCGCAGCACCTGACCCATCTAAATGGACAACCCCCGCAATTAACGTTGTCATAATACAAACAACAATAATATTTCCACGTGTCATTTTAACCATAAAACGAATCAACGGATCAAAAATGTGCAGGTCTTTCATTAAGCTAAAGAATAAAATCGCAAATAAAAACATCGCTGCGACTTTTGACACTTTATTAATACCACTTTCAAAGAATACTGAAATTTCGGCAACAGAGTAACCAGCAAATAAAGCACCAATAAAGGGGATACAAGACATTGCGATAATTGGGCTAACTTTCCCCATCATCAATAATGTTACTATCGATAAAATGATTAAAATACCAATAATTGTCAGCACATCTACTTCCTTCTTAGAATTATATTTTTCAGGTAAACACAACATTTAGCTTGGTTTGCATTAACTTAACAAGCTTGTTTCTTATATAAACCATTGAATATAACCGCAAGGAATATTTTATATTTTTGCTTCACAAACAATGCATTAATTCTTATTTAAATTATCATTTAAAATAAAAAAATAGCTTTATTCTCTATTAGAACCATTAAAACCATAAGCAGATATTAACGCCATTCTAAGTTGGTGGTAATTAATTTTATTTATAAGTTACAGAATTATAACAATCAAAAAATAATAGTTATTATTATATTTTATTTTTTACCTCGTTTTTTTATATTCTCCCCCTCTTTTTGCATTATGTTGCTAGAGAAATATACTTTTTATGGTTTTGATCAAATATGCAAAATTTCACTTGATTTTCTATCAACGATCCGCTTAAAAACAAAATTTACCCCGTAATACCACACCATCTCACAAAAAAAATTTGGCTAACGGAGTATAATATTAAAATAATTTAAGCTTGCTAATAAGGAATGTTCCAATGAGCCGCCTTTTTTCACCTGCATCAATAGGCCAAGTTTCTCTGAAAAATCGAATAATTGTTCCTCCTATGTGCCAATACTCTGCAGAAAATGGCATGCCAACAGCATGGCATAAAGCCCACTATATGAACCTTGCGTTATCTGGTGCCTCTTTAGTTATTGTAGAAGCTAGCGCTATTGTTCCTGAAGGGCGTATTACCTATAAAGATCTTGGTTTATGGAATGATGAACAAATGGCTGAAATGCAACAAATGCTCAGCGATATCAGGCAGTTTTCAGATGCTCGAATAGGGGTGCAAATCGCTCACGCAGGCAGGAAAGCATCAACTGATTTACCTTGGTTGGGAGGGAAAAGTATCCAACCCACACAACCTAATGGTTGGCAAACTGTTGCACCATCCGCGCTTGCTTTTGGTGATAATACGGTACCACATGCATTAACTGTTGAAGAAATTTTACAGCTAAAGCAGCAATTTATTGATGCAGCAATTCGTGCTGAAAAAGCAGGTTTTGACGTTATTGAGATCCATGCTGCTCATGGATATTTACTGCATGAGTTCTTATCACCAGTATCCAACTTACGACAAGATGAATATGGTGGATGCTTTAAGGGGCGTACTCGATTACTTATTAACATTTTCCATGAAATGAGAGAAACAATTAACCCTAATATTGCAATTGGCGTGCGGATCTCTGCAACAGATTGGCTTGAATCTGGTTGGAATACACCTGAATCTATTGAACTTACTGAATTACTAGAGGATTTGGGTTGCGATTACATTCACGTTTCGTCAGGTGGGTTATCACCAGCGCAACAAATACCATTGAGCCCAAATTACCAAGTCCCTTTAGCCCAAGCTATTCATGAAAATACCATGATGCCTGTTATTGCTGTAGGTCTTATCACTGAACCTTTACAAGCTGAAGCCATTATTGCAACCCATCAAGCAGATTTGGTGGCTATTGGCAGAGGGATCCTATTTGAGCCACGTTGGCCTTGGAGAGCAGCGAGCGAATTGAATGAACAGATAGATGTTGCGCCACAATACTTGCGCAGTGCTCCACATCAATTTAAACATTTATTTAAATAAAAATAATAAACTCGCAGCTATTGTTGATTGATAATAAATAGCTGCGAGTAATAAACAATTAACGCGCGTTAGTCGAACACTGTTGAACAAATTCAATCATGGTTTTTTGGAATTCAGGTTCTGCAGTACCTGATTTTTCTAATTCCGCATCCATACGTTTAAACTCAGCTAAACCATACTTTTCAATTGTTTTATCGTAGGCACAACCACAAATTGCACTGACCGCATTTGCCGTTTCACCTTGCGGGTTTCCTGATGCAACAACACAGGTATTCACAAAATTCTCTTTGTACTCCGCAATTTCTGATTTTTCATCAGAACATGCAGACAACACAACCATCGCTCCCGCCATACCTAATATTAATGCTAATTTTTTCATTTTATGCCCATTTCCTATTCAGCTTTAACTAAGGTGATAATAATAAACCGCTATTATTCCTAGTTCACGCTATTTTGGATATATCGTTTATATTTTCAATACCATTAATCTTAATACGCAAAATAAGACGTTCTTATTAAGATTAATATCCCTATCACTGACTATTCATAACAATCATAGCTGTTTTCTGGTAAAAAAGCTGTATTAACCCATTTTTTTATTATGTGTATTTTACCTTGGTAATGAATTAGAACAGCGCCATCGATAGTAGAATAATGACGATAAAATTAGCACACACCCCACAATTTGGATAAAAGGCATTCTTTCATGGTACCAAATAGCCGCGACAAAAACGGTCATCACGGGTTCAAGGATCATAATAATTGCCGCATTTCCTGCTGTGGTATTTTTTTGGCCAATAAGCTGTAACACAAAGCGTAAACTCGTTGCTATCACCACACTAGCAATAAACCACATCATGGTAGGCATTGTCATGCTGCTCGGCCACTCTTCTAAAAAGAATGACAAGACAAGCCCTGTCATTCCTGTACAAGCAAGTTGAATGGCCGTTAACGGTAAAAGAGGAATTGTTCGAGTATATAAACTGGTATAACAAAAATAGATAGCTTGGACAATTGCCGCGCCAAGAAACCACAGTTGACTTGCTTTAAATTCAAGTTGAGCCTTAAATAAGGTTAAGCATGCCAGTCCTAATACCGCAACAGGGAGTGCTTCCCAGAAATAACGGACAGGTTTATTTTTTAAAATGGCCCATGCGACTAACGGAACAAATAACATAGCGAGGCTCATGATAAAAGCCCCTTCGCCAATTGAGTCTGTTATTGCCACCGCGTGGATCCAGAGCGCCATATTTAGTGACATCCAACCGCCTGTCATTAATATTTTTGGTAATTGCTTCACCGTTATTCTATTTTTTTTCCCTCGGCAAAAAGGGGCTAAAATGATAGCAGCGAGTAAAAAACGGCTACCAAGAAAGGCAAATATTGGCATTCCCTGCACAGCTTCTCGGGAAAACACCCATCCCCAAGCTGCAATTATCGTGGTAAGCACCAAGAAAAATTCTGCCTTTCTTTGTGAATACATGTGTTCCTCTGAATAAATTAACTGACTCGCAGCTACATCATACTGGCTTTTGCATGTAAACCAATCACATTTATGGCCTTTATCTCCGACTTCT
Organism: Providencia sp. PROV130; assembly: GCF_028482225.1. Lineage (NCBI taxonomy): Bacteria > Pseudomonadati > Pseudomonadota > Gammaproteobacteria > Enterobacterales > Morganellaceae > Providencia > Providencia sp. PROV130. The sequence continues at coordinate 294,811 of NZ_JAMPQC010000003.1, read as the reverse complement.
CTAAATAAAAAATATCTCGCCAAAAAATAATAAATGTAACCTTAAATCAAGAGCCATTTCCTCTTAATAAAGAGGATTTTTCTCCTAAGCTACCTTTTTCCTTATTAAATAGATTAAGTCTCATTTCAAATAGGATAAAAGAGGAAGTTTGCATAAAAGCTCATCAATTTTTCTTCTTGTATGACCTGAGATAATTAATACAGGCGAACAGTGTCAATCTTACCGATTGAAGTTTCATCTTCAACTTAATGGAAGGTCATAGCATGGTTATTCAAAAAACATTACCAATAGATAACGATACAATCAAAAAAATAAAGATGGCGATCAATAAAAGAAAGTATGCACATGCCGATGAAATAAGTCTGTTATGGCAACACGCATTAAAAACATCGTCAGTCTTTAGTTGGGGGAAAGTGATGTTGATTTCTATAATAAGTGACCTTGTTGTCACAATAGCCACTTCTTTGTAGCAAGGGATATTAAAAAGAAGAAATCGAGCCGATAGCCCGATTTCTATTGGTTGTTTTTAATAACTAATTCAGCTAATTACCAATAACCTAAGAATTTCCACCAAACGCTACCAATGAAGAACCAAATGGCTAAGTTAACCACACTCATGACAAAACCGGTTTTCCACCATTCAGCAAGAGTGGCATAACCTGACCCAAAGATAATCGGGGCTGTTCCTGTACCATAATGTGTTAATGACATCATTAGTGATGATGAGAATGCTAACGTTAAGGCCAATAACATTGGTGGAGCGCCAAGTGCTAAACCCGCGGAGAAAAATGCCGCATACATTGCCGTAATATGCGCCGTTGTACTCGCGAAGAAATAATGGGAATACACATAAATTAAAACAAGAATTAACATTCCCCATACCCAGCTAATGCCCATTCCATCAATGGTTGCACCAACTGTTAATGACATCCATTTAATGAGACCGAGTTTTCCTAAGAAACTCGCCATCATCACTAAAGCGGAGAACCAGACAACCGTATCCCAAGCCCCTTTGTTTTTTAGCACGTCATCCCAATTAATGACCCCTGTCGCTAATAGAATACTCAACCCAATAAAGGCGGCTGTGGTAGCATTAACACTATATGCAGGCCCAAAAATCATCGCAGGTACACCAGCCCACATCAAAAGTAATAACCCAAAAACACCGAGCGTTATTTTTTCAGGCAATGAAACTGGGCCTAACTGCTGCAAACGTTCTTTGGCAAAATTTGGTGCATCCGGTGTTGAGGTAATTTCCGGTTTATACATAAAATAGATAACCAAAGGCATTAATATTAATGACACGATGGCTGGAACAAATGCTGCAATAGCCCACATTCCCCAAGTTAATTCATTTTCTTGGCTAGTTTCGCTAATTATCAAGCTAACAATTAATGGATTGGGAGCTGTCGCCGTAATAAACATTGCAGAAGTGATTGGGTTAATATTGTAGTTAACGAGTGATAAGTAGCGCCCTATTTTACCTGCAGTTCCATCTTCGGCCTTTGACCCAAAACTATCTGAAATCGAGCGCATGATTGGGTGAATAATTCCCCCACCTCGTGCAGTATTACTTGGTGTCACAGGAGCCAAAATTGTTTCTGCTATTGCCAATGAATAAGCAATACCCAATGTTTTTTTACCAAATAAAGAAATGACATAATAACCTATCCTTGCCCCTAAGCCTGTTTTATTCAAGCTCATGGAAACCATAATAGAAATACCAATTAACCAGATTAGGTCATTAGAAAAACCACTTAAAGCATCCGCAATTGCCCCTTTGGTTGATTCAGGATTAGTGACTCCTGTAGCTGCAACTAATGAAATTGCGACAATAGAAACACCCCCTATCGGTAAAGCTTTACCAATAATGGCAGCGATTGTGCCGACAAATAATGCCAAAAGATGCCACGCATTTGGATTAACGCCTTCAGGAACAGGAATTAAAAACCAAATAATTAATGTTATAGCAACTGCGATTAGAGTTGGAACAGGTTTTAAAGGTGTCAGTTTATTCATAAGGTTATCCATACACGTTTAAAGATGGAAATACAGAGTAATTTCAGTTATATATTCTAATTTTATCTTTAGGTTAACAATATATAGCTCAAAAACCTTGATATTTATCAGTACGTAGATTCTTTTATGATAAAAACTCAAACTAATTTGTAACAATACGTAATATATTATTTCAGCAATTAATCTTCTGATATATCTTGCACACAAAAATAAGCTTATTCTTACATTAATAAGAGTAAGAATAAAACTGGGCTTATTATTTGCTTTGTTACTAGGCTAGCAACACATACACTCGCATTTTTCGTATAATCAAATTTGTTTCTTAATATACTAAAATTTCAATTATTTTTATAGCGAACCCTCAATTTATGATTGCTGAATCGAATTAATAAAATAAAATCAAGAAATATTCTAAATTATGTTGAATATATAAAAAATCATAATAATGATAATGATTGATTAAAAAATGCACGCTTTACTATTGAACCAATACTCTCTGCTTAATTAATATTAGTTATTATCTAATCTGATAATGCTAAAAAACACTTATAGTGATTATCCTTTGTTCTCATACACTTTTTATCTCTAATCTTATATGAGTAACAAAACACATCCAAATATGACTAATAAGGAAATAAAATGCCCACTGATAACATTTACACCACAAATGCTCAACGTCCATGTATTGTGTTATGTACGACCAATAGCCATGAAAGTGCAATTAAAATAACCCAACATTTGTTAGCTAATCGTTTAGCTGCATGTGTTTCTCTACTCCCAGAAATAACATCCGTTTATCTATGGCATGGCAATATCACACAAGATAAGGAGATCTTACTATTGATCAAAACGACTCAAGGAAATCAACTCAATTTGTTTAATGAGATAAAAAAAATACACCCATATGATACCCCAGAGCTCATTCGCTTAGACCCAAGCCAAATTGAAGATAATTATCTACAATGGCTGATTAACTCTGTTAAATAATAGATGTTCATCTAAATTGAATAACTAAAACGCTATAAATTGTGAGTTAATGTCGTTTTTGTATAAATTAATTCAACTGGTCGGCTATGGTTTATCGTAAATTAATGCTATATAAATAGGCTCGCTTTATATTTATTTTCCCTCCTTAAATATTTGGAGGTTTTTTTTGTCTAAAATTGACTAGCGTATATTCCTTAACCCCGAAGAAAAAATCATAAGAAGCGCAACTAATAAACAACATCGCACTCTATTTTATTTAAATTACCATAAAAATTAATCTATTAAAGCCATATAAAGAATTCTATATTACCTTAGGCTAATATAAACCTAAGGTAATAATCACGAAATTAACTAAAACGTTGCTTCCAAACCAAGCCTAAACGTTCTCCCAGGGATAGGCATATAAATCACAGTTCCTGGGTCAAATGCATAGCGATTAGTTAGGTTATCAATATTAAAATTCACATGAATATTTTTCGAAACATGATATTTGCCTAACAAATCAAATGTCGTAGTTGAGTACAGCTTAGTTACTGGGGCCGCAGCGGTTCCCACTAACCACTCATGAGGGTAGTCTTTGCCTGAGTTATAACGAACTCGCAAACCTGTTTGTAATTTTTGGTCAAACATTTTCACCCCAACAACTCCGGTCACAACCTTTTTCGGTGGAATACGTGAAGGTGATAACCCCCAAGCAAATCCAACTGAATTACATGCAGTAGGAAGGCGACCTAACTCCATTTCGTCTCGTGAACATAACTCAGAATTGTTATAAAAAGTTGCATCGAAGGAACCAAATGCATAATTAGAATCGTATTTCAGTTCAATTTCATAACCTGAGAGCTTGAAACTATCGTAGTTTTTCATCACGATATAAGGGTGATATACGCCCGTTGGATTCACTCCTTGAGAGAGATAACCCTTTATATCATTATTAAAATAAGCCACACGTAATTTAGTATTATCTTCATCAAATATAAGGTTTTCTTTTTCTACATTCATTCCAACTTCAAATGATTTAGCATGTTCTGGTTTTAATGGAACATCTGGAGAATAAGAGTAGGTTTGCCCTGATGCTGTGGTCTCGAATAAGCTCGGTTCTCTATAGCTATCAGAATATTTGGTATAAATATCAAATTCATTAGTCACATGAAAACGTAACTCACCCATTAAATCATTTTTCGGACCATAGCTAATACTTTTACCTAAAACATGGTCATCAACATCGAAAGCGTGAATACGCCACCCAACTAAAGTACTCACCCATTCCCCTTTGTATGCCATATTGGTAAAGGCCGATTTATTCGTTCCTTTAGCATTACGCGTTACAGGATCTAACTCCTCACCGGGTATGGTTCCTTCTGGCGTCCAAATCGGTTGATAGGTTTTAGTCAATGGCTTTGATTTTTGTTGCATATATTCCAAACCATAAGTGATATCGATAGGATAATCTGCAAACTCAGAGGTATTTTCTAAGTTAAAACCCATTCGTTCATCGGTATAGCGATGCTGATATTGATTACCGTAGTGCGCGGTAACATCATCCGTTGTGCCATTACGTTGTTTAAATTTACCTTTTGTCCACCAAAGACCTAAATTCATGTCTACCCATAATGAATCGGGTTTATAAGAATAGTTTAAAGAGGCAGTATCAATATCTGCACTACCTAATGACCACTGCGGCATTTTTCCATCGAATTGGTACCAATACGCCGCTAAAACCTCGCCTGCTTTTTGTTCATGATGGCGGTAATTTAATTCAATACTTGAGTATGGGTTAAGATAAATATTAGTTTTTAATAATGTTGACTGACTTTCATAGCTGGTATTAACCACTTCTTGCCCAGGTTTTATCGGGGCATCTGCATTGGAATATTTGTGATAACCATTTTTCCCAGCAAAGTAATTCCCTTGCTTTCTATCGCTATGGGCAATTAACACATCAAACTTGTCATTACGATAAGCAACGCCCGCGGTTACTGAGCCATTATTAAAATGCGAATTCTTAACACCGTTTGAAACACGATACCCAGACTCACCTTTTTCATCTGAAGCAATGGTCGGGCGTCGGTTATTATTGTAAATATTCCCCTTAAATAAGAAACCAAATTGGTCACCTTGAGGAATAATACTATTTGCTGATAATGTTTTTAATTTAACCGTACCTCCGATGGCTCCTCCTGAGAATTTACTCATCGAAGCCCCTTTTTCGATCTCAATTGTATCGATTAAATCCATATCCACATAAGTTCTATCTGTACTTCCTTGGTAACCACGCCAAGTGTTGGTTGATTGCAAACTGCCATCAATGATAATAGGGACTCGCCCGTTTCCTTGTAATCCTCGAATACCGATATCCAGTGCACCGGCTTCATTTCGTGCATTATTAACTTGCAATGAAGTTTCATTGGCAAATATATCTGAATTGGTCGTTCCTCTTACTGTAGAAATATCATTGGCGTCTATTTGCTTGCTATTTGACTTTATTTTGCTGGCTGTGACGAGAAGTTTATCTTTTTGAGTTGTGGTATTGGTTTGATTCGCTAATGCTGTGCTTGAAGAACATATAATAATTAAGCTAATTATGTTTTTATTTTGAAATATCATTTAAGTAATGCCTTCATTAATTAATGATGATTAGATAGACGTGAAGAAATAGCGTATAAAAGATGTGAGGATACATTTTTTATACTTTTCCATTTATGCATTTAAAGTAAATTTAAGTGCTATGCCATAGATGTAACTAGTCCGAAAAACCTTATTTATTGAATGGTTACGTACTCATTTCCCTTGTGAATATTAATAAGCCTTGGAATATACACCAATGATAATAATGATCAAGATCATAATGAATATCATTTGCATTATCATTAAGATTATTAGTGTTAATTGACTTACCTTTATTCTTTAATCGCATAAAAAAAAGCGACTGATATAAATATCAATCGCTTTATACATAAAAATTGCGTGAATAGGCTAATCGTGTAATGGCGGGGTTCTCACCGACCTATCACCTGCGACATAATAGTCTGCATCACTAGTCGGTAATGGAGGACGGTTTCGAATTTTATCGGCAATTTTCTCCGCGATCATGATGGTCGTTGCATTTAAATTTCCGGTAATAATCAACGGCATAATAGATGCATCGATAACACGTAAATTTTCAATACCGTGAACTCGTCCTGCACCATCAACTACCGCCATATCATCATGACCCATTTTACAGGTTCCGCATGGGTGAAAAGCGGTTTCTGCTCTTTCGCGGACAAATGCGTCTAGCTCTTCATCTGTACTAACCTGTTTTCCAGGGCTTATTTCCTCTCCGCGATATGGGTCAAGTGCAGGCTGAGCCATAATTTCACGGGTAATACGAATAGCAGCACGGAACTCTTCCCAATCCTGTTCCGATGACATGTAATTAAACAAAATACTCGGATGTTGCCTTGGGTCTAAAGATTTTAAGCGAACACGACCTCGACTAGGGGAGCGCATTGAGCCCACATGAGCTTGAAAACCATGCTGATTGACTGCATTACTGCCATTGTAGTTAATCGCCACAGGCAAAAAGTGGAATTGAATATTTGGCCATGCAAATTTTTCACTGGTACGAATAAATCCACCCGCTTCAAATTGGTTACTTGCCCCAATTCCAGTACCTTTAAATAGCCATTCCGCACCGATTTTGGGCTGATTAATCCATTTTAATGCAGGATATAATGAAACAGGCTGTTTGCATTCATACTGCAAATACATTTCAAGGTGATCTTGCAGGTTTTGCCCAACACCGGGTAAAACATGGACAGGCGAAATATTAAATTCAGCTAAAACATCTTCAGGCCCCACGCCAGAGCGCTGCAAGATTTGCGGTGACGCTATCGCCCCCGCGCACAATAATACTTCTTTACGGGCTTTCACCACCGTAGATGCCGTGCTCTGGCCTTGGTAATACTTCACACCAACCGCTTTTTTCCCTTCAAACTCAATGGTATCTGTTGTCGCATGTGTCACAATGGTGATATTTCTTCGCCCTTTCGCTTGATCCAAATACCCTCTTGCGGTGCTAGCACGTCGCCCTTGTGGTGTGACTGTGCGATCCATCGGACCAAAGCCTTCCTGCTGAAACCCATTTAAATCATCTGTTTGCGGGTACCCTGCTTGTACACCTGCTTCCACCATCGCATGAAACAACACATTATTGCCATTCTTCGGCGTCGTCACACTAACAGGGCCATCTCCGCCGTGGTAATCATTAGGACCAATATCACGTGTTTCCGCTTTTCTAAAATAAGGTAAACAATCAAGATAATGCCAATCTTCTAACCCGGGCGCCTCTGCCCAACCGTCAAAGTCTAGAGCATTCCCTCGGATGTAACACATCCCATTAATCAATGATGAGCCACCAAGCCCCTTTCCACGGCCACACTCCATACGGCGGTGATCCATATGTGGTTCAGGGTCAGTTTCATAAGCCCAATTATAACGTCGCCCTTGTAATGGGTACGCTAATGCCGCTGGCATTTGTGTGCGAAAATCGAACCGATAATCCGGTCCACCTGCTTCAAGGAGCAGCACAGTAACATCAGGATCTTCTGTCAGGCGGGTAGCAAGAACGTTACCGGCTGAACCAGCACCGATAATAATATAGTCATAGACCATTGTTATCTCCTCTGTTTCAGTCAAATTAAAATGATGTGATTAAAAAACGGATGTAAATTCCCCTAACTCCACTTGAATGGATTTCACTTGTGTATAATTTTGCAGTGTCATTACGCCATTTTCACGACCAACGCCAGAATGCTTATATCCGCCCACAGGCATTTGAGCTGGTGATTCACCCCATGTATTAATCCAACAAATTCCAGCCTCTAATTGATGGATAACCCGATGTGCGCGTGTTAAATCTTGTGTCACGACCCCAGCTGCAAGCCCATAGACGCTATTGTTTGCACGAGCAATCACTTCATCTTCTGATTGATAACTCAAAATACTCATTACAGGACCAAAAATTTCTTCCTGCGTGATCTGCATTTCATCGTGGCAATCAGTGAATACCGTTGGTACAACATACGCACCTTGTGCAAAATCACCATCCATTAAGCGTTCACCACCACACAATAATTTCGCGCCTTGCTGTTTACCTAACGCAATATAACGCAGCACATTTTCCATGTGAGCAAAACTGACTAATGGCCCAAAGTTAGTATTTTCGTCAGTGGGTGAACCTATATTAATCCGAGCTACACGCTCAATGACCTTGTCTTCAAACTGCGATTTAAGCGATTCAGGGACAAAAACCCGTGTTCCATTGGTACACACTTGGCCTGAACTATAAAAATTCGCCATCATGGCAATATCCGCGGCTTTATCTAAGTTTGCATCATCAAAAATAATCAGGGGTGATTTACCGCCTAGTTCCATCGTCACCTCTTTTAATGAAGAGGCTGACGCATTCGCCATCACTTTTTTACCCGTTGCGATCCCCCCTGTGAATGAAACTTTGGCAATATCAGGGTGCTCTGTTAACCATTGGCCCACTTCACCGCCTTGCCCGGTCACCACGTTAAATACCCCTGCTGGCACGCCCGCTTCCGTATAGATTTCAGCCAACTTTAAGGCCGTTAACGAAGTGACTTCACTGGGTTTGAACACCATGGCATTACCTGCTGCCAGTGCTGGAGCAGACTTCCATAATGCGATTTGAATAGGGTAATTCCATGCGCCAATCCCTGCCACCACCCCCAGCGGTTCACGGCGGGTATAAGCAAATGCGCTATCACGCAGAGGGATCTGCTGCCCTTCAAGCATAGGGATTAACCCTGCATAGTATTCAAGGACATCCGCCCCTGTAACGATATCCACATAACGAGTTTCAGAAAGTGGTTTCCCCGTATCAAGCGTTTCGAGGTAAGCCAGCTCGTCGTTACGTTCCCGTAAGATATCCACCGCACGGCGTAAAATACGTGAGCGTTCCATTGCGGTCATTGCCGCCCATACTTTCTGGCCTTGTTTGGCGCTTTCTACCGCCCATTGGATATCTTCAAGCGTCGCAGACTGCAAATGCGCGATAGTTTCGCCATTTGCAGGGTTGATTGCAGGAAATTGCCCGCATTCAGGTTGTGAACTGTCGACATAACCACCATGAATATAAAGCTTATGTATCGGTGGATGTTGCATATTATCTCCTCTGAGTGGGTGATTAGGTTCCGATAACCTCTGCACGTTTCAGTTGCATATCGATATACTCGTTGGTGATTTTGAGTGCATCCTCGACAGGAAATTGTTCATTACTCAAAGCACTCCGTAACCATAGGCCATCAATTAAAGCAGCTAGCCCCTTCGCGGCCATCCGTGCATCCGCTTTGCTTAACACTCGCCCAAATTCATAACTTAAATTTGAATACAAACGCCGGTCATTGACCTGTTGTAAACGATTTAAATTTGGTTGATGCATACTGCTAGCCCAGAAGGCTAGCCATGTTTTCATCGCCGCCTCACTGGTTTGCGTTGGGTCAAAGTTGCCTTCAACAATTGCTTGAATGCGCAATTTTGGCTCCGCCCCAGCTAACATGCGTAAGCGTATTGCTACCGCAAACCCCAATTGATATTGAATATGCCGCATAGTAGCTTCAAGTAAGCCATTTTTATCACGAAAATAATGGCTAATAATTCCTGTAGAAACCCCGGCTTTACGGGCAATTAACACAAAACTGGCTTCCTGCATTCCAACTTCATTAATCACTGCCAATGTGGCTTGAATTAACTGTTGTTTACGTATCGACTGCATTCCTATCTTCGGCATGGTATTTGAACCTAAAAAATACATTGATCCCTTGTATTAAACGTTTTTTTAATTGAATGTTCAATCAATATTAACTATTGTTTACAACAATTCATTCACAATTAACATAAAAGAGAGGATAACGAAAATCAAATCTTTGCTAATAAATCAATTAATTAGCTAAGAAAGTAATTTTAACCTGTTAAATAAATAAAAATGTGGAACTACCAATGACATCTCAAAATAGTCCAAAAAATAAGCAGAAGGATAAATTGAATTCTGTGGTTTTTTTTACTTCCGCCGGTCTTATTCTGGCGTTTTCTTTTTTCACCATCTTAATGACCGAAACAGCAAATCAGTGGATCGTTGCCGCCCTTGGGTGGGTATCCAAAACCTTTGGTTGGTATTACCTGTTAGCAGCGACGCTTTATATTGTTTTCGTGATTTTCGTTGCCACTTCGCGCTTTGGTAATATCAAGCTCGGCCCCGAGCAATCTAAACCTGAATTTAGCGTACTCAGTTGGTCTGCGATGCTATTCGCCGCAGGAATCGGTATCGACTTAATGTTTTTCTCTGTCGCTGAACCGGTTACCCAATATATGCTGCCACCAACGGGTGAAGGCGAAACCTTAGAAGCAGCTCGTCAGGCGATGGTGTGGACCCTGTTCCACTATGGCCTAACGGGCTGGTCTATGTATGCCTTAATGGGAATTGCACTGGGTTATTTCAGTTATCGTTATAACTTGCCGTTAACCATTCGCTCCGCACTTTATCCTATTTTTGGCAAACGGATTGACGGCCCGATTGGCCACACCGTGGATATTGCTGCAGTACTAGGGACGATTTTCGGTATCGCAACAACTCTGGGGATCGGTGTTGTTCAGCTAAATTATGGCCTCAAAGTATTATTCGATTTACCTCAAGGGCTTCCCGTGCAAAGTGGATTGATTCTGCTATCGGTGATTATGGCAGTGATCTCCGCCACATCAGGAGTGAATAAAGGCATTCGCGTATTATCAGAGCTCAATGTGCTTTTAGCATTTGGTTTGATTTTGTTTATTTTATTTGTCGGCGATACCGAGTTCTTACTTAATGCCTTAGTGCTGAATGTGGGGGACTATATCAATCGCTTTATGGGTATGACTCTCAACAGCTTTGCCTTTGATCGCCCAACCGATTGGATGAATAGCTGGACGCTGTTTTTCTGGGCATGGTGGGTCGCATGGTCGCCGTTTGTTGGCTTATTCCTCGCGCGTATATCTCGCGGTAGAACCATTCGACAATTTGTGATTGGTACTTTAATCATCCCGTTTGTTTTCACACTATTGTGGTTATCTATTTTTGGTAATAGTGCATTGTATGAAATCATTCACGGTAATAGCGAACTTGCCAAAACCGTGCTCGACGCTCCCGAAAAAGGCTTCTATTCACTACTTGAACTTTACCCTGGCTTTGGCCTAACCGCCTCCGTTGCCACAATTACTGGGCTGTTATTCTATGTTACCTCAGCGGACTCCGGTTCTTTGGTATTAGGCAATTTCACCTCAAAACTCAGCGATATTAACAACGATGCGCCCAATTGGTTGCGGATTTTTTGGTCTGTCGCGATTGGTTTACTCACCTTAGGGATGTTAATGACAGATGGCGTCGCTGCGTTACAAAATACGACAGTGATCATGGGCTTACCATTTAGTTTTGTTATCTTCTTTATTATGGCTGGGCTATATAAGTCATTAAAAGTTGAGGACTTTAGACGGGTCAGTTCATTAAATACCAATGCGCCAGCACCACTGTATGGCAATGGAACACTCAATTGGAAACAGCGTTTAGGACGAGTGATGAATTTCCCCGGAACAACGTATACCCAGAGAATGCTTGATTTAGTCTGTATTCCAGCCATGCAAGAAGTGGCAAAAGAGCTCAGTTTAAGGGGGGCAAAAGTGGAATTTAACACCTTACCACCGATTGCTGATGAGCGATTAGACCATTTAGAGTTAACGGTCGACCTTGGTGAAGAACAAAGCTTTATTTACCAAGTATGGCCTCAGCGCTATTCAGTTCCTGGTTTTACCTATCGCGCACGTTCAGGAAAATCCCATTATTACCGCTTAGAAACTTTCTTATGGGAAGGCTCGCAAGGGAATGATTTAATGGATTACACCAAAGAACAGGTTATCAGTGATATTCTCGACCAATATGAAAAACATATGAATTTCATTCATTTAAGCCGTGAAGCTCCCGGTGCAACCTTAACATTCCCTGAATCTGTATAATATGATCTCTAAGGGGGCTATGCTCCCTTAGAATCAACACAAACCAATAGTTAATAGGGACGACCCGCTTGCTCCAGCATTTTTTTCATTTGCTCGCGGTCATTCATCCAAGCCATTGAATTAGGGCACCCTGCTCCCGTCGGGTTAACATCACACACATTAAAGCGCTGTGGAAACGCGTTTTCATCTGTATTTCGCTGCTCTAACAACGCTTGATAACTTTGCTCTTCTTGAGAAAGTTTCTTTTTGGGGTCAAAGACAAACTTTTGTTGTGCCTGTAATTCTTTAATTCCTTGGTAGTCTTTATCAAACTCGCGATCAGCGGGTGACTTCTCTTTAAATGTAAAGTCGCTGGCAAAGCCATAAGAAGTGAAACAAAGAAAAATAATAACAATAACCTTTTTAAACATATCAATTTCCTGCTGTGTCCATAAGCGAATATTATATGTCAGCAGCAACACCGAATGTTGTATAATAATAAGTGAAATTTATAAAAACCTTAATATTCAAATAAGTAATTTACATGAGTTATTAAATCAATTGATTGATACATCGTTGTTAATGGCTTATCAGAATAATAAGGGTGTTTTTCCACCAACCATCACCCCACAACACCCATTAATTTTTGTTATTTTTTAACCTTGTTATCCCCTTCAATTTTGTCCACGTATATAAGCTCAACTTCAAAACAAATCAGAATAATTAATTAGTTCCATAATGGGTTTATTTTAAATCTATTGGTTGTTTTTATGACAATGTGAAAATGAAATATTAATCTCAAAAAGGGTGTTTACGCAGCATATGATGATGCAAATGACAATCTAAGTGTCCCTGCTGCGTGGGGTAATACAAATTTGAAAGAAGGCAAAGCGCCAGCTCCTAGATAAAAAGTAGAGGTAGGCGAATAAGCAAATATAAGTTTATGATCCGGCTTTCTGAACGCAGTCGACAGCGAATCACGTCCATTTCCATGATCAAAACCGACCTATAACCTATTAGGTTACTAATAATTTTTGTTCTTGTTCCAGAGTCTATTTTCTATAAAAGTGACCTTGTTCTATCAATTACGCCGCAGAGCATAGGCTGAAATTTCCTTTTATAAATTAATAAACTAAGGATATACAATGCATAAAACTTATTTTGGTCCTTATATGGATATCAGTGTTGATGCAACTTGGAATGATTGGCAAAATTACCCAAATGGCAGACCTAATGCCAAATATAGCCAAGCCGCTATTAAGTATGGGGTAGATATACTGTCTCTTGGTTTTTTAACCGCCACATTGGATAAAAAAGCAGCATGGTCAGCCCAGCCATCCATGCCCATTAGCTGGGCTAAACCTTTGTGTGATGAACTGATCGCAGGCGGTGTTAAAGTTGCTGTTTCATTTGGGGGAGCCGCTAACCAAGATGTTTCATTGGTACAAACACAAGAACAGCTCATCAACACCTACCAAGAAGCCATTGATACACTCAGCGCCTCACATATTGATTTAGATTTCGAGAATGGTCTGTACGATGCTGATAATGCATTTTCTGCCTTAAAAGTCATTATAGATAATAATCCACAAATCACCCTCAGCTTAACCTTGCCGACTATGCCAACAGGGCTAACCAGCACAGGCTTAGCACTCGTGAAAAAATCGGTCGATGCGGGTTTAATGATGAAGGTTAATGGGATGGCAATGGACTACTACGACCCGAATATCACGAGCCTTGGGGATGCAGCAGTAAAAGCTGCCAATAGCATCAAAAACCAACTAAAACCGCTATACCCGGGGATAGACGATAACGAACTCTATAATTATGTACAAATTACACCCATGATTGGTCTCAATGATGACCTCACCATGTTTAACTTTAATGATGTCAATATTCTCGCTGAATTTGCTAAAAATAATGGCCTTAACTTGGTGTCAATGTGGAGTTTAACCCGTGACCGCCCGGGAAATAAACCTTTCCCAGAGGCCATCAGCTCTGGCAACCCAGAACAAACCTATGAATTTGAATATACTGATTTATTTACTCAACAACTTAATTCATAAATAGCCCATATCACCAATATTATGGATATTGGTGATACCCCATTTTCTGTGAAATATTACGCCCGGCTGTTTTCAGTAATTCGACATAATCGCCAATGCGTTGTTCATCAAAACGAATAGTTGGAAACGAAATCGATAACCCTGCAATCACATGACCTAACCGGTCGTACACCGGTACTGCAATACAACGTAGACCTAACTCTTGCTCTTCTCGGTCCTGCGCATAATGGCACTCACGCACTACGGCTAATTCCGCCAGCAAGTCCTCTAGAGTTAAAATCGTCGTGGCTGTTTTTTGGCTGAAAGTTTCATCTTTCAATGCTAGACGAATCGCTTGTTCATCTTGCCAAGCGAGTAAAATCTTACCGATTGCAGTGCAATATAATGGGTTACGACGCCCAACTCGTGAATACATACGCAAATTATAACTCGAGTCTATTTTATGGATATAAATAATGGCATCTTCATCTAATGCACCCAAATGCACTGCTTCATGAGTCAGTTGGCCAATGCGGCGCATTTCTTTATCCGCAATTTCGATTAAGTCAACATACTCGAGGGACTTCGCACCTAATTCGAAGAGCTTCAAGGTCAGTGAATACTTATCAGCTTCACCTTCTTGTTCGACATAACCCAACTGCTTCATCGTTTGCAAAAAACGAAATGTGGTGGCTTTTGACATCAACAAACGTTGGGACAATTCAGATACACCAATCTCCTTTTGCTCTCCAAGGGCACTAAGAATACTAAATACCTTTACTACCGCTGATACGGCATCCGTTTGTGTTGTCTTATCCATTACCTTTCCATCATCCTATAAATTGCAGCCTATAAATTGATAGCAATATTATACCCCAAATTAACGAAACTAACTGATATCACCTAAGTTTGAGTAGCATAATTGTCTCTTCATACAAAAACAAGAACGATGATTCGATATTTTTAAAACGGCGTTTCATTTTTATTGAAATTGGCAATGAAATGCGCTTTAATAGCACTATCAAGTCAGCAATAGTTTACTAATTCGGTGGTGAAAATGAGTGCATATCCGCAAGTTGCCGTTATTGGCGAATGCATGGTTGAGTTGCAAAAATCGGGTGAGCTTTACAAACAAACGTTTGGTGGGGATACACTAAATACCGCACTATACCTGTCTCGTTTAACCAAAGATCACGGTGTGACAACCCGTTATATCACCGGTTTAGGCAAAGACCCATTCAGCCAACAAATGCTAAACAGTTGGCAACAAGAAGGCATCAATACTGAAGAAGTGTTTATTTCAGACAAACATTTGCCCGGAATGTATTTGATCGAAACCGCTGCCGATGGCGAACGTCGTTTTTTCTATTGGCGAGATAATGCCGCGGCAAAATTTTGGCTTGATGCAGTGTGCCTTGATCAAAACAGCAAAGCCCACACACAGCAAATTCTAAATTCACAACAATTTATCTATTTAAGTGGCATCAGCCTAGCCATTTTGCCTGACGCTTCACGTCAGTTACTATTTGAAATGTTACAACAAGCTAAGCAGCATGGTGCCAAAATTGTGTTTGATAATAACTATCGCCCAGCACTTTGGCCTTCGAAACAAGCCGCCCAACAAGCATACCAGCAAATTCTCACGTTAACCGAGATCGCTTTTCTAACCTTTGATGACGAACAACTGCTTTACGGTGATATTGATGAAACCGATGCAATTGCCCGTACCCAACAATATGGTGTGAATGAGATTGTGATTAAGCGCGGTGCCGATGCCTGTTTTGTGGTTATTGATAACGAACGCATTGAAGTTCCTGCCAATAAAATAAGCCATGTGGTTGATACCACTGCCGCAGGGGATTCTTTCAGTGCCGGCTACCTTGCTTGCCGTATTTTAGGTGGCAACCCATGCGAAGCGGCAAAAACAGGTCATTTACTGGCTGGAACCGTCATCCAACACCGGGGAGCGATTATTCCATCCGAGGCCATGCCAATCACTGCTTTAGTAAAATGTTAAGAGGCTTTAACCATGAATCAATTACTTGAAAAAATTAAGAAACTCAATGTTGTTCCTGTTATCACCATCAATAATGCAGAGCATGGCGCGCCATTAGCAAAAGCCTTAGTGGAAAATGGTCTGCCATGTGCTGAAGTCACCTTCCGTACCCCTGCCGCGGTACAAGCGATTAAAAATATGCGTGCTGCCTACCCTGAATTATTGATTGCTGCAGGTACCGTATTAACCACAGAGCAAGTTGACCAAGCCATTGAAGCGGGTGTGGATTTTATCGTCAGCCCGGGCTTTAACCCGAAAATTGTGGCTTATTGCCAACAAAAGAACGTGATTATTATTCCTGGGGTGAATAACCCAAGCCTAGTGGAACAAGCCCTTGAATTTAATCTCACCACCTTGAAATTCTTCCCAGCCGAAGCCTCTGGTGGGGTTGCCATGCTCAAAGCACTCAGCGCCGTTTACCCAGTTAAGTTTATGCCAACTGGCGGTATTGGTGTGAAAAATATAAAAGAATACACAGCACTACCTGCTGTATTAGTGTGCGGCGGTTCATGGATGGTACCCAATGACCTTATTGACAGTGAGAACTGGCAAGAGCTCGGCAAACTCATTGCCGAAGCCGCAACTATTTAATTAACAATAAAAAATCTCGTTGTCGTTATTACGCCCTTACTGGATGGTAAGGGCTTTTTTGTTGTTCGTGTTCATTAAAATATTGTTTAATTATTAGCTTTATCAAATTAATCAAAGAATATAATACAATTTACTAATAATTTAGATTATAGATTTACTTAAATAATTTACAAATAAATAAGAGTTGAATGAAACTGCATACATTTTATTTTCGCAGAAGAAAACCAATAAAGTTTATATTATTAATACTACTTATATACCCCATTAAAAATCTTATTAACTATCTAATAATATAAAGTTCAAATAACACTTCGGCAACGAGAAAGTACTTCCTTTATGGCTTCACCGAGTTCTTCATCAGAAACACTATCCGGCAAAACAATATAGTCATCCTCAGTAAACCCATCCCCCGTCCATGTTTCTAGTTTTTTATGGAGTGTTGGCCTTAATATTAAAAAACCATTTTTCTCTCTAATATTGCATAACATCATTGATTGATAAAAAATTTTTTTATTTTTGAAACCAAGAGAAGGTAAGTTTTCACTGAGCCATTTTTTTTCACACTCTGCAAGGCGATCTCTACTAAAAAAAAAGCTATCTACATGAGGATCTATAACTCTACATTTTTTTAGAGCAACTTTAGATAATTTGCCTAGCTCACTATTTGTGACTTTTTTATTAACTGATACTATAGGAACCGTATCATCTACTACAAATAAATGATATCCTGACAAAACCATAATAAAATAAAACAAATCATTTACTCGAATGGATATATTATTTCCAGAGTCATAGTTTTCCATCTCACCCCCTATTTTACTATTGTAATTTTCATATTAATATTATTCTCTATAGAATAAGCTATGGATTTATTAATTTCCACCCATTGAGCTGAAGTTGTTTTACTTGGGATTGCTATTTCTATAGTCCTTAGTTTGATATCTGAATTTAATAGTGTGAACCTTGATTGGTCTATTCCTTTAAAATTAACCACATCATTTATATATCCGTTTATTTTTGAACTGATCTTAACTGGGTTCTGATATGTTTTAGCTCCCGTATCTAATGTTTTTACACTTATCGCTTATTTATTTTTTGTAAAATAGTCAAATGTTTCCGTCCCCGCAGGTAATAGCATCCCTTGTGCTCTAACTTCATTAACTAAAACATATTATGAGTTTAATTCCATTTTTCTTATACTGTTTCCATTACTTCCTTTTTTTTTAATACTTGGTTTTGTAACTCTTTTCTTTGGTTTGATTCTGACATCAATCTTAGATTTTTCTCTTGAGCATGGATATCCCTGACAATTGATAGTAATGTCAAAGAAGAATAAGCATATTTATTAAAAGTGAATATCAAACTTATTATTTTTATAAAAATGAAAATAGTATTTTTCATGTATATATCCCTATATGACCTAACATGAAAAATAACGGTGATAAATATATCAGGCAAGCATCAAATTTATTAGATGTCTTATAAAAATTGAAGGTTAAAAAAATGATTAGCTTAAAAAACAAATACAAGCATAACCACCACAAACCTAATTTACTTATTAAGGCTCGTGGTGGTGAATAATTAAATTATTGGCTAACTAACCAATAAAACGTTTTAGTTGTAGCCGCAGCATCTCATTTTCGCGCTGAAGCCGCTCATTTTGCTCCATCAAGCTCATGGCCATTGCAATTCCCGGCCAGTCAATTTCGAGCTCATGGTAAAGTCGCACGGCCCTTCTCACGATAATCACAGCGTGGTCGTCAAATAACCATTCATTAGCAGTTTCAATGGGTTGAATTATCCCAAGGCCGACAATTTCCTGTAGTTCCTCTTCCGCAATACCTGTGTGAATACAGAAATCAATAACGGTTAATGATGTAAACTGTTCCATTATTTGCCTCCCCAATTTTTACGTGGGTCAAAACTCTGTTGAGTCTCCGCCAATTTCTGCCACAGCGCATCCGCTTCTGCATTACTGCTATTCGGCATCACGATTTTTATAATCGCATACAGGTCTCCTGCTGCACCTTTATGTTTCAGTCCTTTACCTTTAATACGTAATTTTTGTCCGGCTTGGCTATTAGCAGGAACGGTGATCACAATTGGGTCTTTTAATGTTGGAATGGTGACTTTAGTTCCGAGGGCTGCCTCCCATGGAGCAAGCGGCACGACCACTTCTAAATCATGGCCTTTGATATCAAATAATGGGTGTGGTGCAATGCGGATGGTTATCCATAAATCGCCATTTTCACCGCCATTTTCCCCCGCAGTGCCTTGCCCTTTTAAACGGATGCGCTTCCCATCAATCACACCCGCAGGAATGGTCACATTGAGTGTTTTGGGGACTTCGTTTTCGATAAAACCAAAAGCGTTATAGACCGGTAGGTTATAGCTGATGGTACGCTTATGCGATTCTTGGCTTTCTTCAAGGAAAATAGCCAATTCAACTTCTAAATCCTGCCCACGATGGCTGCGTGCCTGCCTTGTACTACCACCCCGAGCTCGTTGAGAAAACATCGATGAAAAGATGTCATCAAAGCCACCTGCATCAAACCCTTGCTGGGAATAAGTGTGGCTTTGTTGGCCTTGGTTAGCTTGGTTAAAATAAGGGTCATTCCTGTGTTCCCACATTTCATCGTATTCTGCGCGTTTTTCTTTGTCACCAAGTACCGCCCAAGCCTCTGCAATTTCTTTAAAGCGCGCTTCAGCATCTGGTTCTTTACTAACGTCAGGGTGGTATTTTCGCGCTAAACGGCGATACGCGGTCTTAATGGTTTTTAAATCATCAGTGCGTTTAACACCCATGATGCTGTAATAATCCTTTAGTTCCATAGTCATATCTCGTTCATTTGTCTGTTGAATAGAATTCTTATGGTATTTGCCCTGTTGGGCTAAACATCACGACTACCTTGAATTTAACTTAGGACATTTACGCAGTAATTGGAATAGCTAGGCTATGATAAAATTCCACAAAAAACAGGAAATTTACGTTATTTCAGGCTAAACCTATAAGAGTGTCGTTTGATTACAAGGGGAACTCTATGGATGCTATTGCCAGTCGCCTGAACTATAAAGTCAATTTTGCCATCTCTATTGAGGATTTTATTCGGTTAATTCGCCAGTCACCGTTTAAAGAGGTCGTGCCTACCGATAATCTAACTCAATTGGATGCAATGCTAAATAATGCTGATTTATTGATTAGTGCATGGGATGAGGAACAAGTGGTGGGTTTTGTGCGAGCGGTCACCGATTTTAGTTCTTGCTGCTATATATGTGAGCTTGCCATAGATGCCAATTATCAAAAGCTGGGTATTGACCGCTCTTTAATGCGCCTTGCTGCCGAAGAGCTCCCTGCGGATTGCCAAATTTTATTTTTCACCACCGACAGTAACTTAACTGAGTACCTCAGGTTGGGGTTTACTCAATCCCCTCGCGCTTGGCATACCACAGCAGAGAATTTTTTGGCTAAATTAACGAATGGAGAATAATAAATCGGTTTTTATGTTTCCTTTCTTTTTCCCCTTGAGCAAGATCTCGCGTATTATATTTGGCTTATGTTATTTCGCTACCTGTCATGGCATCGTCAGTTTGTAATAGCGCGTAAATCATTTAGTTGGGATGAAATATGTATTATTTTTTAGCTGTCTTACTTCTTATCTTTACGATTATCCTTTTAAGAATACGCGCCGTTAAAGCCGCAAATAAAAACCAGGTCATGCCTTTTAAAACCTTTAGGGAATATGAAGGCATTGATGATTATGAAAAAGCGGTAAAACATGCTGTTTATGCTATATCGAAATGCCATACCGTGATGGATAAAATGAAGTGTTATTTTGAACTTCGCATTTTATCCTATGCTTTATATTCCGATTATGAACATGAAGAGAATATGGTCTCCGCCCTTGAAGGCTTGCTGACTAAAGAATTCACATTTACCTATTCTGCATTTATTACGCCCTACCCTGAACCTATTGAAGAGACTGCCTTAACGCGCTTTTATTTGACTGATACACGCGCCCATTGCCCCCCAAATATTTGGGATTATCTGCTTGATGCTTCTGTTATGACTAATGAAGAAATTGACACGATTAATACCCTCAATGAAGCCATTGAAGTCCATCATTCATTAATGGGAACGGTATTATATGATGAGAAAATAGGTTGCTATTTTGATGATGACCATACTGTACCCGCAATTTACGACAATGACGTTTATACCGTCACCGAAGCGCAGCTCAGCCAATGGTTAGATGAGGAGCTAGACTTTATGGCTTTTTATTGCGAGTCGCTTTTAAAGGTGTGTATCGGTTATATCAAAAAAGAGAATGGCATTATTCGCGTTTAGCTGCGGGATAACGCAAAATAAGCCAATAGATTTATTTAACGCCAATATTCTCGCTTATTCATTAACTAATATAAAAACTCAAAAAACAGTTTTTATTTAGAGTTTATTACCCCGATGCTCTAAATAATTCGTATTGACCAGAGAGGATATCTCGGGAAAGACAAATGAATTTAGAAATCCGCGCGAGAGAGAAGCCCTTTCAATCTTGTTGATACCCCGATGCTGATGCTCTAAATAATTCGTGCTACAGCTAGGCGGCTAGCTAGTTTATCCTTAGGGGCATACACAGTATGGCAACCACAGGGAATATCTAAAAAAACAGTTTCAATTTAGGTTTTATTAAAAAGTCCCCGATGCTGATGCTCTAAATAATTCGTGCTACAGCTAGGCGGCTAGCTAGTTTAGCCCTAGGAGCATACACAAGTATGTGACTAGGGTGAACTAGTGAAGCCAACAACGCTGTGGTACGAAGTATGACGAGCATCTATTTGAGGCGGCCGCGGAGGCGTTTGATCGCCTGACTATGCAACTGACTCACCCTCGACTCCCCCACATCCAACACCGCGCCTATCTCTTTCAGATTCAGCTCTTCTTGGTAATACAGCGTCAGCACCATTTTTTCGCGTTCTGGCAATTGATCAATCGCCGCCGCAATTTGGTCACGTAAACTAGAGTCCAGCAACAAACTCAGCGGGTTACCGCCATCTTGCTCATCCATTTGCGGTTCGCAGCTTTCCCCGTGAACCTCATGCCACTCATCATAGGAAAACAACTGGCTATTATTAGTGTCTAGCAGCGCTTGGCGATACTCCGTAAGGTCGATATCCAGCGCTTTAGCGATTTCTGGCTCGGTGGCGCTGCGCCCTAACGATTGCTCCAGCGCACCAATGGCTTTAGTCATTTCACGTGCTTGGCGACGCACACTGCGCGGCACCCAATCACGGCTACGCAATTCATCTAGCATCGAACCCCGAATTCGCTGCACCGCATAGGTGGCGAACGACGCCCCTTGGGTCACATCGAAACGTTCCAATGCATGCAGTAAGCCAATGCCCCCCGCTTGAATTAAGTCGTCGATATCAACACTGGCAGGTAGTCTGACTTGCAGTTTCAGGGCTTCATGGCGTATTAGAGGATAATAACGCTCCCATAGGCTATTTTTATTAATCACACCATCAGCAGTATACAAATCACTCACAACCTGAATCACCCTTCAAGCTTTATAAAAGGTACTCATTATCAATGTTGAATAGGAATTCAATCCGTAGAGTAAGGCACTAAATGTGGCTTTATTTGCCTTATCCTAAATAGGATAAATTTGAATGATTGCCATGTTAATTATTGTTTTAAATCAACTTTCAGGGAATTTTACGGGTGATACAAGTCAGAGTGGTTGTTGTGTTAAAAGGTATTTTTTTCATTGAATTACAGGTTTTGGTTTTATACTTTGCCATTGACGGTAGGCTTAGTTAGCCCCCTTAAAACAAATGGCGCTATTGGCAAGCAACTAGCGCACTTAACCCTAAGTATCAGGTATCGATAATAATGGCGATTAAATAATCCAACCACTGAATTATATATAAAGAATATAATTATTGAGTTAATCTAATATTAATTAAACATTAGAAGCATTCAGGTAAATAAATTACCATTTGACAAATTGAATTTACATAATATATTTTACATTCACTCTATTCAACATCACTCTTGCTTAATTTAAATAAATTAAATATATAGCGTTTTCTAAAGTGATTATCTTTTAATTAAAAGTTTAACATAAACAATTAAGAAAAAATGGCATACAAAATATATTTCTTTTATTTTTTCTTTCTTTTCCCGATGTGGATCTCCAAAACATTGCAACCCATCTATTGGGAACAGCAGGCGCAATTAACGTTATTTTCAATTTCGTACGTAATGATGGCAATTGCGGGCGCGTGCTCACTGCTTTATGCCAAAGGCCTTTCCCGAATTGGCACTAAAAATGGGTTAATTGTGGGCTTTTTCCTGTATGGAAGCGGCCTTGTTCTTAGAGCCTACCCCACAGGGATGGCTATCGCTGTGACTTCAGGTTTGATGGCAGGAATGGGGGCGAGTATTATCGCTATTGCACTAAAATCACTAATTTTTAATATTGATAAACAGGAACAAAATAAAGTCGTGCTGCATACCGATAATTTAAGCACCGTTGCACAAAGCCTTGGGGCTTTGATTGCTGGAGGGCTAGTGACAATTTTATCGGTTATAGATCAAAGCCCCTATCGTTCTGCTTTGTTAATTAGCAGAGCCATGGTATTAATCGCCATAGTTGCCATCCCTTCATTAAAAATACAGCAGACGGAGAAATCATTAACTAAAAAAATATCCCAAAAAAACGCTTCATTTTTTCATTTTCTCATTAAAACAGATTTAGTGTTATTTATTGCATTTATTATCAGTGGTGCCAGTTGGGCGCTGATCTTACCCATTATCCCAGTGTATTTAAAAAACATGCACTTTTCAGATGCAAATGTTGGCCTAGTGCTGTCACTAGGTGTTATTTCTGGGCTAATACTCAAAAACCTTTTTATGTTTATTTTTTCTGGCAAAGAAAAATCTATTTCATTACTCGTTTTTTCTGGTTTATGCATGCTGATGCTCTATGGCATGTTCTGGTCAATAAAATATGGTTCTACGATTATTTTCGCCTTCTCGATTATTAGTATGTATATGTTTAGAACAGTTTGCTCACTACTGATTAATTTAGTTGAGATGGAAATTGCCCGCAAAGGGAATGCCGAGCATATTTTTGGTTTAATACAAACCGCATTTTTAACAGGGGATATCTTTGGCGGAATTGCCCTACCCTATGTTTATAAGTCTGGTTTTCTGGTTAATTATCCTTTGGTTATTATTGTATTTATTTTGCTATCAAACATATTAATTTACAGCTGTGCTAAAACCAGCGCTAAAGTTCATACAGAATTTATCTGAAACTACTTGATTATATTATAGGCCCTTAATTGCTCGTGGGCTGTGGCATCTTCGGTTGTAATATTAGTTTTAACACTCTTAATATTTAATGTTTTCTCTTTTGTTGATAATGTTGGCGTCCCATCCATGCCGCTCCTCTAATTCCACTTGAGTCCCCATGCTTAGCGGTGACGAAATGGGTATGACAAACCCCACCGAACACATATTGGCCAACGCACTGGTTAATATTCAGCATTATTTCAGGAACGTTTGACAGACCACCACCCAATACAATGGTTTCGGGGTCTAACATGTTAACAATGGATGCTAGGCATCGGTGTAATTGATTTTTATATAAACCCCAAGTCTTTAGCGAATCAGAGTCATTAGCCCTCATCAACTCTATTATTTCATATGACTTTAAGTGTTCCCCTGTTCTTGATAAATACTGTCTCTCAAGACCGGTTCCCGAAATAAACGATTCAATACAGTTTATCCTACCGCAGTAGCAAGTCGTACTTGCGCCATCAACGTCTAGTGAGTAACTCGGTAAAGGGTTATGCCCCCACTCGCCAGCACATGCATTTATACCATTGAGTAGTTTGCCATGTACGACGTAGCCACCTCCACACCCAGTTCCTAAAATAACACCAAAAACAGACTGACAGTTCGATGCATTACCATCAACTTGCTCTGAAAGTACAAAACAATTTGCGTCATTACTTATTGAAATAGGGATATGCACATTACTTTCTAAATCACTAAGCAGTGTCTTACCATTGATAACTAATATATTTGAATTTCTTATTTTACCCGTTTCAATATCACAATTCCCAGGGAGGCAAATACCCAAACTCATTTCTTCATTATACCGTAGAGTTGTCTCTTTTATTATTTTACTTAATGAGTTCAAAAAGTCCTCATAGCTCGATTTAATCGTTTTAAACCGTTCTTTATAAATAGTACTTCCACATTCGTCAATGATAATAACTTCTATTTTAGTACCACCAATATCGATACCAATACTTAACATGTGTTCCTCACTGATTTTAGTTATCGGCTAAGGGTAATAATGCTCAAACACATTTTCAATGTGTGTCTTAATTGCACGTTCAGCGTCAATAACATTCTTATTTTTAATCGCTTCATAAATAGCGACATGCTCATGATAGCTTCGTGTATTATTTTTTATCATTTTCTCTGTATTGTTAAACCTAATTCTAGCCTCTATTAACCATTTTAGTAATGCTGCATGAATAGATAAAAATAATGGATTGTTAGGAATTGATGCCAGAACACGATGAAACGCGATATCCGTATAAACA
Organism: Providencia sp. PROV130; assembly: GCF_028482225.1. Classification (NCBI taxonomy): domain Bacteria; kingdom Pseudomonadati; phylum Pseudomonadota; class Gammaproteobacteria; order Enterobacterales; family Morganellaceae; genus Providencia; species Providencia sp. PROV130. The sequence goes on along the minus strand of NZ_JAMPQC010000003.1, from coordinate 269,461 downwards.
AATTTATCATGATTTTCTAACGAGTTTTTATTTAAAACTAAAGCATCATATAACTCATTAATTTGCGCCTCGGTGGCATGTTCGGCTGCATATCTGACAATACCAATTTCAAATAGCTCCCTTAACTGTTCGAAATATCGAATCCCATCAGGTTGAATCAGCAAATCCTTAACAGCGCCAGACATCAAAGAGACTAGGGTATCCGCTGATGGCGTTGTGACTATCGGTCTTTCACCATTTGATAACTGGACCAATCCTTTACGCTTTAAACCTGCAATAGCCTCGCGTATCGATGGGCGCCCAACATCAAACATTTCCATCAAAGCTCGCTCAGAAGGCAAGCGCTCACCCTCTTTAAATTCACCTTGTCGTATCATACCTTCTAATTGTTCTTCAATAACATCTGATAACTTTTTCCGTTTAACAGGCCTTTTTATGTTGTGTTTTTTCTCGTCGTTTGGCGATGTCATTGTTATCTCCCTAATAATCAAACTATTAAGAAGAACTATAACACATCCCTTTTTTTTCATAAACACAATCGAAATAGCTATTTTGGCAACTCAATAAAACTTGTCATACCTTATTTTGATAATAACTTTAGCGAGTTCTTTTGATTTATCTACATCTAATTGGGTGGCATGAAGTTCTCCAGGAAAAATAACTAAGGCATCGCCGGTTGATAATATGACTTCTTTCTCAAAATCCATGTATTTAAATAATTTGTAATCCTCTTTTTCAGAAGAGGCAAAGCATACATTGCCAATATTATCATCAATAGATATTAATATTTTTTCGCATCCAGTTAATGGAATATGAATATCAATGTAATTGGTATGCATCTCAATTACACGATTTTCTTTCGATTCGGTTCTCAATGTTTTTCGCGTTAAATTTATATCATCAGAACTCATACCATCAAAACTGTAAAAACCATCATTGAGTTGCCTGAGATCGTTTATCGTATATTGAGAAAGTAATTCCCGGACTGATATAGGTAACACATTGGAGTTAATTAAACTTTCATATTTTTGTAGGATCATACTATTTATTCTTTTCTAATTTTTCAACGTAGTTAATAGCAACAGTAAAAGGTTTACCATCAACTGCATCATTCATTCTAAGATATTCAGGGTAAATTGCTTTTTGTAGTCTCGATGGGAGATCAAAACCAATCACCAGAATAGTAATGAATGTTAGGCCAAAAGACAGCGATCCTAATGCAACCCCCATACTGAGGTTTTGTGCGATTAATGCGCCTATTATCGGAGCTAATGCACCACCGAGCGCCCCAACATTGTAGATAAAGCCAAGGTTTGCTGCGCGTTGGTCCGTATCATAGTAACCGCCAACCAACTTAGGTAATAAACCTGAAATACCCTGACCAAATAATTGTTGGAAGAATATTAAAATACCTAGCGACCATAAGCTCTCACCACCAATAGCAAACACCGGTATAATAAAGAGCTGTGACAATAATAAACTATAGACATATGCCTTTCGCGTTCCGAACTTATCACCGGTAAAGCCAGCAACACAGCAACCAATAGCAGCGCCAAACCCACTAAAAAAAAGTAAATCAGCGACACTGGCGGGGGTATAACCAAGATCGGTTTTTAAATAAGTTGGTAATAACGATTGTATAGGCCAAGAATATAAAAATGCAGAAAGAACAACGAGTATTAACCCCAACCCAGTAGGCCATCGTTTTCCGTTACTTTGAACTATAAAACTAATAAAGACAATCGAAATCAAAATACCCAACAAAATAATAATAAGTGATGAGTTTACCTTTCCACTAAAACAATAGTAAAGCGCAGCACCGACTAAAACGGTTAATACAACATTTATATATTTATTTTTCCCTTTATAGAGGATCCCTACCATTGTTGGCATATTAGTGCTATTCGCTTGGTGTTTTATCCAATCTTCCGTTTCAGGAATATTTTTTCTAAGCCAAAGTGCAAATATAATAGGAAAGATGCCAATATAAAAAAGCATTCTCCAACCATATATAGGAACAATGATACTATACACTTGAGCCGCCACAACAGCACCAACCGCAAAACCAGAAATAAGAAAGCCACTGGCTTTATTTCTCATTTTTTGTGGCCAACTTTCAATCACATAGGTTGCGCTAGAGCTATATTCCCCAGCCATTCCCAAACCAATGACAATCCGTGCAATAAACAGTACCGTATAGCTTGGTGCTAATCCACAAGCTAATGTCCCTACCGAAAATAGGCAGATACTTGTTACCATGGCTATCTTTCTACCATACTTATCGCCAAGTGCCCCTAAAGCTAAGCCCCCAAACCATCGAGAAATAAATGCTGCGCTAATCAGGCTTGCTGCCTGTACTGTTGATAAATCAAACTCTTGTATTACTTCTGTTAATACTAGTGTGATAATGACAAAATCAAAACCATCTAACACATAGCCTATCCAAGCTGCCGAAAATGCTTTCCACTGCGTTTTTGTTAATTGCTTATACCAAGGTAGTTCTATTTTATTTAACATAAAAGATAACCTCAGAAAGGTGTTTTTCAACACCTTTCATTATTAATGTAGTTATTATTTAAGGTTTAGCTCTTTAGAAAGAGTATCACTAATTAACGTTAATTTTTCATGATGCTTTGGATTAATTGGACTAAATGGTTTTCTGCATATCGCGTTTTCGATAACACCCAAATTTTTAAGGACTTGTTTTAGCCCTTTAAAAACACCCACTTCAATTAATGTATCAATGACTTCATTACAATCTGATTGAAGTTGTTTTGCTCTGGTAATATCACCTTCTTTAAAGGCTTTTAATATTGCACAATATCTCGCTCCCATGATGTTATATGTACTCCCTATCCCACCATCAGCGCCAGCAACTAACCCAGAAAGCAAGATTTCATCATAGCCGTTATAAATAATTTTATTTGGCGCATCCCTTCTTATTTGTTCAAGTTGATATAAATCACCTGATGTTTGCTTTATCGCTGCCACCTTATCGAGATTAAGTAAATCTTTAATCTGTTGACGTGTTAATTTAACACCGCTTAAAGCAGGAATATTATAAATAATCATTGGCAAGCCATTTGCTGAGCTAATAATGTTTTTATAGTGCTCTGCAATTTCATCAAATCCAAAGGGATAATAAAACGGTGTTACCGCAGAGACCGCATCATATTTAAGCTTTGATGAAATGTTCGCTAAGTATTCGCTTTCTTTGGTGCTAATACATCCGACATGTGCAATGAGTTTTAGTTTTCCTGCGGATTCGTCTTTTACTATTTCTAGAATTTCAGCGCGTTCATCAACAGATTGAATAAACGCTTCCCCTGTTGATCCCCCAACATATAGCCCATCAACCCCAAGTCGCATATTAAATTGAACTAAATTTCGCAAAGATGCTTCATCGATGCTTTCATCACTGCGATATGGTGTTAAAAGTGCTGAATAAATACCTTTTAGATTTGCGTTCATCGTAATCCCCTAGCTAATTTTGTATACCTAGTACACCACAATTGGTTTGAGATGATCACAAGAATAGTTAATTAATGTGATCGTTCCGACATTAATTATCTATTTAAGTAAAAAGAGAATTGTAAAAACAAGCTATCATCTAACTGATATGTAAGGTGATTTAAGGTGTGTTTACTATGGTGTAGTTAGTCTTGAGTCGCCAAAAGAGATAAGAGTGCCATTTGTCGTGAAATGAGGGTGTTTGATAAACTACAAATGGGTTTTGAATAGGTCGTTTTTTAATACTACGGCGTTTATCTAGCTTAAGTCGTCAAATAAAAAATGCATTTCAATCGCCCCCTCCATCTCTAATAACGATTAAAAACATAAGGTTAAAACATAGTATGTACCAAATTGAAAAGCTTCCCCCCTCTGCACAAGAATATTGTGATTTACGTATTAAAGCCGGGTTATCGATGAAATCACTCTCTGCGGCGAAAATCGGTTTACCAAATAGTTTATTTGCTGTTTCAATTCGAGATGGTGAGACTTTAATTGCGATGGGGCGAGTCGTTGGGGATGGAGCCTGTAATTTCGAAATTGTGGATATTGCGGTTGACCCTAATTGGCAAGGGAAAGGGCTAGGAAGGGTCGTTATGGAGCATATTGAAAGCTATTTAAATTCGGCCGTCTTAGAAGGTTCTTACGTCTCTATGATTGCGGATAAGCCTGAGTTTTATCAAAAAATGGGATACCTATCTGTAGGGCCGAAATCGGAAGGCATGACGAAAAAATTTAACACTAATTAGCAGATATTAGCTTTAGTGTTTGACTTAGTTAACGATAAACTTGGCATGTTCCCTAAACGACAAAACCACCGTAAATAAACATAACAAGCAGGTTCTTTTAACCTATCGGTTAGCTTGTTATTGGTACTCACCTTATTAAAACAAAGCCCTAACGAATAAGTTAGGGCTTTGTCGGTAGTCTAAGGCCAGCGATGTTGGCCTTTATAACTCACCAATCACGAATTAACGTAACAGGCTCAGAACACCTTGTGGAACTTGGTTAGCTTGTGCTAACACAGCAGTACCTGCTTGTTGCAGAATCTGACCACGGCTCATGTTAGAAACTTCAGTTGCGAAGTCAGCATCTTGAATACGGCTACGTGCTGCGCTCAGGTTGTTAACAGAGTTGTTCAGGTTGTTGATGGTAGATTGTAAACGGTTCTGTACCGCACCTAATGATGAGCGTAAGCTATCAACTTGAGCTAAAGCTTCGTCTAATTGATCCAACGGCTTAATTTCTAATGCTTGAGCGTCTGTCAGTGCAGTTGGTGCACCAAATGTGATTTTGGTTTTTATATTTGGTGCAGAGCCATCATCTTCAACTTTTAATGTAGATGAAGCAATAACTTCTTTACCATCTTCATCTGTAGCCGTAATGTAAATGTTTTCTCCGTCTTTTGAGCCATCTGCATTTAATTTTTGGTAAACTTTAACGTTTGTTAAATCCTTACCACCGATTTGCAAAGCATCGATCGCTGTTTTTGCAGCAGCGTCACCTAATTCTGTAGCATCGTCAGACGATTTCAATGAAGCAATATCAATTTGCTGTTTAAGTCCAGCATTTGCATTGAAATCATCCAATTTTAATACAGAACTATTAATTTTTTTCAAATTAATAGTAATTGATTCTCCATCCTTTGAACCAACTTGTACGTTCATTGATGAATTCTCTTTCAGAACTTTCACCCCATTAAATTGAGTTTGTTCTGAAATACGGTCAATCTCTGCTAAACGCTGGGTAACCTCATCCTTAATTGATTTCATGTCAGATTGAGAGTTTGAACCATTTTGAGATTGTACAGTTAGTTCACGAATCCGCTGTAAGTTATCATTGATTTCATTAACTGCGCCTTCGGCAGTTTGCGCGATAGAGATACCATCATTAGCGTTACGAGATGCTTGAGTCAAACCTTTAATGTTTGCAGTAAAACGGTTAGCAATCGCTTGGCCCGCAGCATCGTCTTTTGCGCTGTTGATACGTGAACCGGAAGATAAACGCTCAATTGCAGTACCTAATACGCCTTGTGAACGGTTTAAGTTGTTCTGAGTGGTCAGAGACAGAATGTTAGTGTTGATAACTTGTGCCATGATGTGATCCTTATTATTCAAATTAATGCGTTAAGCCACAATGCTTAACTTGATGAATTTCGTCAGCAACTAGGTTATCGGCTACAAAAAAGTCCCCTTTAGGCTTTTTAATGAAAATTTTTATCTGCAAGGGGGTAAATGGCTTTACAGCCTGCTTTTCCTGACATTATTTTTTAGCAAACCAACCTGCTTTTATTAATTTTATTATTATTTAATTTCAATAGGGATAATTAACCGCTTTTATCTCATCAGCTCTCCCCATCACTCTTTTTCAGAATAGTCTAAAATTTTGCTCCATTTTGCCGATAAGACTCTAAATAGACTCTATTTCAGAGTTAATGACACAGGCATAGACTCTAAATCATTCGGGTTGCAGGTAGGCGACAAGTGAAGATAGACCGATGAGCATACACAAGTGTGTGATTCGGCTAGCTGAACGAAGTCAACCCCCACTGCTGCTTGAAGGATGACGAGAATAGCGTAGGAGAAAACATGGCAGGCATATCCACACTCGGTATCGGGTCAAACTTAGATTTAAACGTACAAATGGACCAATTAGAAGCGATGGAACGCCGTCGCTTAGAGCCACTGACCACGCAAAAAGCCAGTTATGATGCGCAAATTAGCGCCTTTGGCAAAATGCAGTCGTCCTTAGAGAAACTGAAAAAAGCCGCTGAAGACTTAAAAAAATACGGCGATATCAGTACCACTAAAGTCAATGGCGAATATAAAGCTTTTGATGTAAAAACTGACGGCAAAGCTGTCGCGGGTGTGCATGATGTATTAGTCACACAACTGGCAAAAGCGCAAACTATCGCTACCAAAGGGACGCCAAACAATAGCAACAAAGAATTACTGGGCAATGGTGCACCTGAGCGAACTATTACCATCACGCAACCATCACAAAAAGAAGATAAAGATAAAATCGTTATCAAACTGGATAACGAACACACTTCACTGATTGAAATTGCCGACGCCATCAATAAAACCGATAAAGGCGTTTCCGCATCGGTCATTAAAGACAAAGACAATATTTACCACCTTGTCGTCACCTCTAAAAAAGAAGGTAGTGAAAACCGTATTAGCATCAATGTGGAAGGCGATGACAAACTGGCTGCTATTCTTAATGTTGAATCCGAAATTGATGCAGATGGTAAGGTTACCTTAAAAAATGCGGACAGCAGTGGTATGGTGCAAAAAGTGGCTCCACAAACCGCCTTACTGGAAATTGATGGCTTCAAATTAGAATCACAAACTAATGAAGCCAAAGACTTATTTCCCGGTTTAACCCTAACACTGAAAAAAGAAAGTGAAAATAATAAAGCTGACCATTTAATCGTTTCTGAAGATATCGAGCCCGCTAAAGTTAAAATTAAAGCGTGGGTGGATGCCTATAACGAATTCCAAACTTTAGCCAAAGAACTCACAAAATACACGCCAACAGAAAGTGGCACAGCCCCAGACCAAACTAACGGCCCGCTGATTGGTGATTCCACTTTGCGCGGTATTCAAAACACCCTACGCACGCAAGTCCGTACAGCTCAAAACAGTGGAGAGATCAATTTACTTAATAAAATGGGTATTAAGCAAAAGCTGGACGGCACCTTAGAAATTGAAGATAAAAAGTTAAATAAAGCACTCAAAGAAAATCCCTCTAGCGTCAAAGTATTTTTTGCCGGTGACGGTGAAAAAACGGGATTTGGTACTGAGAACTTTAATTTTTTAAAAAATACCTTGGATAGCAAAGAAGGTTCTTTACACAACGCCACCGATGGTATTCAGAAGAAAAAGAAAAGCTTAGACAAACGCATTGAGCAGACCAATAAACAAATCGAAAACACCATGGACATGTACCGTCGTCAATTCCAAAACCTCGATAAAATGATGACGTCACTGAACAGCACCAGTAATTCATTAGGCCGATTATTAGGCTAATACTTTTAGGTTAAAAACATGTATCAACGACACGCGCAGCAAGCCTACCAACAGGTCGATTTGGAGAGTGAAATCACCAATGCGACCCCATACCAACTGATTCAAATCCTGTTTAAAGGGGCCCTTAGTGCCCTGAAACGGGGAGAGATTTTTATGCAGCAAGGTAAGGTGGCGGAAAAAGGTAAAGAAATCTCAAAAGCTATCGACATCATTGACACTGGGTTAAAGCAGTCGTTAAATTATGAAGCTGGCGGCGAACTTGCGGATAATTTAGCAAGTTTGTATGAGTATATGACAATGCAGCTACTCCGTGCCAACCTCGAAAACAACGTGGCTTATGTCCAAGAAGTTTACCAGTTACTCTCCGATATCGCCTCTGCGTGGCAACAAATCGGTGCAAATGTGGATGAAAGATAATCAGGTGGACAATAAAAATCCTATCGATTTACATGAAATATACCGTAATGTCTTAGTATTAAGTGAAAATTTAGTTGCCTTAGCGCAATCCGGGGAATGGGAGACGTTGGTCTCCCGAGAGACAGAATATGTCCTTGCGGTGGAAAACCTCACCAAGTTAACGCAAGCGTTCGAAGAACAGCAGCCAATCACTGAGGAATATATTCAGTTATTGCATAAAATTATTGAAAATGAACGCATTACTAAAGAATATTTACAACAGCATTTAAACTTTTTAAGCAAAGAAATTAAGCAATTAGACCAAAAACGGGTATTAAATAACAGCTATGGCCAATTTGATGAGCCGGATACCCCGTTAGTCGTTCGCCCGATGGAATAATTTGAGTGTCAGGCCAACAGACCTGACACGCCTTTTATCTTCAACTCTCAGCCTATTGCTGCTGTTTTAAACGTTGCTGCTTTTTCAGCTTTTTCAACAGCATATTGCGTTTTAGCGGCGATAAGTGGTCGAGGAATACCTTACCGTGCAAATGGTCGATTTCATGTTGCATGACAATCGCTAAGAACTCGTCGCTATCCACTTCAAACGCTTTGCCGTGCCTATCGAACGCTTTGACTTTAACACGCAGGAAACGGTCTACATCGGCGTAGATTTCGGGTACTGACAAGCACCCTTCTTGATAACTGGTTTCCCCTTCACTTTCGACGATTTCAGGGTTAATAAATACCATCGGTTCATCACGGTTTTCTGAAATATCAATCACCATAATGGATTTAGTTTCCGCAATTTGCGTGGCAGCGAGACCAATACCGTTATCGGTGCTGTACATGGTATCTAACAGATCGTCGATCAAGGTTTGTACCGCAGCGAAATCCGTCACTGGGCTGCATTTAATACGCAGTCGTTCATCTGGAATTTCAATAATTTCTCTTACTGCCATAATTTAAACCCTATAAATTCGATTACTTTCATTCAAATATCAATCATTCAAACTATTTTAAGCAACAGTGGCGCATACAATAGCCGCTAACTGCCGCCACAACTCTGCCTGTGAAGTATGAAGAACAGATAAAATATTATCGTCTTTCTATTTCACCAACAACATGCAAAAAATGGCATTGTTAATCAGAAAACAAAATTTATTTTAAACATCAATAAATTAACGCCTGTCTGTTTAGACTGCCCCTTCATGGAACATAAGCCACATAAAATTTTACAGAAAAATAACACGTTATTTGGAAAAAAACATCTAAAACAGGAAAAATGGTGAGCCTTTGTAGGCTCTTTACTGTTTTTGCTTTTACCCACTGATGGCATCTATTCGCTTGTAGCTATTTTTTCACTTTTAGTTTCTATTAATATTGAGAATATATTTAGGCCACATTGAAGTTACTCTCAATTTAAATTAAATTATTCAAAATAAGCACCACCAACTATAATTCCATCAAATAAATATGCCTAGTTAATATAAAAAAACAGATGGTACTGTATTTATTGCATTCAAACACGGATATCCCGAATAAACATCATTTTAAAAATCGATTTTACCCATCAAATAAATAGCCCTACTATAAATGAATAAAGGAAAATAAATTTATCTTTCATTCTTCTTTTAGATAATACGTTTAAATAATACGGAAATTAACAAATGGAAAAGAAAATATTAGCACGTCATTTTGCAGCCTTAGTACTTAGCAGCTTATCTTATCATGCAGCAGCCAACACCACATTTTCAAGCCCTCCTCCATCCTTAAGCAGTATCAACGCGCAAAGCATCAACACTAATGTTAAAAAAATTAGTGATATCAGCGGAAAAATTAACCATATCAACACGACAATTAACCAAATGGATTCACGCTTTAATAGCGATATTGACACATTAAAACAAAATAATAGTAAACTTAAATCAGAAACTATAGATATGCGAAATGATTTAGAAATATTGAATGATGAAATGATTAATTTTGAGAATATAAACGCAAATAAAATACAGAGCAACACTAATTTAATTAATAGTAAAATCACATCAATACAACAAGACAGAGAAAAAAAACACCATGCATTTGACTCAAAATTAAAAGAAGTCGAATTACATTTGCAGGGTGCACTAATTGGTGTCAATGCAGCCGACCAAGTCACCGAGCAATTAAATACCAATATTCAAAATCTAGATAAAAAAGTAATTGGAAACACCTCATCAATTAAGACCCTAAAAAGTGACACGTCGAAAACGCAAAAAGCTAATGAACTCAAATTCACCAGCTTAGAAAATAAATTTGATCATGGGATCCACCAGCTTGATAGCAAAATAGATAAACGTGCCCAAGAAGCGAATTCCGGTATTGCGTCTGTCGCTGCAATGAGTAATATTCCTTACACCACAAATACCCGATTTAGTGCCGGGATTGGTGCGGGTAATTACAAAAACGGTTCAGCAATCGCTGCCGGTGCTCAATATCAATTAAAAGAAAACATCAACTTACGCAGCTCTGTATCTTGGAATAATTCAGATGCTGCCGTTATCGGGGCGGGTGTCGCCTTCGGTTGGTAATTATCCAACCCATATTGTTCATATCACTTTTATAAATTCTTTATAAGCCTTAACCAATAGTACCAATGATATATTGGTACTATTTTTATTCGCCACGCTAATCAATATCAACATTAACTGGCTTTAAATTAAGTTTAATCTTGGCTGTAAGTGATAATGGCAATTGGTGTAGGGTTAATGGTAACCCAAAGATTAGACGTGCCTATACGAGTCGGCGATGACTCACTTACTTTGTTACAACTAGTCTCTGATTGGCATTTAGTGAGAATGTCACTAGCGACTTGCGAGTTAAACCCTTGCTTTGTCAAATAGCCCATTTCATTTTCTAGCTTCTGTTGGAAGTCCGCAAAATCCGGTTTTGGCGAGGCATAATCCTCAACCCCAACAAGCGTGGTAGCCACTTGAATGAGCGTACCATCATCAAAAGTGAGTTGGTTTTCATAGCTCCAATCATTAAATGGCTTTTGCTGCCCAAAAGTACAAACTGTTTTGCTACCACTTGCTTGGCATTTCCCCGCCTTAATAAAACTGATGCTATCAATGCTTTGCCCCCAGTTTAAGCCAAATGGTGCAGTCGATGTGCTATCACACCCTACCAATAACAGTGCAGTAGCACCAGCTATCATCCATTTCATACCCTTACCTCACAAGTCAATTTATTTCATGCTACAGCGAGGAGTCGCTAAATTAAAGTAAAAAAAGCCCTCAACTATTCACACACTCAAAATTAATCTTTAAATTATACATTATTTATTTAACGTTAAATTTACAGATAATTATTTATTATCAATAAGATAAAATTAAAACATATAAATCATCGGATACTCATTGCCAGATTTACCTTAGCTCTATACAATGCTTTTCTTTACACGGCCCCAGAGTCACAGCAATTACAAATAACTATCCTATTATTAGTCAGTTACCCCTCTAGCTATCCCTAAAACTCCCTAGATGGTATTCGAATAACAAGGTGGCTGAATCGTTAAGGCTTAACTCTAGAATTAATTGGCTTTGCAGCTAACGGGCTTAGTAACTGATCGGTGGGCTGATAAGCATTCATCGTCCGTATTATTAACAAACAACCATAACGTAAAGTGCATATTGTGAAATTACTATTTTGTCTTTCTTTAACAACCGCCATTCTTTCTGGTATATGGGCTTGGGTTGCTGATAGTTTAGGGCTAATCGGCTGGGCAGGCTTTTTAGGCTGTACAGCCTATTTTGCTTATCCTAAAGATGGGATAAAAGGGCTGGGTATTACCGCATTAACCGTCTGTAGCGGTGTGGTTTGGGGCTTAGTGATCCTGCACAGCGGTGACTACCTGAAGCAGTTACCTCACTTTGTAGGGTACTTCGTGACTGGTATTGTTGCCTTTTTGATGTGTATACAAGCCAAAAAACAGTGGCTTTCTTATATACCCGGCACGTTTGTCGGTACCTGTACTATTTTTGCGGCAGAAGGTGTTTGGTTGGTCACTATTCAATCATTATTAATTGGCGTGTTATTTGGTTTCGCAATGAAAAAAAGTGGGCTTTGGTTATTTGAAAAATTCTCACTGGGTAAAAACTAAAAAAAACCGCCTATATGGCGGTTTAAATAAATCAATGAAACCAAGGGAATTTCAAACAAATTCGATATTACATTAAAATTTTCTTACGACAACATATAACATTTTGATTTAAATAGTGATTAATTAAAGAGTCGACTAAGTATCATTACCTAAGCCCACAAATATAATAACGATGAATTTGTTAATAAAATGATAAAATTCCAGCATGGAATATCTATTTAGATTAATAAAGTTTATGTAACTGGTCTGATATCAGTGGCATTAACGTTTACTAATATAAGAATACCGTGGAATTCGGATTTTTCTGTATCTTTCTTTTCTAAAAAACAGTTAAAACTATTTATCATTTATCGCTACAATTCTCTTTTCCTTTATGCACTTATAGTCTTATTCTTCAATAAAATAAAAAATTAAAGCATAATGAACTGATAATTTTTATATTATCAAATCGCAATATATATCAGCTCCAAAAACACTCGCTTATCCTTCTGCTATACTTATACGTGAAATATCTTATGACCCGTAAGTGAATTTAACCAAAGGAAGAAGATATGATTAAAAAAATTTGTTTTTTGGCCTGTTCATTAGCTGTCGTATTCTCTTTAAGCGCATGCAACACCACTAAGGGTGTTGGTGAAGATATAGAAGCTGGTGGGGAAGCCATACAAAGAGTCGCTAAATAAATGCTAACAGGCATCATCGGTAATTATTAACTTTCCCACCTAAAATTTACCTATATACCAAACGATGATAATTTCGCCGTTTGGTATATAAATTGAAATTCTCAAGCCTTGCTATTTTAAGATACAGGACCTTTTAATATTGGCTAGCAGGGTCACAGCTTCATTCTGCCTCTCTTTTACAATGGAAACTACCTAGTTAGGAGAGCATAATGAACCCGAAAAATAAAATTAATGTGTTAGACCTTATTTCACCTGAGATGCAATCTGTAATGCAATTTTATACAGAAAATCCATCCCCTCCCCCTATTGACACCAGCTACTACGAAATGCGACAAGCGTATATTGAAGATAGAAAATATTGGAATTCAGAAGCGCCAACGATGCACTCCATTCACGATATTCAAGTTCCAACTAAATATGGCAATATTTTGACGCGTATATTTCAGCCGATTAAATCCCCATCAGCCACCTTGTTTTATCTCCATGGCGGTGGGTTTATTTTAGGTAATTTACAGACTCACGAACGTATTATGCGCTTACTGGCACTACATTCGGGCTGTACAGTTATTGGAGTTGATTATTCGTTATCCCCTGAAGCACGCTACCCTCAAGCAATTGAGGAAATATCCATGGTTTATCAGTACTATCAGCAACATGCTGAACAATACAATATCAGTATGCAACAAACTGGCTTTGCCGGTGACTCCGCTGGCGCGATGTTATCCATTGCTTCGACCCTTTGGCTGCGTGATAACGCGATAGAATGTGCCAATATAAAAGCTGTTTTATTGTGGTATGGGCTGTATGGTTTGCAGGATTCAGTAAGCCGACGGCTATATGGTGGGGAATGGGATGGGTTACAAAAACGAGATTTAGACGATTATGATAATGCCTATCTTGGTGAAGCAGGTGATAGAGAAGCGCCTTATTATTGCTTATTCAATAATGACTTAACCTACGGTATTCCACCTTGTTATATTGCCAGTGCTGAGTTTGACCCGCTATTAGATGATAGTTTGGCTTTATTCCGAACACTAGATGCCAATGATATACCTTGTGAATATAAAATGTACCCAGGAACTTTGCACGCCTTCTTGCATTATTCACGCATGATGCAAATATCAGATGAGGCGATTCGTGATGGTGCTAATTATTTTATCAAACAACTTTTATAATATTAGCTCAGTATTTATTGAAAATAGCACAAAATAAAACGAAAAAACCTCGCATTTAGCGAGGTTTTTGAATGCTTAGCGATTCGTTTATCGTTATTTAGCGATAACGTTAGCTGCTGCAGGGCCTTTAGCACCATTTTCAATGGTGAATGAAACTTGTTGGCCTTCTGCTAATGATTTGAAGTTATCACTTTGAATTGCAGAAAAGTGAACAAATACATCTTTGCTGCCGTCTGCAGGAGTGATAAAACCAAAACCTTTATCATCGTTAAACCATTTTACTGTACCAGTCATTGTATTAGACATAGAATTTCCTTTAATTTTTTAAAATTGCCATAAGGCATGTTGCGGTTTGTTCTTGTGGTACTTATGGGAATTAATTAGAAGGAATTCGCAATGAAGTGGTATCTGAGATAGCGCTTAATGGTGAACATCTTAAAACTGACTAACATAAATAGGCCTGTACTTCCAAACCAGTGAGCATATTAAGCCACACTTATAATTAAATGGCAAATTTTATTTTCGCAATCCATTTGCCACACCAATACTTCACGCATTAATTGTAAATAATATAGATATCATTTAACCCAATAATATTATAAATATTAAGCAGTTAGTCATCTCATTATAATATGCGTCGTCATACTTAGTATCTATCAAAAACACCGTAATCCGGCCTTTCACCTCTCATCACAGCTCGCTGTTGCTCATGCACGGCTTCTCTATCAATTTTTTTTTGTTCCGATGAACGGGCGTCTTTATTTGGCTTCGGCCATGTTGATTTATTGGGCTCAAAAGAAGGCGTAAATGTACAGCCTGTCACTAAAAAGAGGCAAAAAAGCGAAGAGATTAATTTCATAATGATTTACTTGGGTAATTATTGATAATAGAAAAACCTAACAAAATTAAATATCGATAACAACCTTAAATATCCTATGTGAATGTTGAAAACATTAAGGATTGGCGGCTTAATCCTATTTAAATGAATAATAGGTAATAGAAACCACTATAAAAAAACATCAATCAACTGACTGATTTATTCCATAACATAAAAAGAACAGCCATTTATAGCGGCCTGTTTTAATGCATTTTCAATTTATCAATAAGTATTGCAATATCCAAATTTCCTTCTATGAGAACCTTTTTATAATCCAAATGTCTATTGACTTATAATCACAACTTTTTGGGGATACTTAGGGTATATGAAAGCCTAATCTCGTTGATATCTATCGCGGCAATGTGTATTGCAGGGTATTTGGTTTACATAGCGGTGCTGTACATCAAAGTACGCTTTTAGTCACTACAATCTGCCTATGCTTACTGTTAACTATATCTCTAAAAAACCAACAAAAAATTTATTATTCTTCCTAATTTGTATTCTATTTTCAGCGTTAAGTTGCATTTTTGTGCTCTCATTTAGATTGAGCATTTAAACCAACTTGAATCTGTTGCTAATATCAAGATCTTCATCAAATGACATTAGGCGTGTTATGGAAAATTATAAAGTAATTGAAAAAAAAGGTTGGCATAGAAAAGAGCATTTTGAATTTTATAGCAAATTTGATAACTCTTGCTTTAATTTATGTGTACCTGTGAACGCTCAAAAATTATATGAATTCGCTAAAGACAAGAATGAATCATTTTTCCAGTTAGCCTTGTATGGAATACTCCATTCAGCCAATGCTATTCCTCAACTAAAACAGAGAGTAATCAATGGAAATATTATTGAGTATAGTAGCATTGATGTTATGACCCCTATATTAACTGAACAGAATGGTTTTCGTCAGATTCTATGTGAAAATGCCGCTGTATTTTCTGATTTAGTATAACAATTCACTTTGAAGAGTATTATTTAAAATGTTTAAATTATATATCATATTGCCCCCCTTAGACTCAAATTGCTATTTTGAATAAAAATAGCCCCATCACAGCCCCAAGCAAGCAATGGCAAGGCAATTAATTTATAATATTCAACTGAATATATACATCACACTGGCATTGACATAATTTCTTGATAGGCAGCTACCAGCTTATTACGCACTTGAATACCCATTTGTAAACTTAAACTGGCTTTTTGCATATCGACCATTACATCATTCAAGGAAATATCTTGCTTTCCTAACGTGAAATTTTCAATTTGCTTGGCAGAATCATTACGTGTTTTATTAATTTGATTTACAGAAGCAACCAGATGGTCAGCAAATCCAACTGGCTCTATTGCTGGTTTTATTGGGTTAGTGGCTTGGGTTGCCACGACATTTAATTGTGAAATAACCCCTTCAATGGCTTGAACTGTCATTCTATTCTCTTCTTATTCATTACTGTGAATTTTTCACTAACCTATATTGGCCAGCTTACCCTATCACACCCTTTTTAACTTGAAGCCGATAAATAACACCAATTTTATAGGCTGATTCCGTCATTAGATTCCCGCAAGACAAGAAATAATAGCAAAGTGAAAAAGTGACGTTACGAAGAAGGAAATAACATTGTTTCACCAAAAGTATTTTCATCCGTCTAGTAGTCTGCCAAGCAGGGAATATTTATGAGTGCCGCATCTAAAGACACGGGGGAGGCCAAAAAGGGTTTTGCCTCTATAGTTGAAAGGATTAAAGCTGATCCTAAAATACCGTTAATGATTGCGGCGGCTGCGGCTGTTTCAATTATTGTCGCCCTTCTCCTCTGGTTACGTAGCCCTGACTACCGTGTACTTCTTAGCAATTTAAGTGCTAAAGATGGTGGCGATATTGTTGGCCAGCTAACTCAGATGAATGTGCCATATCAAATTGCTGATAATGGTAGCGCTATTTTAGTTCCTGCAGATAAAGTGCATGAATTACGTTTAAAGCTCGCTCAATCAGGTTTACCTAAAGGTGGCAATACAGGTTTTGAATTATTAGATAAAGAACAGTTTGGTATTAGCCAATTTAGTGAGCAAATCAACTACCAACGTGCACTCGAGGGTGAACTCTCTCGAACTATTGAATCATTAAGCCCAGTACAAAGTGCTCGGGTGCATTTAGCGATTCCTAAACCGACCTTATTTGTGCGTGAGCAAAAGCTACCAACAGCTTCGGTGACGGTCGGTTTATTGCCCGGAAGAATGCTTGATGAAGGGCAAATTAGCGCCATTGTCCATATGGTATCCAGCAGTGTCACCGGATTAACTGCAAGTAATGTCATTATTGTTGACCAAGCAGGTCGTTTACTGACCAATAACGATAATAGCCAGCAGTCGGCTAATAGTGCACAAATAAAAATGACCAAAGAGATGGAGTCACATCTCAAACAGCGTATTGAAGATATTTTGTCCCCTCTCGTCGGGCGCGCCAATATCCATGCACAGGTTACCGCACAAATGGATTTCTCTAAAGTGGAGCAAACTTCAGAGGAATATAAGCCTAACCAAACACCAGATAGTGCTGCTATTCGTTCCCGCCAAAATAGCCAAAGTATGCAAAATAACAATGGTGGAACAGGTGGAGTACCAGGAGCGCTTTCAAATCAACCCGTTAGTGCACCAAATGCACCAATTGAAGCCAATAAAGACAATAAAGATGGCACTCAAACAGCAAATAACCGTAATAGCGTCTCAAACTCACAAAGCGATGAAACCACAAATTACGAGGTAGATCGCAAAATTAGTCATACCCAACGGCAAATTGGTGTCGTCGATAGGCTCTCGGTCGCAGTTATTGTCAATTATCATTCACAAGATGGCGAAAATGGTCCAGAAATGAAGCCATTGCCGCCAGAAATGCTGCAACAAATTGAAGCATTGACACGCGAAGCCATGGGTTTTTCCACTGCACGAGGGGACTCTCTCAACATTACTAATTCATTATTTACCAATGAGACACCTGTTGAAGAAGTGCCATCGTTGCTTGAAAACCCACAATTTATTGCTCAGCTTCTGGATTACGGAAAAATACTGCTTATTACCATGATTGCTTGGTTTATGTGGCGTTTTGGTATCAAACCACAATGGGTTAAATACCGTAAGACACAGCAAGCTCAAGCCGATGCTGAAGTTTTCGTTGCAACACAAATGAAAACCCCTCTCGTGGTTGATGAAGTGATTGATGAAGATATGGATGAGCAAACGCGTCGTCGTCTAACTCGTCAACGTGTTAGCGCAGAAATCCAAAGCCAACGCATACGTGAAATGGCAGAAAAAGACCCACAAATCGTGGCAATGGTTATCCGTCAGTGGTTAGGAAAATCCCAATGAGTTTAAGTGGAACAGAAAAAAGTGCCGTCATGTTAATGACACTCGGTGAAGATCAGGCTGCTGAAGTGTTTAAGCACCTGAACCCTAAAGAAGTTCAGCAATTGAGTATGGCGGTGTCAAACATGCGCCAAATCTCAAATAATGAACTGGCGGAAGTGTTAACGGAATTTGAAGAGTCCGCAATTCAATTTGCGGCGCTTAATATTAACACCAACGATTACCTACGTTCTGTATTGATAAAGGCTCTGGGCGAAGAACGTGCTGCGAGCCTGTTGGAAGATATCTTTGAAAAACAAGAAACCACCTCAGGGATCGAAAGCCTCAACTATATGGAACCACAAACCGTTGCCGATATTATTTGCGATGAACATCCACAAATTATCGCCACCATTTTGGTTCATTTAAAACGCAACCTTGCAGCAGATGTACTTGAATTATTCGAAGAGCGCCAACGCAACGATATTATGCTACGTATCGCCACCTTTGGTGGCGTACAACCTGCGGCATTAGCGGAATTGACTGAGGTATTGAACAATTTACTGGATGGTCAAAACCTCAAGCGCAGCAAAATGGGTGGCGTAAGAACCGCGGCAGAAATCATCAACTTGATGAAAAGCCAGCAAGAAGAAAGCGTTATCGATGCAATGCGTGATTACGATGGTGAACTGGCTCAACGAATTATTGATGAAATGTTCCTATTCGAAAACCTTATCGAAGTGGATAATCGCAGCATTCAACGTATTTTGCAGGATGTTTCGACAGACTCGCTGGTTATTGCCCTCAAAGGCAGCAACCAAGCTCTACGCGACCACTTCCTCAACAATATGGCTGCTCGTGCAGCGGAAATCGTACGCGACGATTTGGAATCTCGTTCTCCTGTACGTATGTCTCAAGTGGAAAACGAACAAAAAGCCATTTTGCTTATCGTTCGTCGTTTAGTCGAAAAAGGCGAAATCGCTATAGGTGGTGGAGACGACGTGTATGTCTAAGCCAACAATTCCAAATGACCAATGGCAACCTTGGCAGCTTCGTGAGCTTAATCAATGGGATCTCAACTCAGGCATTCCTGCATTAAGCGATGTTCCTGAACCTGACGCCCCCAAAGTCCCATGCCTTGAGCCGAAAGAAGTGTTAGAGCAAATTAACTTGCTCGATAACATAAAAGAAGATGCGCAGCGCACCGGCTACCAACAAGGGCATGAAAAAGGCCAGCAAGAAGGTTATCAAGCTGGCTTTGAGCAAGGCTTGCGCGCTGGAGAAGAGCAAGGCCGTGAGCAAGCGCTCGCTATGCAACAACCCGTGATTGAAACATGGCAAAAATTGCTGTCTGAGTTCAATTATTCACTCGATACCTTTGATACGGTGGTGACCACTAAGCTGTTGCAGATAGCGTTGACCGCCGCTAAGCAAGTCTTAGGCCAATCTACTGTCTGTGATGGTACGGCATTACTGGAAGAGATCAGTCATTTACTCCAGCAAAAACCAATTTTTGCTGGGCAACCTGAGCTGCACGTCAACCCAAATCATTTTGAATTAATCGAGCAGCATCTCGGTTCCCTACTCAACTTGAATGGCTGGCGCTTAGTGGCTGACCCTAAACTGCATATCGGTGGTTGCCGAGTCGTCGCAGAAGACGGTGAAATTGATATGACTGTGGCGACACGCTGGCAAGAATTGTGTCGTTTATATGCACCGGAGAGCTTTTCATGACGGCACGATTGGGACGCTGGATTGCCTCGTTGGACGATTTAGAATCGCGGATGAAAGGGATCCCGATGGTGCGTCGTTATGGCCGCCTCACAAAAATCACTGGCTTAGTGATGGAAGCCGAAGGTATTAAAATGCCTTTAGGGGCAACCTGCTTTATTGAGCGCTCTATTAATGGCGGTTCAGACGAAGTGGTATGTGAAGTTGTCGGTTTTAACGGCCCAAGAATGTTATTGATGCCCCTTGCTGACCTTGAAGGAATTGCACCTGGTGCACGTGTTTATGCGCAATCAACCGGCGATGACGGGCAAACTAGCCGCCTATTACCCATTGGTAATGAGTTATTAGGCAGAGTACTTGACGCGCAAGGTAATCCATTAGACGGAAAAGGCCCATTGGAGGTAAAAACACGTGCTCCGTTAATCACTCCACCAATTAACCCATTGGAGCGAACGCCCATTAGCAGTGTATTGGATGTCGGCGTTCGTGCAATCAATGCGTTATTAACGGTTGGTCGAGGCCAGCGCATGGGGCTATTTGCAGGCTCTGGTGTGGGGAAAAGCGTGTTACTTGGCATGATGGCACGCTTTACGCAAGCCGATATTATCGTAGTCGGGTTGATCGGTGAACGTGGTCGTGAAGTCAAAGATTTCATTGAAAATATTTTAGGGGCTGATGGCTTAAAACGTGCTGTTGTCGTTGCAGCACCAGCCGATGTGTCCCCTTTATTGCGCATGCAAGGCGCCTCTTATGCCACTCGTATCGCTGAATATTTTCGCGATAAAGGTTTAAGTGTGCTGTTGATTATGGATTCACTCACCCGCTACAGCATGGCACAACGGGAAATTGCCTTAGCCGTAGGTGAACCACCAGCAACGAAAGGCTATCCGCCTTCTGTATTTGCCAAATTACCAGCATTAGTTGAGCGTGCAGGGAATGGGAAAAATGGTGGGTCAATTACCGCGTTCTATACCGTTTTAACGGAAGGGGATGACCAACAAGACCCAATTGCTGACTCGGCTCGCGCCATTTTGGATGGCCATATTGTTCTTTCACGTTCACTGGCAGAGTCAGGGCACTACCCTGCGATTGATGTCGAGGCATCCATCAGCCGAGCAATGACGGAGCTCATTCCTAAAGAGCATTACCGAAAAATTCAACGTTTCAAGCAGTTAACGTCTAGTTATCAACGCAACCGAGATTTAATTAACGTCGGTGCGTACGCCATGGGCAGTGACCCCATGTTGGATACAGCAATTCAATATTACCCACGGATGTCGAAGTTCTTGCAGCAAGATATTGATGAGCGATGTGATTATCAAACCGCATGCGAACAGTTGACTCAAGTGGTTCCCAACGAATAACGAGGGGATAAATGGCCAAAAATAATGCCTTAACAACATTACTCACCTTAGCTGTTGAAGCCTCGGAAGAAGCGGCGAAAGTGTTAGCTCAAGTACGCCAAACGCATACACAAATGGCGCAGCAGCTGAGTATGTTGGAAAACTATCAATCCGAATATCGTCAAAAACTCAACCAAACCTTGCATACAGGCATGGAATCGGATAAGTGGCAGAATTATCAGCAATTTTTGGTCACATTGGAGCTGACCATCGAGCAACAGCAACAACAATTGAATTTATGGGAACAACGCGTTAACGACGCTAACCGTCATTGGCAAGAAAAACAACAACGAGTCAATGCGTTCGATACGTTAATTCAACGCGCTGAACATACTGAATACCAACGTCAAAACCGCTTAGAACAAAAGCAAATGGATGAGTTTGCTCAACGAGCGACTTTACGGAGACCTCAATAAATGGACATCAACGCCCTGAATATGCCAGCTTCGTCATCGACAAAAAATGGCAATCTACCACAAAATGAATCGCGCGCTGATGAAAATCAAGCCCCTGCTCTTCCCTTTCAAGCCATGCTTGATAGCCAGCAACCGATTGAAAAACAAAACGTTACTAATCAACCTGTTAATGAAGAAGCTCTTAATAAAGACATTGTCGACAACAAATTGGCAATAGCGGGTAAAGAAACGATAGAGCAAACCCAAGCTGGACAAAAAACGGCTGAAAGTGCCATAGAACAGCTCAATTTTAGCCGTAACTTACGGGCAGATAGTGTACAAACTGCCCTTAATACTGACTTATTGACAGGTAAAGACGCCAACGAGCAAGCATGGTTAAATAGCTTGAAACAGTCATTAGCAGGCCAAGTACAAACAGCAGCGAATACCACAATCCGAACTGAAGCTCATCCGGCATTAGGCGCATTTAGTCAAAAAATGCAACATCTAACGGATAATACGAATGGCATCATTAATCAAGATGATGGCAAGCATCTTGAGGGTTCACAGCTACAGTTGGCAGGCGAAGAAGACAGCCCAGAGCTTGGGGTATTTATTAAGAATGAAAAAGAAGAACGTCGTGACCAATCTCTTTTTCCCCTTGATAACCCAAAAGATATACGTGGCAAAAATTTAACTACCGATTTTATGGCATTGAATAAAAAAGTGAGTGATAAAGAACCCGTATTAAACCTACAAAATGTTTCAAGCGATACCCTAAACCAAACCACAAAAGGTGCGTTTACCTTACAAACTGAAACTGGTGCTTTTACTACCACATCGTCACAACATACAACAACTGCGCCGATTAGCATGATGCCAACGACATCAACGGCCCAAGCGGCAACGATGAATGCACCAACCTCTACACCAACTCTGCATTTAGCCAGCCAATTAGGCAGCGAAGCATGGCAGCAGCAATTAAGCCAACATATGCTGTTTTTCTCTCGCCAAGGGGTTTCTCAAGCGCAAATTCGTTTGCATCCTGAAGAGTTAGGTTCACTAAATGTGCATTTACGTATCGAAGATAACCAAGCGGTGATGCATTTTGTGTCACCACATAGCCATGTACGTGCCGCCATGGAGTCGATGATGCCAGTGCTACGCAGTGCATTACAAGAAAGTGGTATTCATCTCGCTCAGGGCTCTGTTGGCCAAGATAACTTGAACCACCAGTCTGATAGCTCGCAGCAAAATACCCACCAACACGATGGACAAATTCAAACAACACATCCATCCGTGGGGGCTGTTGGTATCAGCGAAGCGAATGCCACTGTTACACCAATAACAACGGCATCACGACAAGGTGGCATTAACACTTTTGCCTAATATATAAACAAATTGCGGTAATTTCCTAGCTAAAGCGCCGAGTTACCGCCTTTTTGTTTCGTTTTTCACTCCTTTAACTCTTGGCAACCAAGCCATAATGCTAGAGATCATAACGTAAAAACCCATTTGGGTTTAGCATCCAAGAAACAGGAATTCAGCTAAATGTCGTCGAGCAAAAAATCAAAAAGTTCCAATAAAGGGTTGCTTATTTTACTTACCCTTATCGCCCTTGCTGGTGCAGGGTTTGGAGGGTATACCTGGTGGACGACACAACAAGGCACACAAACGGCGAATGAGGAAGAAAAGCGTCCGAACATGCCGCAACCTATTTTTATGGAATTAGAGCCATTTACCGTCAATTTAACCGGTGCTGCCGATGCGCCTGATCGTGTGCTTTATATCCATGTGACCTTGCGACTGGCGAATGAAAAATCGCGTAAACAACTTCATGAATACCTCCCTGAAGTACGTAGCCGTATGTTACTGCTGCTTTCAGAGCAAAAAGCAAAAAATATCGAGACGCATGAAGGTAAGTTGCAGTTAATGAAAGATATCAAGCAAACACTTACCCCTACCCTGATCCCGGGGGATACCGATCAGGATATTTCTGATGTGTTATTTACTACTTTTATTCTGCGGTAATATTCATGAGCGATAATATTTTATCTCAGGCCGAAATTGATGCGCTGCTTAATGATGATACGCCATCAAGCAGTACGCCTGCGCCAGAGACTCAAGGGAAAGATAATGTTCGCCCTTACGACCCGAATACTCAACGTCGGGTTATTCGTGAGCGAATGCAGTCTCTCGAAATCATCAATGAACGTTTTGCTCGCCAGTTCCGTATGGGTTTGTTCAATATGCTACGCCGCAGCCCAGACATTACGGTGGGTGGCATTAAAATTGAACCTTACCATGAGTTTGCGCGTAATTTACCGGTACCAACCAACCTCAACTTAATTCATATGCCTCCGTTACGCGGTACGGCATTGTTTACCTTTGAACCCGCACTAGTTTATATCGCTGTCGACAACCTATTTGGTGGAGATGGTCGCTTCCCTGTACGGCAAGAAGGTAAAGAGTTTACCAATACTGAACAACGCATTATCAATCGCATGCTCAAATTAGCTTTAGGGGCTTATCGTGATGCTTGGAAACCAATTGCTGATATTGAAGTGGAATATGTACGTTCTGAAATCCAAGTCAAATTCACCAATATCACTACCTCTCCTAATGACATTGTGGTTACCACTCCATTTTTAGTGGAGATAGGCAATACCGTTGGTGAATTCAGTATTTGTATTCCAATTGCCATGATCGAGCCATTGCGTGAGCGCTTGATTAACCCACCAATGGAGCAAGGTCACCAAGAAAATGAAACGTGGGTAACCAATCTTGTTACCCAAGTAAAACGCTCTGAACTTGAATTGGTTGCCAACTTTGTTGACATTCCAATGCGAATTTCTCGCTTACTGCAACTGCAAAAAGGGGATGTGATCCCAATTGAGAAACCTGACCGCCTCATCGTTAATGTTGATGGTGTTCCCGTATTAACCAGTCAATACGGTACTCAAAATGGCCAGTATGCATTGCGTGTAGAACATTTGATTAACCCTGTATTAAACACTCTAGATGAGGAAAGTACCAATGAGTGAGGCGAAGAACTCTCCTGATGCATCAACCAATCACGATAGTGAAGACCTATGGGCTGAAGCGCTGGAACAGCAAAAAAAAGCGGAATCCGCCTCAGCTGGTGCACAGGCTTTCGACAACTTTGATGGACAAAACCCGCTAAATCAGCTGTCCGATATCGATATGATCATGGACATCCCAGTGCGTCTTTCTGTTGAATTGGGTCGCACTAAAATGACCATTAAAAAGTTACTGAGCTTATCCCAAGGTTCAGTGGTTTCTCTGGATGGCTTAGCGGGTGAGCCGCTGGATATTTTAATAAATGGCTAT
This sequence comes from Providencia sp. PROV130, assembly GCF_028482225.1. Classification (NCBI taxonomy): domain Bacteria; kingdom Pseudomonadati; phylum Pseudomonadota; class Gammaproteobacteria; order Enterobacterales; family Morganellaceae; genus Providencia; species Providencia sp. PROV130. The sequence continues at coordinate 244,435 of NZ_JAMPQC010000003.1, read as the reverse complement.
TTAATTGCGCAAGGTGAAGTGGTCGTGGTTTCAGACAATTACGGTATTCGTATCACTGATATCATCACGCCTTCTGAACGTATGCGCCGTTTAAGTCGTTAATTAACAACGTGAGTCGCTAATAATGGCAATATCCAATCAAACTGAGCAGGCACCGACATCTGTGCCTTTTTTATCAACAACCGTTTCCTCGAGTGCACCGAATGCACCTGCTATTGACCATAATGATAGCTTAACGCAGATATCCGGTACTTTAGGGGGGATTATTTTATTGATATTAGCAGGGGCTTGGTTGGTGAAAAAATTAGGATTTGCGCCAAAAAAAATGGGCAATGAGCAAATCATAAAAGTCAAAAGCCGCTGCTCATTAGGAAATAAAGAACGCATCGTGGTGGTTGAGGTGAATAATGAGTGCTTAGTATTAGGTGTTACCACACAAAATATCAGCCTGTTACACCAATACTCATCAGAACCTGAAAGCACAACGGTATTGCCAGTTGAACCGCTCACATTTCAGTCTTTATTAAAGAAAAAACAAGAGGCTGCAAAATTTGCAGCTTCAGTGATATCTATGCATAAGTAATCGGAAGCACTCAATGTTACCTCTAAAATCTCTTTTCACGATTACTGCGCTCTTGTTTTTACTGCCGAATTCAGCTTCTGCGGCACTACCTGCCGTTATTAGTCATTCTTTAGCTGATGGGGGACAAACTTGGTCTTTACCCGTTCAAACCCTGTTATTTTTGACCTTATTAGGCTTTATTCCGGCCTTATTGTTAATGATGACCAGTTTTACTCGCATCATTATTGTTTTAGGTTTATTGCGTAATGCACTCGGAACGCCCTCCGCGCCTCCGAATCAAGTCTTACTCGGCTTGGCGCTATTTTTGACCTTTTTTGTGATGTCACCCGTTGCTGACCAAGTTTACCGCGAAGCCTACCAGCCGTTTAGCGAAGATAAAATTAGCCTGGAAACTGCTTTAGAGAAAGGCACTGCACCATTAAGAACCTTCATGCTAGGGCAAACGCGTGAATCCGACTTAGCCCTGTTTGCAAGGATAGCTAAAGTCGGTGAAATTCAAGAAGCGAAAGATGTTCCGTTACGTATTTTAGTGCCCGCTTTTATTACCAGTGAATTAAAAACCGCATTCCAAATTGGTTTTACCATTTTTATTCCATTTTTAATCATCGACTTAGTGGTTGCCAGTGTTTTAATGGCATTAGGAATGATGATGGTTCCACCTGCAACAGTTTCCTTGCCATTTAAATTAATGTTGTTTGTTTTGGTTGATGGCTGGCAATTATTACTTGGCTCATTATCGCAAAGCTTTTTTAATTAGGATTATTTTACTCGGAGTAGTTATGACACCTGAATCAGTGATGGCGATGGGAACTGAGGCGATGAAAATTGCACTGATGCTAGCGGCTCCCTTGTTATTAGCCGCTTTAGCTGCAGGTTTAATTATCAGCTTACTGCAAGCCGCCACACAAGTGAATGAAATGACGCTATCTTTTATCCCTAAAATTTTATCGGTCATTTCTGTGATTATTATTGCAGGGCCCTGGATGCTGAATTTGCTTACCGATTATATGCGGTCATTGTTGAGCAATTTACCGTTTATTATTGGCTAACAATGCTAACCATTACCAGCGAAACACTCACATTGTGGCTAAGCCAAGGTTTTTACCCTTTCATACGCCTTTTGGCGCTGCTTGGTACAGCGCCCTTTTTTAATGAAAAACAGGCAATTACCAAAGTTCGCGTTGCATTGGCTTTTTTTGTCGTCTTGATTGTTTCCCCACAACTTCCTGTCGTAAATATTCCCCTATTTTCTGCCATGGGGCTATGGGTTATCGTGCAGCAAATGGTGATTGGTATTGCGATGGGGCTCACAATGCAAATGGCATTTGCTGCCGTGCGCCATGCGGGAGAAGTGATTGGTTTGCAAATGGGGTTATCGTTCGCCACCTTTTTTGACCCGACCGGTGGACCTAATATGCCGATTTTAGGGCGCATATTTAACGTCATCACCATTTTATTGTTTCTCGCTTTCGATGGGCACCTGTGGCTTATCTATATTGTGGTCAATTCATTTGAACTTATCCCAATTCAAACCGCACCATTAAATCGCGATGGTTTTTGGGTGTTTGTCCAATTTGCTAACACTATATTTATTAATGGGTTAATGCTAGCACTGCCGTTCATTACACTATTTCTCATTCTTAACCTTGCTCTCGGTATTCTAAACCGAATGACCCCACAGCTATCCGTGTTTGTAGTAGGTTTCCCTCTTACATTAACCATCGGTATCAGTATGTTAGGGGTGATTATTTCCATACTTCCCCGCTACACGGAACGGCTTATCCACCAAGCATTTGAGCAGTTATCATTGATGTTTAATTTGTTTGTTTGAGAATAGATAATTAATCAATTAATCAATTAATTAATAATTAATAATTAATAATTAATAATTAATTTATTATCAAAGTAATTTTTCGAATTTGATAATTAAAGTAGCCCAAGAAAAACTGATTTAATTTCCTATTTGTAGTCTATATTAAAAGCAACTAGTATAGTTGTAAATATCACCTATTATTTGATACATTTCTAAACTATCTAATGACAGTCTCAGTAAATACCCAATACTAAACCTAAATAAAATTTAGGTATAAAATTAATTTATTTTCGCAAGTAAATTTATATGCCAGTATCGCTCTGAACATGTCACAATAGCCATTCTCTCACATCATTGACTTCTCATTAATATTTTAATAAACAAAATAAAAAATTATTTATTTAAAAATATAATTTTTTAATAAGTGTCATTATATTTTGTGTATTGTTTCATTTCTTTAATGAATGTATTTAAATATTGTAATTTATTTATATTTTCATAAAGAGGAAATCAGATGAATGATGTAATGGTAGTTACCCCACATAGTAGTTTCCGTGATAATTTGATATACGATGGAATCGCTCCCACAGCACATGGTAATATTTCGTTAAGTGATGCTGCTAATGTATATTGCATGAAACCTGACATGATCTGCCCTGTATGTGGTGAGCCGAAATGTATTTATTTCAGAAAACTATGCGAGGAATTATTAAAAAGCCTCAATGAGCAAGATGTAAAGAAGGCAATGGTAAAAAGTATGGGTGTTGGTGTTCCATTCGTTAGAGTTTATGATGAATACCGTAATAAAGTAGAAAACCAACTCGCTAATACCCTTCATAAGAATGGTATTATTCCTACTAAAAAAATTAGAAATGAAATGTTCTCAAAGTATATGAACCTATTTGATCTATTACATAGAAGAGTGGCGAATGGGAGGGTTCAATACATTGACAGGGATATTAAAAGTACAATATTTAGTAAAATAAACCCTAAAACGGCTACGGTTTTAACGTACTTAAATACTTTAGGTGGCACTAAAAACATTAAAAACTACCCAAAAATGATAGAGGCAATTAAAAAAGGCAACTTCAATGATGCTTCTAAAGAGTTTTACAAGAAGATGCCTCAAGATCTTGAAAGTTATTCAGCATTAGATACCCTTATTAATGAAGCTATAGCTAGAAGTCAAGCTGATAATGACTTGAAAAAAATCCAGAGTAAAGTTAAAAATGAGATTGAAAAATTACAAACAAATGAGGCAATTAAGTCTGCATCAGAAATAATGACAGATGTAGGTGAAAAAGCATCTAAGTTTTTTGGTGATAAATATAAGTCTACATCTAATAAAATCATTAATGAATTAAATACATTTAAAGGTAAAAAAATAAAAAACACAAATGATGCATTAAGAATTCTAGGAAAATCACTCAGCAATCCTTATCTTAACATCCATAAAAAAGATCTCCCCGCCATAACTCAAGCGATTAAGGCAGTTGACGGAAAAAAATTATCTGAAAATTTATATAAATTAGGAACTACCTTTAAAATTGCTGATAAATTTTTAAAATTTGATAAAATAAAAAACAAAGTTGAAGAAGGTTTTGAAACTGGTGACTGGAAACCTTTACTTTTAGAAGTTGAAGCTATGGCTTTAGCTGGAGTAGCAACACCAATTGTATTAGCATTTACCGCTGGAAGTTTAAGCTTATTATTACCATTTACCCTTTCAGCAACAGCCATTTCTGTAGCTACTATTGTACTAACAAGTGTGGTTACATCTTTTATTGATGCTAACTTTGCTGATGCGGTCAACAAAGAGCTTATTCCCTTGGCTAACTAAATTCTAGAAGAAAGAAAGGGGAAATTTTATCCCCATCTTTTTAATTTATATTTTACAGGTAAAAATATAAATGCATTTATGGCCAAACAAGTAACAATGAATATAGAAATAAAAATCGCATAATAATAAATGAAAGAAGTAAATTCGAATGCAGAGATTGAACTTAATTTTCTATTTCCAGATGATATATTATAATCTAAGAAATAATTTATATATGTCATTATACCGATAATAAAAATAGAACTTAAATAACCAAAAATTAGCGTGATAATTCCATCATTGTATAACTTAAAGTGTTCTTTTTTTATTTCTATAGAGTTCCACATAAGTATGTAATATAACACAGAAATTAAAGGAGTTATTTTACAATATAATGCTGACATGTAGCTTTCATTTGGAAATTTATCTGAGTAAATTACAGGTAACTCACCCAACCAGTTATTAATATTAGTTACAGTAGAATTTGAGAACACATTTAGCCATATTGCAGCTAAAGGAATAGCTCCTAATAAAACAATAATAGTGAAAACCCATTTAGTATTTACCTTAAAAACTCGCATAAATCTCCTATATCACAAAACACTCAAATGAGAATAATACATATTATCATTTTAATTATTAAAGTTTATTGCGTAATAAAACATTAATTCAAATTTTTTACATCAAATCTATAACATATTGTCTAACATAGCATTTTTAAAGCTCAAAAAAACCGCGCTTGGATCACTCCAAAGCGCGGTGAGTAAAAATAATATTAAATAATTAACGGCTGCCGAAAAGTGACATGCTGTTTAAGTCTTTAAAAATACTTTGTGAGGCTTCAAACATCGCTTTTTCTTTATAATAATCTGTGGTGGTGCCAGTCCAGTTGGTTTCTAACAACTCACTTTTACGGGCCGCATTTTGAATAGAGCGCGTGTCAGCTAAAAAGTCTAATTTATCAATTTCCTGTAGCTGCAAACCTTGCTTAGCTTCAATATTGGAAATTTGATCTAATGCGGATTTGATGGCACTGTTCGCTTCACCCAACTCTGCTTGCGCTTGGTCTATATCTGCTTGAGGTGCGCCTTGTAATGGCTTTTTCAGTGATTCAATACCTGTGTTCAATGCTTTAAAAATATTGACCACACCATTACTGTCTGTATCAAACACTTGTGCACCGGTGAAATAGGTTGTCATCTCACGGTCACTCGCCACATTCTGCATAATGGCTTTATCACCGCCGTGATAGAGCACTTCACCACTAGCATCAATTTCAAATGGCGGTTTATCTGATTTAAAACCCGCAAAAATATACCGACCATTTCCATCTGTCGAGTTACCTAACGCCACTAATTGCTCTTTTAAACCCGTTAGCTGCTCAGCCAAAGTATTGCGGTCTTTATCGCTTAAAGTGCCTTGGTTTGATGCCTGAATAATCGTGGTATCGATTTGCGTCGTCACATCTGTCATCTGAGTCAAAATACTCATCTGCAACGTCATTCCCGTTTTAGCAAATCCACGGCTTGCTACATATTGTTGGTTACGGTTTTCTGACTGATTAATCCGCACCGCTTGCGAAGATGCTTGCGGGTCATCAGAAGGCTTACTTACACGCTTACCAGAAGCTAATTGGCTCCCTGCATCCATCCAACGCGCTTGCGCACTGTTCATGTCTTGCAAGCGTTGGTGATAAATCATATTGGTACTTAAACGCATCGCTAAATCCTTATTCTATCGCTAATATTTAGAATGCACGCATCAATGCGTTAAATAAATCATCCACCGTTTTTAGCACTTGCGCATTGGCATTGAAAAACTGTTGGATTTTCTGCATCTGAATACTTTCTTCATTCATATTCACACCCGAGATAGCTTGTTCTTGCTCATAGAAGCTCTCGGTCATCTTGTTCTGTGTTTCTGAATCAATTTGCGCTTGTTTGGTTTTACTACCCACATCATTAACTAGCGTTGCATAGAAGTCGGAAAACGTAGAACTACCATCAATCAGTTTTTCGTCTTGTAATTTAACCAACTCTTTAATGTTTTCATTGTCACCAGGGCCACTGTCTTTGCTTCCCGCTGCCGCAAAATCGGATGCATTGCTGACCAAGGTCTGCATACCGTTGATCACACCACTCACTGGCTTCACCAGAAATGAGTCACCTTTTGACATACCCGTGCTATTACTGATTTTGATTTCTAAACCATCAAATTTCAGTGTACCTGCCGTATTTGAATCCACAGGTACTTTGATACATTCAGGTAAACGTGTGACATTCCATTCACTGCCGTCAAAACGCATTTCGTAGTTATTGCCTGTGACTTTAGACACATCGCTATAACTGAGATCAAAGTCCGCTTTGCCACTATTATGGGTGTTACTAACAACAGTACCTTTACCAATTTCAAAGAAGTCTTTGCCCGTGTTGCCGTTGGCATCATAACCTTTGCTATGTACTTCATTGAATTTAGTCGCGAAAACTAATGCTAACTTATTGAGTTTTTGATAAGCCGGGTCCATGACTTCTTGGCGAGAACGCAAAATACCACTGAGTTCCCCACCACGAAATGATTCGTCAGGAATTTCACGAACTTGGCCATTAGCACCAACAAAACCAATACTAAAACGGCTATCATCTTTAGAAGACGGAACCGCTTCCAGACGATTAGCTTTCTCCCCCGTGACTAGCGGTAACCCATTGGCAAAAGTCACGTTATAGTTACCGTTTTGCTCAATAACCTTCACACCAATTAATGAGTTAACTTCATTAACTAAACGGTCACGCACATCTAATAAATCGTTTGGCTCTGAACCACTTACTGAACGGATCCGTGAAATTTGCTGGTTTAAGCCGGCAATTTTTTCAGCGTAGATATTGATGTCTTTTACTTTATTTTCTATCTGGTGATTGGTATCGCGTTCCATTTCCTGCAAACGACGATCCGCTTCTTTAAACTGACTTAGTAATGCATTTGAATTGCCTAAAAAAACGTCAATCAACGTTTTGTCACTTGCATCACTGGTAGCGGCATCTAACGCGGTGAAAAAGCTACCAATATTGCTTGAGATATCTTCAATATCATTAGTAAGCAAATCATCAACTTTATTACAATTCTTAACGTACGCCTCATAGTCGCCACTACGTGCGCGGGATTGGCTGTACTGCGCATTGATAAATTCATCAAACTCACGGCGAACATGGCTGAAATAAGTGCCGTTACCAAAATAGCCATTAGGTGTCATCGTACCGGGATTCTCCCCGAAAACAGCACTTTGGCGGTGATAGTAACCCACACCGGCGTTGGCTAAGTTGTTAGAAATAACACTTAACCCGCCTTGTGCAGCGTTCACACCACTGAGCGCATTATTCATTACATTGTTCAGCATAAGCTTTTCCTGTTCTGGGTGCTTATCGCCACCATTGGCTGACACAATGAAAGCGATAGCAACTCAAATTATTTAGAGCATATTTGGTTATCGGAAATTCAGCGTAATTGTTTAGTCCAAACTCCCAATAATTCCGTATTTTTAGAAGATATCGTTCAAATCTATGGTATAAGCCTGTACAGCCCTTGAAGCAGAATGACTACCTATTGGTTGATGACCACGTATTTGATTAATCAAGGTGATCAATTTGTCCGAATAGCTCGGGTCTGTGGCATATCCTGCTTGATGTAAACGGCGCGCAGCAATCTCTGGTGTCGGCGCTTTTTTGACATCTTTATAACGCGGATTTTCTGTCAATAGATTGATATAATCCGCAATCGCCTCTTCATAAGAGCCATAAACGCGGAAATCATCACGCATTTTGATGGTTTTGCCGTTAATCACTTCTGTTGTCATAATATTCGTGACAGGCCCTTGCCAGTTTTTTCCCGCTTTGATCCCAAATAAGTTATGACTGGTTTTTCCATCTGACTTCAGAATTTCTCGCTGACCCCAACCACTTTCTAATGCTGCCTGTGCCAAGACCAGAAAATGTGAAATACCGCTGTCTTGGCTCGCGGCTTTTGCGGGACCAATTAAGCGACTAATAAAATTGCTGCTGTTAAGCGATAATGCTTTGATTTTTTGAAATGGTGCCGATAGTGCATCACCCATTGGCGCAAAGTGGCGCATCATTTGTTCCATATTAAATGGCGGTAATGATTGCGCTGTTTTTTCATCTAACGGTAGCAGGCTGTTGGATGTTGGCTCACTTGAAGTGTGTTGGTCTCGAGTAAGCTGCTGGTACATCATTTCCCCAAAACCTAAACCTTTTTGCGAAAGATCTTGGGCGATTTGCTGGTCATACATACTGGTCAGCATGCGTGTTTGGTCGCTGGAAAATAAGCCATCTTGTGGGAGTGCGTCACGCATACTTTTTAGCATCAATTGAACGAATGTTGCCTCAAGTTGCTGCGTGACATGGCGCAGCCCTTGCTCCGAATTTTTATTCAGTTCACCTTTTAACTGCCCCAGTGACTGTAAATCAAATGCGGCACCTTGCAATAGCTGCATATCACTCATTAGATGATCTCCAGTTTCGCGCGTAAACACCCTGCACTTTCCATCGCTTGTAATATCGACATCAAGTCGTTTGGTGTTGCACCTAGTGTATTCAGCGCTTGAATAACTTGATTTAATTGCACACTTGCGTTGACTTTTTGCAGCGCCCCACCTTGATCACGCACCCCAACATTGGTATTACGAGTCACTACGGTTTGTCCACCCGCAAATGGGGTATCCGGTTGGCTAACTTGAGTTTGTCTTTCTACTGTAACCGCTAAACTGCCGTGGGCAACAGCACAGCTATCTAAAGTGACACTGCGGTTAATCACCACAGATCCCGTACGTGAATTGAGGATTACTTTCGCTTCAGCCACTGGCGCACGTACATTCAGTTCCTGTACCCGGGCTAAAAAACGCACCTGGTCACGGTTATTAGCTGGCACCAGTAGTTGTACCGTTCTTGAATCTAACGCCGATGCAGTTCCCATACCGCCCATACGGTTAATTGCATCAGCAATATCTTGTGCCAATGTGAAGCTATCTTCGTTTAATTGCAGGTTAATCGCACCGTTTTGCCCGAAACTGCTCGGTAATTCGCGCTCGATAGTTGCTCCACCTGTAATACGGCCACCATTGAGTTGATTGACCTTAATACTACTCCCACCGCCACTAGCGCCCGCACCACCCACTAAGATGTTACCCTGAGCCATTGCATAAATTTGCCCATCAACACCTTTTAGGGGGGTCATCAGCAATGTACCACCACGTAAGCTTTTCGCGTTACCCATTGAGGAAACAACAATATCTACGGACTGCCCAGTACGTGCAAAAGGAGGCAATTTCGCGGTGACCATGACCGCTGCCACATTCTTTAATTGCATATTGGTACCCGGCGGAACCGTAATCCCCATTTGTGATAGCATGTTATTCAAGCTTTGTGTGGTAAACGGCGTTTGCATGGTTTGGTCACCTGTTCCATCCAGACCAACGACTAAACCATAACCAATCAACGCGTTATCTCGCACACCTTGAACGGTAGTTAAATCTTTAATACGCTCACTGTATCCTGAAAAAGCGAAGCAAAAAAATAGTGATAGCAAAATTAATACTTTGTTTTTCATTGAATTATCTCGGCTGTTTTCTCGCTAATGTTTAATTAATAAGGCGAAACATTTAAGAAAAAGCGTTGTAGCCATCCCATGTTTTGCGATTCGTTAATGTAGCCGTCGCCCACATATTCAATACGTGCATCAGCGACTTGTGTCGAACTCACATGATTGTCTGAACCGATAGTGCGTGGGTTAACCACTCCCGAGAAACGAATCGACTCAGTACCTTGGTTTATCGCAATACGTTTCTCACCAACCACATGTAAGTTACCGTTCGCCAATAATTGGTCTACTGTGACAGTGATGGTGCCTTTAAAGGTGTTGTTGGCATTGGCACCGCCTTTGCCGCTAAAGTCACTGTTGCCTTTAATATCTAATTCTGTGTTTTTACCGCCAATCCACCCTTGCATGAAACCCGGTAAGATCGCAGCTAAGAAACCTGTTTTCCCACTACGATTGGCATTCGCAGAGGAGTTTTTGCTCGCACTCACGTTTTCTTGCAAATTGATGGTTAAAATATCACCAACATTACGAGGGCGCCTGTCTTCAAACAACGGTTGATAACCATAATAAGCGGGTTGCGCGCTTTGAAATATCGAGCCATTGGGTGCAGGTGCTGTCGGCGCTGTTGGAATTGCAGTGGTTTGTGTGTCCACTAATGGACGCGATTTGATTTGTGCACAACCGCTGGTAACTAAGACCAAAACGGCAAGTAACCCTGCCTGTTTAGGCGCTATGAAACGCGTTAGCAACGCTGCTTTTTGCTGTTGAGAAATCGTGCCGCTTTCAATCATCATGTTACTCTTTTGCTGCTGTGTACGTTTTATCATCACGAAGAGATCCCTCTCATTGATAACTCATCACTATCGCAATGAGTTATTTTTACGTATTTTTTACCAATTACAATTGCGTTAAGCGCTGTAACATTTGGTCAGAAGCGGATACCGCCTTACTGTTGATTTCATAAGCACGTTGAGTTTGGATCATGTTGACCAACTCTTCTGCCACGTTAACGTTAGAGGTTTCTAACATATGTTGATAAAGTAAACCGGCACCGTTAGTACCTGGTGCGCTCTCATTTGGTGCGCCCGAACTTGCGGTTTCCATATATAGGTTTTCACCCATACTTTCCAAACCAGCGTCATTAATGAAGGTGGTTAATGTTATTTGGCCAATTTGCTGTGGTTGGTTATCGCCATATACGGTGATAGTCACGGTACCATCACGCGCAATTGACAAGCTATTCGCGTTATCGGGGATCATAATCGCAGGAACGATTTGATAACCACTTGAAGTCACTAACTGGCCATCTTGGTTTGGCTGTAATGCCCCATCACGAGTATAAGCATCTGTACCATCCGGCATTTGCACATGTAAAAAACCTTGGCCTCTGATAGCGATATCGTTGGTATTTCCCGTTTTATTTAATGCGCCTTGCGCATGAATACGCATTGTGGCAACAGGGCGTGAACCTGTACCCATTTGTAAACCAGATGGTAACGAAGTTTGTTCTGAACTCATGGCACCCGGTTGGCGAATATTTTGGTACATTAAATCTTCAAAAACAGCACGTTGGCGTTTAAAACCATTCGTACTAACGTTGGCTAAGTTATTGGAAATAACATCAAGGTTAGTTTGTTGAGCATCAAGCCCTGTTTTGGCAATCCATAATGAGCGGATCATAATAATTCCTTTGTGAAATTAGCTAACAGCGAGCAGTTGGTTCGCCCGTTGTGCATTTTCATCAGCACTGCGGACAACTTTCATTTGCATTTCAAAGTGCCTTGCATTGGCAATCATAGAAACCATCGCTTCCGCGGCATTGACATTACTGCCTTCAATGACTCCCGCGGTGACAATTCCTCGTTCACTTTGTGGTAAAGCATTGCCATTTGCCGCTTGCCCTTGTGGTGATAAATGGAACAAACCATCTTCGCCACGGATCAAGTCTTGAGGCTGCGCTTCAACCACTTTCAAACGCCCGATTTGCCCTAACATTGTTGGCGGGTCAGTGGCTAAAAGTGCGGTAACTGTCCCGTCTGCACCAATGGTTAATTCTGCATTTGGCGGAACGTTAATCGGCCCACCATCACCTTGTAAGCGGCGCTCGCCAATGACAAGTTCACCTTCGCTAGACACTTGAATGTTGCCGTTACGGGTATAAGCTTCAGTGCCATCGGCTAACTCAACAGCCAAAAAATGCTTATCGTTTAACGCAACATCGGTTTGTTTACCCGTATAATTGAGTGGCCCTTGGCTCATATCAGCACCAGGAGTCGATGCCACCACCAGCGTTCTGGTTTGCTCGCTGTCACCATTTATTGGAACGGCACGCATTGCGGACAATTGCGCTTTAAAGCCTGCAGTTGACACATTGGCAATGTTATTTGAAACAATCGCTTGGTTTTCCAGCGCATGACGCGCTCCCCCCATCGCGGTATAAATGACGTGATCCATGGCCACCCTCTTGTTTTATCGTAAGTTAACCAGCGTCTGTAACATCTGATCTTGTGTTTTGATGGTTTGCGCGTTTGATTGGTAATTACGCTGCATTACAATCATGCTGATTAACTCTTGGCTCATATCCACGTTAGAGGATTCCAATGCACCACTGGTTAATTTACCAAACTGGCCGACACCCGGAACACCGTCCATTGGGTTACCAGAGGCGTTGGATGAAGCCCAAACGTTGCCACCTTGGGATACCAGACCATTTGGGTTTGCGAAAGCGGATAACGCCACTTGGCCAACCACACGTTTTTGCTGGTTAGAATAGTTAGCAGTAATCAAACCGTTATCTTCGATTTTAAAGGTGGTGTATTCACCAGCAGGATAACCATTCACATCAATCGCGCTGACGGAAGATTCACTGACTTTTTGTTGACGAGTTTTCCCTAAATCAACTTTTAATGTGCCATCATTTGCACCATTTAGCCCTTTGTATGCAAAATCAAACGTTGTTTCTATTGGCGTTACAACAGGGTCATCACCTGGGTTCGGGCCTGGTGTTACCGTTTCTGTCACCAATTTTCCGTTACCATCAAATGACATATCCCCCAGCTTAGTTGCTGCAGTGTCATTCGCGTCTTTAGCGTAAGCCGTCCACTTGTTGTCCACTGTTTTTACAAAATAAACAGAGATTTCATGCGTGTTACCTTGGCTATCATACGCCGTCATGGTTGTGCTGAAATTGTAAGTCGCGGAATCATCTGGATTATCAACATCGAAAGCTTTATCTTTGATTTTGTCTTCTGAATTCAAATTAATGGTTAATTTCGCTAACTCCGATGCTTTTGCATCCATCATATCCGTTGGGATATTCAAGCCTTCAGGTACACCACCACTTTGAATGGTAACATTGCCTTTTTCATCGACACTCGCTGGGTAACCTGTGACCACCATACCTTGGTTATTCACTAGATTACCGCTTTTATCACGTAAGAATTGGCCATCTCGGCTGTAATAAGTATCACCGTTTTGGTCTTGTACACGGAAAAAACCATTTCCGGAGATAGCAACATCTGTCGCTCTATCAGTACGCGTGATTGGGCCATCTTTAAAATTTTGTGTCACCGCGGCTACATTAACACCGAGACCAACACCCGAACCTGCAAACATATCTGCAAATGAGGTTGTTGCTCCTTTAAAACCATTTGTTGCGGAGTTGGCAATATTATTACCAATTGAATCAAGCCCCGCTGAGGCTGCATTTAAGCCACTGACTGCTTGTGAAAAAGACATATTTTCTCCATGAGTATTGGGGGTAAATTAAGAAGATGGATAAACTTTGAAAATGCTGCTCAGCGGGACACTTTGCCCAATGCCAACATCAAGTAATGGTGCGTCAGCCCCTGGAGTCACACCGTTAACACGGGTATACCCCAGTTTGGTGACTTCGATTTCAGCCCCCGAACTGACGGCTTTCACATCAAAGTAATATTTTCCTGTTGTATCTGTGACTAAGTTTCCGTTGTTATCACGACCATCCCACGCCATATCATAGATATCGGGTTTAACTTCCGTATCATAGGTAATGGTTCGCACAACCATTCGGTTTTTATCACGAATAGTAATTTCAACTTTGTCTGCCAATTTCGGTAAAAAGAAACCAAACGGCGAAGAAATATATTCAGATTGCGGTTCTTCACTACCTTCTTCACCTTCAATAGCCTCTTTATTACTCAGTCCAAAAGTTGAAGGGCTATTTGGGCTGATGCCTTCATCTGGAAGCGGGTTTGATGGCTTAGTCACATTGCTGTCTTCACCTGTGCTCTCTTTCTTGAGCGGTGCTAAGATGATTTCATTGCGCGGAATAAGCACCCCCTTACCAACCAGCTGAGTGGCTTGTAATGACTGACCTGAACCAATTTGCTGGGAAATACCACTCACGCTATCGCTGAGTTTATTCATGCTTTCAAGCGTGGCTATTTGCGCCAATTGGCTGGTTAAATCCGTGTTTTCCATTGGCTTGGTTGGGTCTTGGTTTTGCATTTGCGTGACAATCATTTTTAAAAAAGTGTCACGCATATCGTCACTTTGACTTTTCTTTGGCACATTACTCGCAGACGGCTCAGGACCAGCGGTCGTATTATCCAAAGGGTCGTACATTGTGGCTGCAATTCCCATGAAAACGCTCCCTTACTGGCCTATTGTGAGTGTCTTTTGCAGCAAGGTTTTTGCTGTATTCATCACTTCTAAATTGGCTTGATAGCTACGGGAAGCTGAAATGGTGTTGATCATTTCACCGACCATGTCGACATTTGGCATTTGCACATAGCCTTTTTCATTCGCTGACGGGTGGCCGGGCTTATATTCCATACGAGGTGGCGTAGGGTCTTCTATCAACTCGCTCACACGCACACCACCTACTTCATGGCGCCCTTGTGGTGCCATTTGAAAAACCACTTGTTTTGCACGGTATGGTTGGCCATCAGGCCCTGCAATACTTTCTGCATTTGCCATATTGCTCGCACTAACATTCAAGCGTTGAGATTGCGCGGTCAATGCGGATGCAGAGATATCAAAAATACTCAGTAAAGCCATGAAGATTACCCTTGCTGTAAGACAGCCAACATACTTTTGACGCGGCTATTGATGAATGTAAGGTCGGCCTGATATTTCAGGGTGTTATCTGCGAATTGGCTACGTTCAATATCCATATCTACCGTATTACCATCCATTGAGGTTTGGTAAGGAACTCGATATTTCAGGTCAATATTGGAGGCTTTGCCTCCTCGCCCTTCGATATGCCCTTTCGAAGTGACAGCAAGAGTTACACCTTTTCCCCCTACCACACCTTTATCCATGGCTTGTTGAAGTTGACGATTAAAGTCAATATCACGTGCTTGGTAGCCGGGTGTGTCGGCATTAGCAATGTTTGAAGCTAATACTGTCTGCCTTGCTTCGCGTATTGACAAAGCCTGTTGCTGGAAAGCAAACGTGGCGTTTAATTTATCAATCATAGTGGCCCTCAATGGAGATAACGCGATCCCTGATTTGAACGTTCGCGAGTAAAAATTAAAATTCGACCTGCATATCTTAGCGGCCTACGAAAAATTCTAATGGCGAGATAAAGGCAAAATAATTGACCTATTTGGCTCATTCGTTATTACAGAGCTGCGTAAACTGCAATCGTGAAAAGTTTGTTTGCTGGGGAGATAAAAGGGATGTATTACGCTAAAAAATTGCCATTATACTTGGTAATCAGCTTATTAGGGCTTACTCCAACGCTTTCTCAAGCGTCGTTACCTCAAGACATCAACCAATACTTTCGCCAAATTCATGGTAAGGGCAAGCAAGTTTCAATTGAAATTAAAACGCCGATTGAGCGTTGGCCGACTTGTGAAAAACCCCAGCTCACCCCCCCAGTTGGTGGGCGCAATATGGGTAATGTTTCCCTACCGATACAGTGTGGTAAAAAAAAGCAGTTTATTCAGCTTACCGTGAATGTGACAGGTCAGTATTACGTGGCTACACGTAATATAAATAGAGGGGAACCCATACAATTTGTCGATATCGGCACCAAGAAGGGCTTATTACATAAACTCCCCGCAGGTGCAAGCACCGATAAAATCGCACTACGCGGTGCGATAGCCCTGCGTAATATTCCTGCAGGGCAAACATTCACAAAATCAATGATAAGACAGCCTTGGGCAATAAAAGCGGGACAAACGGTATTTGTGTTCGCCAATGGTGATAATTTTTCAGTGAAATATGAAGGCCGCGCCATTAATAATGCCACAGCCGGCCAAAATACCCGAGTACGCTTGTTAAATGGGCAAGTAGTGAGTGGGGAAGCGCTAGAAAATGGCAGTGTTCAAGTGGTATTAAAATAAAGATAAGCCCACTGATATGCTAAGTAATACGAGTATATACTCTAAATAATTCGAGTTGCAGCTAGGCGACAAGTGAAGATAGACCGATGAGCATACATGAGTATGTGATTCGGCTAGCTGAGCGCAGTCAACAACGCTGCAACTTGAAGTATGACGAGTATAGCTGGTGAATGATGCAATATTTTGTAACACTATAGACACTAAAGATTCATCAATATAAGCCGATAACTGACATATGACAAAAATCGGGAATAGGAAAATACATTATGGCTATTGAGCAAACATCTGCAATTTCTGCGCTAACTCAGGTGACAAACCGCGACCCACAAGATGCGGCTGCCCCGATGCGCGACAAAAAAGTGTCCAGCAATGAAGTCGTTAAAGAAAGTTCTTTTGCGCCAAGTGAGTTACAAAAAAAATTATTGCAACCTCAAGCTAGCGATATTAACAGTGCTAAAGTTGAGCAAATCAAACAAGCTATCAAAGATGGCACCTTAAAAATGGACGCTGGAAAAATTGCCGATGGCATTTTACGTGATGCCCATGAATGCATGTTATCAATGAAATAAAAATAGCCATCATGACTAACGAATTACTGATATTACTCGAGCAACAACTCTCCCACTTGCAATCATTACAGATAGTGATGAAAAATGAAGAGTTATTATTAGGTTATCACCGTGTGCCACCTTCGCTTTTTCAGGAAACCACTGAACAAAAGCGGTTTCTGGTTGCCGCGATTGGCCATGGTGAAACAAACCGCCTAGCGTTAGAAGCACAAGCTGAAGTCAGTGCACCTTATGAAGGCAATGATGCGCTAGCGGGGGTATGGGAAGCCATTAAAACCTTAACCACCGACCTAAAAGAGCTGAATTATCGTAATCATCAAATGCTACAATTACATATTGAGCTCAACGCCCAGCGCCTAAACTTTGTGAAAAAGCATAATAACCAGTCCACTTATGGTGCTGATGGTTTAGAGTCAAAACGCCCTGCTTTAGGTAAGAAAATTTCGATTTAAGGTGTGTTTTATTTTATAAAACTACAAAGGATTATCCTTGTATGCATTAGATAATAAGCACCTTTTCATCAATCAATGTGAGTAGCCTTGATGCTGCACCATTTGGTTTAATCTCCCCTCTTTCCCATTTAGAAACACTTTCCTTGGCCATATTTAATATCAAAACGAGAGAAGATTGAGAAATATTATTTTGCTCACGAATACGTTTAATGTCCTCTCCTGTCATAGGCTTAGGGTTGGTAAATTTTTTCTTAAGTTCTTGTGCTTTTATCCGTGCCTCGATACGGCGAGCCACTGTGCCATCAGCAACACCAATTGCTTCCATTTCTTGAGCAAATTTCAGTAATTCATTTATTTTATTATTCATAATGAATCCCCACCAACAGGTTAGCTTCAGCTCACTATAATTTTACTATGGTAAAAATTATCATGGTTAAGGAAGAAAATATGCTAATAAAGCAAATTCTTGGAATAAAAAAGAGGAAAATTACCGTATCCTATTGGCAATTTTCCTCTTTTTAATACTGTAGCTAAATGGCAAATAATACCGATAGAATTAACTACCACTAATCATCGACGTCATTCTGATCTTACGGTGGTCAGTCATTTCTAAATTCGACATGACCACTAGCTGTGGCAGGCTGCGCCGCAAGAAACGCGACAAAATTAGGCGTAAGCCATGGTTAACTAATAATACCGTTGGGGCTCCCATCGCCTCTTGGTGTGCCACGGCTTGCTCCGCTTGAGTTTGAATAAACTGCGCCAAATTCGGCTCTAAACCACCGCCATTCTTAGCGGCTTGCAGTAAGATCTGTTCAAGACTCGCTTCTAAACCGATAACTTGAATTTCTTCTGAGTTACCAAACCACTGTTGAGTAATTGCACGACCTAGTGCAATACGCACTTGCGATGTTAAATAATCGGTATCTTTATTTTCCCCGTTTTCCCCTGCCATTTCAGCCAAGGTTTCAATGATGGTACGCATATCGCGGATCACCACATCTTCCATTAATAAATTTTGTAGCACACGGTGCAAAATGGTTAACGAAATAGTATCGGGGATCAGGTCATCTGCCAATTTTGGCATCTCTTTTTTCACACGATCATACAACATTTGTGCTTCTTGGCGGCCAAATAAGGTGCTGGAGTTTTGCAATAAAATTTGATTAAAATGAGTTGCCACTGCGGTACTCGCAGATACCACGGTATACCCTTGTATTTGCGCTTGCTCACGTAAATCATCATCAATCCAAATTGCAGGTAAACCAAATGCAGGCTCCTTGGTGACATCGCCTTGTAACGAACCAGCGGCATTACCTGGGTCAATAGCCAGACTACGACCAGGCTGTGCTTCTCCCCGCCCAACTTCCGCACCTTTGATCAGAATTCGGTATTCACAAGGAGAAAGCGCCAAGTTATCGCAAATATGTACGACAGGTGGTAAATACCCCACTTCTTGAGCAAATTTCTTACGTAAACCACGCAGCCGCCCTAATAATTCACCTTGCTGGTCATTATCGACTAAGGGAATCAACCGATACCCCACTTCCATCGCCAACAAATCTTCTAGTTGCACGTCATCCCACGTGGCTTCAACCACTTTATTTGCTTCTTGGAAATGCTGCGATTGGCTATTATCTCCCGTGGCACTTTCGGGCTGTTGCGATTTACGCACTAAATACCAACCAAGGGCTGCCAGTGCCGCAGTAAACAGTAAGAATACAAAGTTAGGCATACCCGGAATCAAACCGATTAAGCCTAAAACGCCTGCGCTCAACCACATCACTCGCGGGTTATTGAATAGCTGGGTGACCATCTGCTCACCCACATCTTCATCGGTTGCCACACGGGTGACAATAACCCCAGCAGCCGTTGAAATAATCAAAGCAGGAATTTGCGCCACAAGGCCATCACCGATGGTCAGTAAGGTATACGCACTTGTCGCCTCACCCAATGACATATTGTGTTGACCCACACCGATAATTAACCCCCCTACCACGTTGATCACCATAATCATGATCCCCGCAATCGCATCCCCACGCACGAACTTACTCGCACCATCCATTGAACCGTAAAAATCCGCTTCTTGAGTCACTTCCGCACGGCGTTTTTTCGCTTCATCATCCGTAATGATACCTGCGTTCAAGTCGGCATCGATGGCCATCTGCTTACCCGGCATACCATCTAACACAAAGCGAGCACCCACTTCCGCAATACGCCCCGCTCCCTTAGTGATAACCATAAAGTTAATCAGTACAAGAATAATGAACACCACAATACCGATGGCAAAGTTACCGCCCACTAAAAAATGACCAAAGGCTTCGACAACTCGTCCAGCTGCATCTGGCCCTGTATGGCCATCTAACAAAATAATTCGCGTCGAGGCGATATTCAAAGAAAGGCGCAATAAGGTTGCAAATAGCAAAATAGTTGGAAATGCAGCAAAGTCTAATGTGCGCTTAGTGAACATCGCCACTAATAGCACCATAATAGAAAGTGCAATATTGAAGGTAAACAGTAAATCCAATAAAAATGCCGGCAATGGCAAAACCATCATCGACAAAATCAATAAGATAAGAACCGGTCCAGCGAGTATTTGCCACTGCGTTCCCTGTAAATTTTTCGGCAATTTTAATAATGAAGCCAAATTAGCCATCGCGATTGTTATCTCCAGCAAAATCCAGCGTCGGTGGCACTGGTAAATTTTTCGGTTTTTTTGGTCTGAGCCCACCTTCACGGCGCCAGCGGCGCAATTGGTAAACCCATGCTAAAACTTCTGCAACCGCAGCATATAATGCAACAGGAATGCTTTGGCCTATCTCCGCATGGCGATATAGCGCACGAGCAAGCGGCGGTGCTTCTAACTGTAATATTCGGTGCTCTTCACCAATTTCTTTGATGCGCTGAGCCAATACGCCCGCACCTTTTGCTAATACTTTTGGCGCCCCCATTTTTTTGTCGTCATATTTAAGGGCAACCGCATAGTGTGTCGGGTTAGTGACGATCACATCCGCACTTGGGACATCCGCCATCATTCGGTTACGTGCAATCGCACGCTGTTGTTGGCGAATTTTGGCTTTAATCTGCGGGTCACCTTCTTGCTGCTTGAATTCATCTTTAATTTCCTGACGACTCATGCGCAATTTCTTTAAATGGGAGCGAAACTGATAGAAAACATCAAAAGCCACCATTGGAATAAGCAAAAACACAATTAAATATCCGGCAAAAATGACTTTCTGTAGTGCATTACTTAGCGCCGTAACGGGTGATTCCATCACTAAATGCAGTAATGATGGCCAACTTTGCCAAAGAAAAATAAACGCCCCCAACCCCACAAATAACGATTTCAAAATAGCTTTAAATAACTCAGATAACGCATTCATCGAAAAAATACGTTTTAGCCCTTTGATTGGATTTAACTTTTTCAAATCAAATTTAATCAACTTGCTATTAAAAACGAGCCCACCCACTAACGATGACGCAGAAATGCCAACCAAAGCTAACCCGCCAATCACGGGTAATAAGGCAAATAAAGCCTCGCTGACAACACGTCCTAAGTAGCTGACCATCAAGCCTGTGTTTTGTAAGTAATGACCATCAAAAATAAAGCCCTGACGAGCTATTTGCCGAAGTTGTGCTGCCAGATGTCCACCACTTAGCCATAGCAAGCTCACGCCTGCTAACATCATCATTAGCGAGCTAAGTTCTTTTGAACGAACGATCTGCCCATCATCTTTGGCTTTTTGCTTTTTATGGGGGGTGGGCTCTTCTGTTTTTTCTACATCACTCTCGTCGGACACCGTGATTCCAAAATTTAATGAAAATACGAGTTATCGCTATAGCATGACAGAGTGTAAAAAAATCAATGGTGGAAAATAGACGTAGTTCAAGGGGGTTATTTGGCTATTGAGCAATAAGCATGCTTAATTACACATGCCTGAACACGTGTAATTAAGAGGGTACCATGAGTACAACGGCTCAAAGAATGAAAAAAACCGTCAGTGTCACTATCGCGCCTGAACTTTATGAGCAAGCAAGGCAAGCCAAACTCAACTTATCTGCAATACTCGCTTGTGCCTTACAAGCTGAATTAAAACGTCTCGAAGCGCAAAAATGGAAAAATGAAAATATTGACGGGTTTAATGAGTTAAATAGGATCAATGAAGAATATGGATTACTCTCAGATAAATACAAGGATTTTTAATGCAATATTGCCTCTATCAAAATCGAGAAGATACGGTCAAATACCCATATTTACTGGATATTCAAAGTAATATTATTGATATATTGAATACTCGCTTAGTCATCCCGTTATTCGATAGCAGGCTTGTTAAAAAAACATTACCTGTACGCTTAAATCCACAATTATCAATCAACGGGCAGTTTTTCATTTTAATGACTCATCAAATGGCTTGCGTCCCTCATTCATTATTAGGGAAAGAAATCGGTGACTTAAGTTGCCAACGAGACACCATTAAACACGCAATCGACTTACTTATTAATGACTTTTAACAATAAAGGGTTATTATGGATATTTGCCACCTTGTTGCCCCAGATATTTCCTTAGAGGATGCCCCCAAACATGCCCAGCGCATGCTTGACTGGCTAAAAGAACAAAGCATCATTGACCCACATTTCCAAGGCGTTGAATATGGTGAAGTCATTTATCGCCCTACACCCGCTCACAAAGAACCCATTTTATACGTCATTAATGATGAAATCGTCCCGACCCAACTCCCGGAAGATATGCTAAAAAATTACCTGTCTATCGTAACTGAACATACGGTTTTTCACGCAGGTGGCAATGGCCTCGGTATTTACTGCCCACAATGTGCCAGTGAACAAAGCGAACAGAGTCATGCATGGAGCGATACGGTATCCGATTGGTATGAGGGAAAACCAGAAAACCTCGCTTGTTTTTGTTGCGATTTTCATGGTCCACTTAATGCGTGGCAATTTGATCCGCAATGGGCATTCGGTAATTTAGGTTTTAGTTTTCATAATTGGGATGTCCGCGATGATTTTATTGAGCTATTTGCACAAATACTTGGCAGTAAGATCATCACAGTCTATCAACATGATTAGCGATTAAATGCTCACCTGAATATGTATAGGTTTACCTATACACTATATAATTCAAGGTTTAGAAGGTAAATCCAAAGTAAGGCGCAAGCCAACTGCTTCTGCATATTTTAATAATGTGCCTAATTTCGGGTCGAATTGCGCTTTTTCCAAACGCGACACGTTTTGCTTTTGAGTTTGCATTTTTTCTGCAATTTGTATTTGGGTTAAGTTATTGGCTAAACGCGCTTTTTTAAGTTGGTTGATTAACGCCTGCCTCATTTGTAATTCTGAAGAGCACTCATCAACATCCCCGTTATTTTCTTGAACGATGTCAGCTTGTTCTTTTTGTTCTTTAATCACGAAAGTAGAAATTAAATCGTTATTTATCATTGCAATCCCTTCCTTGTAACGCAAGTACAATAAAACTACCCTAACCCTATATAATTAGAGTAGTTTCATTAAAAAATTTGTCGGTAATTAGAAACCTAGCTCATCAAGTAAATCATCAACTTGAGACTGTGATGCCATTACATTAACGCCTTCTTTATTAATTTGCGGGCCATTGAGCAAACTTTCGTTTTGCGTTTTCGCACGCATTTCAGGTGGCGTATTTTCCATTAATAATGCGAGCAGTTGTTTTTCAGCTTCTTCAACCACTTCCATCATTTTTTTGATGACTTGTCCTGTTAAATCTTGGAAATCTTGCGCCATCATAATTTCCAACAACTCTGCTTTAGTCGTTTCGCTGTCTTGGATCACTTGCCCTAAAAAGGCTTCTGTTGACTCACGCAATTGTGCAGGAACCGTATCTCCAGCGGTTTCTTGCCACTGCTGTTGCAGCACCTGCGCATTTTTATTCATTTCCACTTGCAGTGGTTTGATGACATCAATGCCATTTAAGGTTTTTTCTGCCGCTTGCGCCGTCATTTGTGCGATATAACGCAGTCTGTCTTTTCCGTCTGGAATACTCGCCACGGCTTGTTGAACGCTTTTTTCTAAGCCCAATTCGCGCATACTTTCACGCAGGGTTCTCATTAGCGTACCAATGCGTGTAATGACTTGTTTTAAATCATCATTACCGTTGCGAATACCTTCCATACCCACTTGTTCAGTCATGAAAATCTCCTTTGGCACGCACTGTTATTGCAGACCCATTTTTTCAAAAACTTTATTCAGTTTTTCTTCCAAGATAGCCGCTGTAAATGGCTTAACGACATAACCACTCGCGCCAGCTTGCGCCGCTGCGATGATATTTTCTTTTTTCGCTTCTGCTGTCACCATGAGTACTGGGATATGTTTCAATGCATCATCACCACGAATGGTTTTAAGCAACTCAAGGCCATCCATGTTTGGCATATTCCAGTCAGCAACGACAAAGTCGATGCTGCCGGTACGAATTTTTTCTAATGCATCAACACCATCTTCCGCTTCTTCTATTTTGTTAAATCCGAGCTCTTTTAATAAGTTACGGACGATACGTCGCATTGTAGAAAAATCATCAACAACCAAAAAACTGAGATCTTTAGCGGCCATAACCACTCCTTCAAAATACAATTGTGAATTCCTGCCTCGGTTTAAACCGTGACAGAAGAAAGTCTTGCTAAAACACTTGGGGCAATCTTGAGAATATCTTGCACTTCATCCGCCGCCCCCATTTCAATAGCAGCACGCGGCATACCAAATACCACACAACTACTTTCGTTTTGTGCGTAAGTGATTGCCCCCTGCTTACGTAAATTTAATAGTCCTTTCGCTCCATCCATCCCCATTCCCGTCAATAAAATACCAATGCATTTTCGCCCAACACATTGAGCTACTGAATCGAACAACACATCGACAGAAGGACGGTGCCGGTTAACAGGTTCGCTTTGCTGTAAAATAACTTGAAATCCCTTGCCTTTATCGGCAATCAACATATGCGAATCGCCTGGTGCAATATATGCATGGCCTTTTTGTAATAACTCGTTGTGTTCAGCTTCTTTTACGGTCAATACACAGAGCTTATTTAAGCG
Organism: Providencia sp. PROV130; assembly: GCF_028482225.1. Classification (NCBI taxonomy): domain Bacteria; kingdom Pseudomonadati; phylum Pseudomonadota; class Gammaproteobacteria; order Enterobacterales; family Morganellaceae; genus Providencia; species Providencia sp. PROV130. Next base: position 220,184 of record NZ_JAMPQC010000003.1, on the reverse strand, counting down.
ATCAGCAAAAGAACGTGTAAAACCCGCAGGCATATGCTGAGTAATCACGACGGGTGGGCATTCATGAGGCAACATTTCCAGAAATTGACGTATCGCCTCTGTTCCTCCTGTCGATGCACCAACCGCAATCACACGGCTATTACAAACGTAGGGAGAAAGCGCTTTGGCTTGAGAAACTGGTTCACTGACCTTTTTGTCCGGACGAGCAAAACGGCTGCGCTGAGTGATTTTAGACATCGCAGCGGCACGTATTTTCTCACCAATAATATCGCGATAACTCATCATGGTTTCACGAATACCAATCTGTGGTTTGGTGACAAAATCAACAGCCCCAAGTTCCAGTGCTTTTAGCGTTACTTCAGAGCCTTTCGAGGTTAAAGTGGAAACCATAACCACTGGCATTGGGTGTAATCGCATTAATTTCTCTAAAAAATCAATGCCATCCATTCGTGGCATTTCCACATCTAAAGTGATTACATCAGGCTCATATTGCTTAATTAAATCACGAGCAACATAAGGGTCTGGTGCGGTATCAACCACGACCATATCATCATGACTATTAATAATTTCGCGCATTAATTGGCGCATCAGTGCTGAGTCATCCACACATAGCACTTTAATTTTTTTCATTACCCCCTCCTCGCAGCCTGTAAGCTGTAGACGGTTTGCCCTTTAATAACGAAACTTTGCGATAACTGCGATAAATTTTCAGAATGCCCAATAAATAACAAGCCATCTGGCTTAAGCAATGGAGCAAAACGCTCTAGCATTTTTATCTGCATCTCTTTATCAAAATAAATCATGACATTACGACAAAAAATCGCATCAAACCGATGTTGCATTTGCCAATCATGATCACTCAAATTTAAATAACGAAATTCAATCATTTGGCGTAATGCTGGCTTGACTCGAGCATAGCCATCAAACTCGCCAACGCCTTTCATAAAATAGCGTTGTCTCTGTAATGCCGTTAAAGACTTCAGCTCTTCTATGCGATACACGCCTTGTTTCGCTTTTTCGAGCACTTCCGTGTCAATATCACTGGCAATGACTTTGGCATTAATTGCGTTTGGCCCAAGCACATCACTCAATGTCATGGCTATCGAATACGGCTCTTCTCCTGTTGAAGATGCAGCGCACCAAATATTAATCGTGCTATTTTTACGTGTGCGAACAAAGTCCGCTAGCGTCACAAAGTGGTGCGGTTCACGAAAAAACGCGGTTAAATTTGTCGTCAGAGCATTCACGAAAGCTTGCCATTCTGCATGGTGAGGCTCACGTTCTAACATCCGTAAATAATCGGAAAAATTGTCGATATTACAATCACGTAACCGCTTTAACAGCCGGTTATAGACCATATTTTTTTTATTCATGGTGAGGACAATGCCTGATTTTTTATGAATAAATCGACAAACCCGACCAAACTCATCATCAGTCAGTGGTTCTACCTGTGGTACAAAAAGCATCGTACTTGTCGTCCTATTCAATAAAAACCCAGAGGCAGCCAGTTATTTGGCTGCCTTTTAGGATGGATAACCTAAGAAAAAATAACCAATTACGATTATCCACCGAAAACTCAAAAACGAGTTTTCACAACACTTAACGCCGATTACGATTTAATTGGCTTTCAGGTAATTCAAAGAATGCAACCGTATCGACTAAGTTATTCGCTTGATCTTCTAGTGCTGCCGTCGCACTAGTAGATTGTTCAACTAACGCCGCATTTTGTTGTGTGACTAAATCCATTTGGCTTACTGCTGTTGCGACTTGCTCAATACCACGGCTTTGCTCATTGGAGGCAGAGGCAATATTACCCATTAATTCAGTAACTTGGTTAACTGCTGCGACAAGTTCACTCATGGTTGCACCTGCTTCATTAACCAGTTGAGAGCCTTGGCTAACTCTACCTACAGATTCATCAATCAAGGTTTTAATTTCTTTTGCCGCTTCCGCACTACGCTGAGCTAACGCTCGAACCTCACCAGCAACCACAGAGAAACCACGCCCCTGTTCACCCGCTCGAGCGGCTTCAACAGCAGCATTCAATGCTAAAATATTGGTTTGGAAAGCGATGCCATCAATCACACTAATAATGGCGCTAATTTTTTGTGAGCTATTGGAAATGGAGGTCATGGTGTCAATCACGTCTTCGGTGATCTCTCCACCTTTCGTTGCCGTTTTCGATGCGCTAACTGCAAGTTCACTGGCTTGGCGTGCGTTATCCGCATTCTGCTTAACGGTGGCTGTTAATTCTTCCATACTGGCCGCAGTTTCTTCAAGTGATGCCGCTTGCTGTTCAGTACGTGAAGATAAGTTATTATTTCCTAATGCGATTTCACGGATACCCGTGTACATTTGGTCCGTATTTGAACGCAGCGCTGTTACTGAAGTCGCTAAAGACTCCTGCATGTCTTTTAGCTTACCAAACACTTCACCAATTTCATCACGAGTAGTAACTTCAATTTTCTGATTGAGTTTGCCATCAGCCACTAATGCAAAGTGCTCCCCCATACTTTTCAGTGGGTTAATCACTTTACGTTTCATCCAGTAGTGGACAAAAGCAATAACGGCAAGAATAATGACAATCACTGAAGCGAATGAACTCCACGCAAACGTGTTATACATTCTTGCTGCAGCAAGAGATTCATCGTTTTCAGCATTCAGTAATTCAAGGTATTCCTCAACAACTTGCTCCAACTGATCCTGGTTTTCTTGGGCAGGAAGTTCAATATAGGCCGCAATATCTTTATTATCTAAATGTGTTTTTAATGCTTTGAGTGTCAATACAAAGGCTTGATACCGAGCCTCAAGAGCGGCGAGATTTTCTTTCTCACTCAAAAGAGGCTGGTTTTTAAACGTGGTGTAATCCTTCTCAGCTTCTTCGAGTAATTTATCAAAAGTTACTCTCGTTTCTTCAATCAACGGTTCGTTACCACCCACTTTATGCAGCAAAGCAATTTGCGTTAGGCTGTTGCGTGCTTGCATTAGGTGTTTACTGGTTTCCTCAAGCATCGCTCGCTTATCAGACCCCAAATCAATACGCTCTAAAGATTTTAATTCACTTACAACAATCCCAACAGAAACCCCGCTAGACACAATCTGCATCCCACAAAATAGAATGAGAAGTAGATACAAACTCACCGAAATCCGGATATTTTTACCAAACATAGAAATCCCCACTTGTGCCAGCTAAGAGAACTGAACCTCTGAAACATTGCCTTGTTTTCTAATGCACAGAAACGCTGCAAAACCAAAGCCTTGCAGCGAAAAACTGAGCTTAACCCTTAGAAAGTTTCCCAATTGTCATCATCTTTATGTTCTTTCGATGACAGTTTTGTCAGATCCGGCGTTTTAACGATATTTGAAACCGTTCTTGCTGCCGGCTGAATATTGCGTATTTCACTTTGTTTTAATGGTGGTAAACGGAAGATTGAAATCAATTGTGACAGTTTTGCCACTTGTTCTTCCAATACATTGGCTGCAACCGCAGATTGCTCAACCAGCGACGCATTTTGCTGTGTAACCTTATCCATTTCTGCAACAGCGATGCTGACCTGTGCAATTCCTTTACTTTGCTCATCTGATGCGGTTGCAATGTGCGTCATAATGTCAGTGACACGTGTGACAGACTCAACAATTTTCGTCATTGTTTCGCCCGCATCTTCTGCTTGGCGAGCACCTGTCCCAGTTCTTGACACTGAATCTTCAATTAACGTTTTAATCTCTTTAGCCGCATCAGCACTGCGTTGTGCCAAATTACGCACTTCATCAGCCACCACAGCAAAACCACGACCATGCTCGCCTGCTCGCGCAGCTTCAACCGCTGCGTTCAGCGCTAAGATGTTAGTTTGGAAAGCAATACTATCGATAACTGCAGTAATATCAGAGATTTTCTGTGAGCTATCGGCAATGTTCAGCATGGTACTGACCACATTCGATACCACTTTGCCACCCTCTTTTGCTATCACTGAAGCTTGGTTTGCAAATTCACTCGCTTGGTGGGCGTATTCGGTATTTTGTTTTACGGTTGCAGTTAGTTCACTCATACTGGCTGAGGTTTCTTCTAAGCAAGCGACTTGCTGCTCAGTTCGTGCAGATAAGTCATTGTTACCTGCTGCAATTTCGGTTGTACCTTGGTAAATAGTTTCGCTACCATCTAGTACACCACGAACGGTATTAATCAATTCCTGCTGCATATGTTGAACACCATTGGCCAACTCACCAATTTCATTCTTGGCAATTGTTGTCACATTCGGTGTTAAATCCCCTGAAGCAAAGACTTTGATACGCTCGATTAACACGCCGAGTGGCTCAATAATGCCTTTACGAACATAGCGATAGCTAAAGAACCCAATCAACGCGAGTACAATCGATAACGTCACCAACATGTATAATGATTGGCGATAGTTATTATCGGCATTGACGACCTCAGATTGGAAATCCGATGAGATATCCGCAAAATAAGCATTAAATTGTTCTTCAAATTTTATTTGGTGCCCTGAGGTTCTGTGTGCATAAAAACCTTCAAGGTCACCTTTTTCAGCAAATTCGCCTAGCTTGATTAACGCATCGCGATAGGTTTCATAGGTGCTAAATAGTTTTTCAAATTTGGCCTTATCATAATCCGAACTTTGCATTAGCGTGTTATAACGCGCATAGGCATCATCCGCTGATTTAAAGTTACGTTTAGCGGCTTTAATCAAATCTTCTGTCGTTGCATCGTCTTGAATTTTACGGCCTTCAAGTAAATAGGCATTGATAGAGCGGTTTAAGTTAGCTCGAGCTTGTAACAAATTGACCCAGCTTTCCGTTAAGACTTGTCTTTGGCGTTGTAATGAATTCAAATAACTGATGCTGTCGCTGTTATCGCCCAGTTTGGTAAACATCAACCCACTGGATACCAGTTGCAGCAAAATAAAGATAAAAATGACGGACAAAAGTCCCGATACGATTTTAATTCGACTGTACATGACGTTTTACTAACATAATTTTGTTGTATTTTGGATATCGGTCATCCAACCAAAAACTTTAGTTAATGACTTATTATTATTTGAACAATTATTGGGGCTGAGAATTACTCAGCCATGCTGTCAATCAGCGCCATTTCATCGCTTGTTAATAATTTTTCGATATCGACTAAAATCAACATACGGTCGTTTAATGTTCCGAGCCCTGTCAGATATTGAGTTGATAATGTAACGGCAAAATCAGGTGGTGGTGCAATTTGTTCTTCATTCAAGACCAGCACATCCGAAACGCCATCGACGACAATACCGACGACGCGATCTTTTAAATTCACGACAATAACGACCGTGTTATCGTTATACACCACGTTTTCATGGGAAAATTTCACCCGTAAATCAATAATCGGAATGATGACCCCACGTAAGTTAGTCACTCCTTTGATAAAATCAGGGGTATTCGCGATACGAGTCACTTGTTCGTAACCACGAATTTCCTGCACTTTTAAGATCTCAATGCCATACTCTTCTTCACCCAAGGTAAAAATGAGGTAGCCTTCGCCGTTTTTTTCTTCTTCGTGTTTATTTAAATCATCATCTAACATAGACATGGTGTATGGCCTCTATTTAGTGCACGACAGGTTGAGAAACCTGCTGTTTCTTTTTAATCAAAATGCTGTTATTCATTTTTTGTAGTTCAGCCACATCTAAAATCAATGCAACAGAACCATCACCCATAATCGTTGCTGCGGAAATGCCGGGGATCTTGCGATAATTACTTTCAATGTTTTTCACCACCACTTGCTGTTGCCCGACTAATTTGTCGACCAACAAAGCAAAACGATGACCTGCATTCTGAATAATCAACACAATGCTGTTATCTAAATTTCGTTCGGCTTCTTCGATGGAAAATACGTGGTGTAATTCAACAAGCGGTAGATATTCACCTCGCACAAGCAGCATTTTTTCCTCTCCAGCCAAGCGATAAATATCTTCTTGCCGAGGCTGCAAAGTGCTAATAATTGCACTCAATGGCACGATGAAGACATCTTCCGCTACTTTCACAGACATACCATCCAAAATGGCTAAAGTGAGCGGTAATAAGATGCGGATAATGGTGCCTTTGCCTTCGGTAAAACCAATTTGAATACGGCCGCCCATGTCTTGGATATTTCGTTTCACTACATCCATTCCAACACCGCGTCCCGAAACGTCTGTCACTACCTCTGCGGTTGAAAATCCTGGAGCCATAATCAGCATCGCAACTTCATCATTGCTCATACCATCATGCACGTTCATCCCTTGTGACTTCGCTTTTGCCAAAATACGTTCACGATTTAGCCCTGCGCCGTCATCACGAACTTCAATACAAATATTGCCGCTTTGATGTGCTGCCGCTAAGGTCAATGTGCCAGCTTCTGGCTTACCATTTGCCACGCGAACTTCTGGCTTTTCAATTCCATGGTCGAGGCTATTACGAACAAGATGATTCAGGGGATCGACGATGCGCTCAATCAAGCTTTTATCGAGTTCAGTTGAACTTCCTTCCACTTTCAGCTCGATTTTTTTACCTAATTTCGATGCAATATCGCGTACCATCCGTGGGAAACGACTGAATACGTAATCCATTGGCATCATGCGAATTGACATAACGGATTCTTGCAAGGCGCGAGAATTACGCTCCAATTGTACGATTGAGCTTAATAAATCACTGTATTCATTTTGATCGACATGCTGACTATGCTGAGTCAACATTGATTGAATAATGACCAACTCCCCAACTAAGTTGATCAACTGGTCAACTTTCTCTACAGCCACACGGATACTGCTCGAATCCCCTTTCGGTTTAGCGATTGCAGGTTTTTTCGATGTATTTGCAGGCGCAGCTACCGCTGGTGAAACAGCTACAGGTTTTGCTTCTTTCTCCGACTCAGGAGCCTCAATTTCGATTGGATCTTCGGAGTCATCTGTGATGACTTTTTCAGGAGATAAAGCGAGGCAATCCGCAAATGATATGACTTGATGAGCAATCTGTGATTCATCCACCACAAAACATAATACGCCACTAATATCATCAATATCGGTGTTTGTACCAAGCCATGCTTGCAAACTATTTGCTGTTTTTTCAGTATGATACAAGTGCCCAAATAAACTGAGCTCATCTGCCAGTAAATCAACTTCATTTTCTTTGAGCTGATTTAACGAGATCATAAAGTAGTGTGAATATTCACCTTGCTCCGCGAGCGCTTCTTCAAAAACCGCAACTTCAACTTTAGTCTCGGGTAACGCAACAGTTTTCTCAGTGATCTCTTCTGCTCTATTTTCAACCCGGCTAAGCACCTCACAAATGCGCTTAAAGGTCTCTTCATCCGGCAAAGAATCATTTTTATAGGCATCTAACTGTGATGCCATGACATCCTTAGCATCAAGAAAAATATCAATAATGTCAGGTGTGAGTGTTAACTCATCATGACGCGCCTTATCTAAAAGGTTTTCCAATGTATGAGTCGTATTCTGCAACTGAGTGAAACCAAAGGTTGCAGCCCCTCCTTTTATTGAATGGGCACTGCGGAAGATGGCATTTAGCTGCTCGCTATCCGGGTCAAAAGGATCAAGCTCAAGTAAATGTTGTTCCATATCCCTGAGCAACTCATCAGCTTCATCGAAAAATGTTTGATAAAACTCGGTAATATCCATGGTTTTTATCCAATTTCGCTTAAGTTTCACTTAACGCTGACTGCCGGACACTCCGGCAGACAACTAAACATGTTATGTAATAAATTCAAATAACAGCAATTCATCACGGTATTTTCACCGCAGCGACAACACCCACGGCCGTTTCTGGTGTGGGTTTTTGCGGTTTATTCAGCACATCATTGATCGGCTTCGCGCCATCATATTCGCGGAGGATCTGCTTTGTTTCTTCATCATTTAATACAATGATACTTATCCGGCGGTTGATCGGAGCAAAGCCATCATCTTTGTCTAAGTGAATAGCTGATGCCATTCCAACCACACGTAAGACTTTGTTTTCATCCATTCCACCGCGAATCAATTCACGGCGTGAAGCATTCGCGCGATCAGATGAAAGCTCCCAGTTGCTGTAATTGGCTCCGTTGGCATAAGCAAGATCATCAGTATGACCGGAGATACTAATTCGATTGGGAACATCATTAAGAAGTGGTGCTATTGCTCGCAAAATATCACGCATATACGGTTCAACCATTGCCGAACCAACTTTAAACATTGGGCGATTTTCACTGTCTACAATTTGAATTCGCAGCCCATCGTTGATCATATCAATCAGTAAATGTGGTTTTAATTCATTCAAACGTGGGTCTTTTAAAATGGCCTGCTCAAGTGACTCTTTTAATTTTTCAAAACGATAGTTTGCATTTCCATCAATAATATTATTAGGTTCTGGCATCACATCCCCATCACGGAAAATAGGGTCTTTACCACCACCTGGAATAGGGTTTGTGGCATCTCCACTTTTACTTCCTGGATTGATAGCTGTACTTAAGGGAGTACGAAAATATTCAGCAATTTGTGTTAATTCTTGAGGACTTGAAATTGAGATTAGCCACATCACTAAAAAAAATGCCATCATCGCCGTCATAAAATCGGCATAAGCAATTTTCCATGAACCGCCATGCCCGTTTTGCTGATGCGAACTGCGTTTTTTAACCCGAATAACATGCGGTGTATTGGCTGCCATCGGATAGTTACTCCTCAGTTGTTTCTTGTGAGCGAGCACCAACTTTCACTTCTCGAACTTTATCTTCAAGTTCAACAAATGAAGGCCTATCAGCACTGAATAACACCTTGCGGCCAAATTCAACCGCAATTTGAGGGGCATAGCCTTGCAATGCTGAAAGGAAAGTGACTTTAATACATTCCATCATTTTCAATTGCTCACTACTGCGTAGTCTTATTAGTGCAGCCAAAGGTAAAATGAAGCCATAAGCCACTAAAATACCTAGAAATGTTCCCACCATGGCATGAGCAATTAAAGCACCCAGTTCACCAGCAGGACGGTCAGCTGAACCCAAGGCATTTACGACCCCAAGAACGGCCGCAACGATCCCAAAAGCAGGCATAGAGTCACCGACCATATTTAATCCCGAAGCTGGGACTTCATTTTCTTGACGAAAAGTTTCTAACTCCTCGTCCATTAATGCTTCAATTTCATGGCTTTGTAAGTTACTACTTACCATTAAACGTAAGTAGTCCACGATGAACATCATGGTGGATTCGTCTTTTAAAATACGGGGATATTGGGAAAAAATTTCACTTTCACTTGGGTTATCAATATCTTTTTCAAGTGCAAGTAACCCTTGCTGGCGTGATTTATTAAGTAATTGAAATAACAACGCCATTAAGTCCATTGACATTGTTTTATTGTAAGAGGAACGACGGAAGAGTTTTGGTAATACTTTACACAAGGCGACGATGGATTTGCCACTGTTACCAACAACAAAGGCACCTAAACCTGCACCTAAAATAATGACAAATTCAGCAGGCTGATAAAGCGCACCTAAATGGCCACCGACCATTAAGTATCCGCCTATAACCGCAACTGTAACAATGATATACCCGATGAGTATTAACACAATATTCCCTTTCACTCCGTTGGTTAACAGATGGCAGTCAAAGGGAATATTAGGAGTGACAGGCAAACACCTTTGCCTGTTAACCAAATCAATCCAATTACATTACCGCTTTAGTAATGCCATCCTGTCGATATACCGTAATATCGGCTAGATGCTCGGAAAGTTTACGTTTTTTTATTGCACGTGATGGCGGTTGGCATAAACTGCAAGTGAAGCTATTTTCAGGAATATGTGCGTAAGTAATAAAAGAACCATGGCAACAGCTACATTGTGAACTTTGCAACATGCCACTTTCCACAAAGCGGACTAATGTCCAAGCACGTGTTAAAGCTAACAAAGGCTCCTCACCAGGTTCAGGAATACACTGTTCAAGGTATAACCTGTAGGCTTTTAATATGGCATCCACACCACGACATTGACCACTTTTAAGTAAAAATTGATAAGCATTATAGAACATGGATGAATGAATATTCTGTTCCCACGTCATAAACCAATCTGTAGAAAAAGGTAGCATGCCTTTTGGTGGTGGGCAGCCTCTTAGCTCTTTATATAAACGAACTAAACGGCCGCGACTGATTTGAGTTTCACTTTCTAACATTTGAAGGCGAGCGCCTAAAGAGATTAATTCCATGGCTAATCGAATATCATTCGCTTCTTGGACTATACTTTTTTCAGCTGCGGTACTCATCTTTTTCTCGCTATTTCTGTGTCGCCCTCATTATGCGTTTGCAATAATCGGGTCGAAAGTAAGATACCTGTATGAATTTGTTGCAATTCATCAACTCTTGAATCACGGGTTAGCTTTTCAATTGTGTCACTATTATCAAATCTAAACTGGCAGATTAGCTGGTTTGTTTCTGCTAATTTGACTAATTGAGGGAGTGTGAGGTCTGCTAAAGTAGTTGCCATTGCATCAGAGATGCCTAAACGAAACATCGCAGAGGCTTTCTCTTGGGAGATGAGTTTTTGGGCTAATAGCAAATATGAGAGGTTAATATCGTATATATGCTTCAGAAAATCTGTCGTCGAGCTCATTTTTTTTCCTTTCCGAAAATTATCAACATCTGTGCGATCTGTGTGCAAAAAGAACAAATATAAATTTGAAAGTATTGTGTAATCAAATTATTAAATTTAAAAAGTAATTAAATTGGGTAAATACAATTCCATTAATTTTCCCATGTCATCCATTCAAAAGTACCCAATTTGGAGTATAAACACACAAATTTCCAAACTTAAATTAAAGATATTTCCTGAATACCTACAACAATAAAGAATGACTAAAAAATTAGCGATTTCCATAAAAATCAGAAATAGCTGATGTCATTATTAGTCGCCAATTATTATGCACCACTAAATTAACTATTCAAGGTACTTATGTTTCTTTTTATACCAATGGGATGATTACCCCTTAATTCATTAAATAATCTTCATTATCTCTTTATCTTCTATTACTTTATCCTAAATATCCATAACATTTTGAGTCACCTTAAGCAAAATGGCAGGATTTTAATCAAAGCATTCACTCTTTAAATGTGATTACTAAGCAAAAAAAACCAAGCACAACATCAAAAACAATATATTGATCCAAATCAATTTGTAGTATTAAGAAACTGAGTTACATATGTCTGTAATAAAGCTTTATCGGCACTATTGGAATAAAACTTAATCATTAATTTTCAATAAGTTTAATCCACATTCCAATCATCATTCAAAATTATTCAATCGTGGTTATCATACAAATTCTCACTATATTGTCATACATATTAAGTATCTGGTCTCAATTTTCATTAGATTAATTAAACAATGATTATAATATCATCATCTCGTAATATTAATAAAATTAATAAAATTTAAATAAATTACCAATAATAAAAATTTATTTAGCTTAAATACTTCTGTTGGCTATTTTTGTTTGTTTAATATTTTAAGTAATCATTTTGTTATTAATTTATTAAAGTAATTTTTTTGATTAATTAATATTTGTTTTTTTATATAAAATAGCTGAGATTTCATTTTTTTTAATAAAAAGATCAACCTACGCTAACCTATCACTTTTGTGTTAAGGGTGAAAAATGAAGGTTTCAATTAAGAACATTCCATTTTCTATATATTTTTCATATCACTTTTAAAACATTCCATTGGCACTTAAAATAAAAACAACTAAGCGTATTATTACATGTCTTCATGCTTATCCGTTCTAGCTGTTTGCACGCAACGATAACAATTTTAATTAACCAAAGTTATAATAACCATTGATTACTATATACTTTTATTTTAACAAAATACCCTAATCATCATCCTAACTTAAGTAAAATTGCTTAATCTAATAATGAAGGATTAGAAAAAAAATCACTTTTAGTTAAAATAATTCAGTGAGACGCTTGCTTATAAAACAAGCAAATTTGTTGTGCTTTTTATTGGCAAAAATATTCTCCAATTTGCGACAGTCTTCACACTTGTTTTCTTTGTTTCTCAATAGTTTCCGAATAAAACGATACTCTCATTGATATATTTATGTTAAGGAGATCACATTAATATTCCTTACAATGCTCTCTAAGTAGTATGTAGGATCAATATAGACAAAATGAGGGGAAAAATAACAAGGCCGGTGAAGTGATAAACTTGTTTTCCTCATGCACCAATGCAACACTGGGCGCACTAAAATATAATTCTAAGGAAAAGCATGTTCAATTATCAAGCAACTGTAGACTTCATTGAAGAAGAAAACGTATATGAAATCAACTTTAGTGATTTTTCTGAGCTACAGGGTGTTAGCTATTGTAAAGAAGATGTTGAGTTAGAAGCCCAAGAAATTTTGCTCGCTTCTTTTGCTGAACTAATTGAACTCAGAAAACCTATTCCATTAGCAACACAAACAAAAAGTGAAGCAACCTTTACTGTTTATTTACCCATAATCTGCTGCTTAAAAATTGCCTTGCATAACGCGATTCTCAATTCTGCAACACAACGCATCGACCTCGCTCGCAGGCTGAACATCAATGCACAACAGATAGAACGCTTACTCGATATTCATTACGCATCTAAAATTGAACTTTTAGAGCAGGCTTTATATATATTAGGCGTTGAAGCTTCAATTACAATCACCCAAAAATTGGTTGATAACAGCATGAACTGATCATCATTGATAAGAATAGCGCCGAAATAGCCTGAAACACCTTTATTTACCTATACTGATTGTTAGGCGTTGATGAAATGGCAGAGACTTGAGTTAATTTTATTTTCCTCATGTCTCAAACTCTGTAATTGGAATCATTTTTTAGGTACATTCCATACTAAAAAATAGTCTCTTTAAATTGTTCGCAATTCAACCAAATCATACTTTTCCAACCCAATGCAGATTCCTTGGGGTGTCTATCACGTTTCATGTCTTAAGCATCTGTGATTTTTATCGTACTCTTAAATGATGAATAAAGGATATTGTAGCCTTATATCCAGTTACTAAATCATGAATTAACTCGAATTAAGAGTAACATTTAACTTAATAAGACTCATCAATATTTGACGTATTACCTTCCCTTTCATAATCCCTAAAATAATTTATTTTAAATAAAAATCTCAATGAGGTACAATAAGTGAGTTTTTATATAGGGTATATGTATGAAAAATGAAAATCACTTAATCTCGAATATAAAAGATAATAACCAACCATACTGGCCTACACTAAAGCTTATATTGAGTTCATTAATTGTTTTTAATTTTTATTTAAATTTAGTTGATAAAAACAAATATGCGTTGCTTATTAATACTTTTGAATTAACATTAATCCCTATGTTTGTATTTATAGTTGCATTTATAACAAAAAATACGACATGGAAAGGGTTACAATCTCATCTTCTTCCTGCTGTTATCATTTATTTTACGTTCCAAACAATCGATATGCTCCCACTTTATTTCACCGGTGAGTTAACTTTTAGAACCTATTTACTTTCTCCTCAGTACGGAGTTTGGTTTTTCTTAGCAACGCCTATCTGGCAAGCTATTTTTTTATTATTACCGAAAAGCTTTAAATTAAATAAATTCTACCTCTCTATAATTTTAACGTTATCATTGATAATTTCTTATATAACAAAAACTTACCTTATGCCATTTTCTAGTTTCTTCTCAATTATTCTATATTTTCCATTTTTTGTCATCGCTTATTTTATTAATAATAAAAGTATATCTTCGTTAAGAAAAAAACCTACCATGGTAATTTCTTGTATTACAATTTCAGCTATTTTATTCCTTCATTATCGAGATGCTTTCTTAAGTGAAATGCTCAGCGGTATCAACTCCTATTTATTCTTCAACGAATTTATTACTCATATTTTAAATTTTTCTATAAGTCTAGTGTTAGGGTCAAGCATTATTTACTTTGCCTTATCAACTGATAAATATGCGAAAACATCAAACAATGCTTTAGGTGTTTATTTAATCCACCCAATTATTTGTTTTATTATATTACAAACATTAGTTTTTTTAGGTATAGAGCTTAATTTATTATTAATAATAACATTTACTCTACTAACCATTTGTATAGCACTTTTATTAGCATCAATTCCAATTATTCATTGGTTTATAGATCCTATTTTTTACTCTAATAAATTGAAATAATGAGGTAAAAGCCTAACTCATAAACAATCAATGCTATTTGAATACTAATTAAAACAGATAAAAAATCACCTCAGCAGGTTAGTTTGAAACGCTGTTTAAATTCCTTGCAATCCTAGTTAGTTCAATCCGGCGTCCCTGTGTCAGTTCTTCAAGAAATGGGCGGCAGGGAAAGTATCGAAATGGTTAAACGATATGCTCACTTATCACCCACTCACTTGCAAGAACACGCCAAAAACATCGATGATATTTTAAATCTGAGTGGCACGAATATGGCACGCAAGATAATTTGATAACTCACAATCACACGTAACACTTCGTTTTAACTGGTGGGTTGTGGGGGGCTCGAACCCCCGACCTAATGATTAAGAGTGCATAGAACTACGTTTTAAAACAAATAGATACAGCGAAAATCGCGTCTCACAACGGTACACTTCGCAAAACTTAGCAACACTTGAAAATGGTTTAAAAACTTCCTTGTCCCAACCACGTCCCATCATTCCCCTCTCATTTTTGTGTCACAATTTCGGCACAGTTATTTTCTGAAATTTAAATTCACACGCCCTAGTATTCACTAACAACACCGCTTGTTCGTGTGTCTCTGCTCTCAAAAATAAGAGACACTTCACAATCAAGAAAAACATCTACTTGTGTAGAGCTACCAATCAAATCAGCCACCCTCAGATAAAAAGAGCGGATGTTATTTGCTTCAGATGTTCTGTATGTGCTCATGGTACAGCCATTCTGCGGATTAAACCCAACTAAATCAGGCGCTCCATTTGTTATAACAGACACTGACCGACCAACTTGCTCACCATTTACAAATTTAATGTACGTTATAAACTCAACTGCTTTGGGTGTATTTTCAGCAACAATTGTACCTGCGACGCGAATCGACACGATAACTGGAATGCTTGTGCTAAAATTGACATAGCCAATTAATTGATTATTGTACGAATTGATTTTAATCCGCGGACGCATTCTGAATTTAAATGTATTTAATGCGATGTCTGACGCTGAAACTACTGGGGATATAGTTGCCCCCTCACCTCGGTACCCACCAACCCATTGAGAACCCAAGCTGTCCACAACGCTTGGAGGTAGACATGATGAATTATCAACTTCAAGCATGCTGCGGGTACTGTATGTGATTGGCTCCATAATTGGCGCAGTTCTGCCGGAGGTATTCATTTGCGTCCGAACTAAGCTAACTCTGCCGATAGTGCCAGAAAAAATAGGCTTATCTTTTCTAGTTCCACCGAGATTGATTAAGCAGTTATTAAAGTTAGCTGTTCCTACCCCTGTACCGAGAAAACAATATCTAAGTGAATCTGTATTATGTTTGTTTAGCCCTATACCTTCAAAATACATGCAGTCAAAATCAACATACCATCCATAAATATTGCCTAAATTATCACCTATAGACTCTATTGCAGCATTTGCCACTTTTAATGAGTTAGAGCCAACAAATTGGCCAGTACCCTTAAATACTGTTTTCAAGAATCGAATATCGCAATTATTGAAGTGTATATTATTTATCTCTGTTCCAACGCAACGAATTGCTCCGCCTTTTAATTCGTTTTCTGCTGTTATCTCATCTTTAGGTATATATCTTCCTTCAAAAGTCACGTTTTGATAATTGTAATAAAAACACGCCTCCATCGTTACGCACCAGCCTGCACCTACATGTAGGGTGCAATCTTGCATGATTGCGCCGCGCGAGGTTGTGTTTACTTTTATTAAACTAACGCTTGATGACTCATCTTTGACTGTTACTTTGATATCATGAATCTTCCCGTAACTATTGCTATACTCATTAACTGCTCCGTATGTTATTGCAAATGTATCTTCTGTCGCATCAGGAATATTCACAACTGCATTCGATGGTAACTGCGCTAAGTCAGTGCCGCTTAGATTAGTAAAGAAGAATTCGTAATACTCGACAGGGTTAATTAGTGAGCCATCGTCACTCTCTTTTGCATCAACTAACTGAGCGTCAATTTTCACATCCTTAGTGATGGAGCCTTGCGGTGTGTCGTAGCTCACATTCACAGTCATAGAAATAGAACGTGGCTTTGTGAGCTCATAGAAGTATTCAAACTCATCTTGCTTGGCGATTTTTATCGCAGCTTCTCCACCTTTTATCTCGCCTGAAACGACTTCATTTGCTGTCGCTGTTTGCTGTGGTATATCTTTACTTTCATTAGGCCCCGGCAATTCCTGTCCGTCGATATCAGGGAATTCAAATCCCTCATTGATCTGCGGTATCACTTCATTCGGTTGATAAATTTTATAGCTAGCACCTGCCATTGCGGTAAAATCAGACTCAGCAAACCTGACACTTTCTGTTTTATATCGCCCGACACCCAAGCACATTAACTCAGTAACAGTTTTAAGGTTTCCGCTATACTCAAACATTGACTGTTGAATGAGGTCGGGAAACGCTCTCACTTGACCACAAATTCTAGGTCTTGCTTGATACGCTCTTGCGATATTCGTTTGTGCGGTAAGTCGGTTGTTTGGGCTATCTTTCGCGTTAGAGTCAGCAGCAGAAAATGACGGTGGCTTTTGTACTAGAAACGAGAATACTTTTGTTACGAGGCTGAATACTGGATTCAAGATATCGCCGATGACCCCTTTTGGCTGGTCGAATATTTGGATAAAGTGAGTCGGTGTTATCTCGAAATTTAAGTCATCTTCTTCTTGTAATTCGCGACCATTAACAACAATTACAATATCGGAGTAAAATCCCTCACTATTGAGCCAGTCGCAAAAAAAGAGCCGATTTCTAAATCGACTCTCTCTTTCGGGATGCCCGCTACTCGTTGTATTTCAACTATCGGCATATTTCATAAACTCCAATTTCGTGAATTTCTTCTCAAGCACAATGAGCCTATCCATGCGTACAGCGCCATTCTTACCTCGGCTATGAAATGCATTATCTGTTCTGTTAATTCTTCACGCAATCGGATAATGCTTGCGTCGTAGTTTTTGATTCACTGCCGCCGAAGGCAATCGCAGCGCCACTATCTGGAGTAAACGTTTCTAGGACTCCGTCCTCTTGATAAATAAAACTAACTTTTCCATCATTTTTAACTTCTTTCATTTCATGACTAGTATAATCACCGTTTTTCATTCCATGAATAATCATTGTTGGCGCATTGAATGTTATTTTTGCGTCAATAATATCAACAGGAAAAACATGCTCACTCTTGCTCTCTATAGATTTATTATTTAGTAAGTTAGATACTTTACAAGAATACGTTCCATTAAATTTATTCTGTTCTCCACCGCACCCAGCCAGCAAAGCAACCACCGCAGCCACTGCTAATATTCTTTTCATCTCACCATCCCATCAATTAGTTTCAGTAATGTTAGCTTAGCGGGAGTGCAAATTGAAGCAAACAAAAAACCTGCCGAAGCAGGTTTATAGAATCTTAGAATTAATTGTAACTTTCTGTATGTTAGAAAGCCTCACTTTTCTGCCTGAGACAATAAGAGTTCCAATGAAATGCATTACCTCTGACTTTTCATGTGCTTTTATTGCCTCATCATACATTTTATCATTCAGAACAACTTCTACTTTCCTTGTCTTACTTTTGGATCCACTTATAGTCTCAGTTATTGTAACAACACCATTATCAGGGTCTATATCCCTGTCTCTATCTAGTTTTGTGACTTTACCCGATAGTTCATAATTCATAGCACTATAATTATTTAAGTAATAATCCCTAGCATGTTCAATTACAGGGATGTCATTAGCCGGAACTGTTACCACTCTAGATTTTAAGTTTTCATCTGAGGCGTATGGGGATGGCTGAATTGATATCTCCACTGTTCTATTTCTTCGCTGACCACTTAATCCAACAATAGCCGAGCATAATGAAGCCCCAACACCATCACCAATGACTTGTTCGAAATGAATATGATTATTTGTCTTTTTAAAGCTTTCTACAGCCTTTTCTAATTTTAAAACACTATGAATAATTCTACTTGATACAATCCTACCAAATGGAACGTCACAATGGTCCGATTGATCTTCATCTTGCTGGTATATAGGGGATGCCACTTTTAGGATATAGCTTCCTATTTCTGTCTGCGATAGTTTAAGCGAATCAAAATAGTTAGTTACTATTTCTGGAAATTTACCACCATAAAACCCCTTTGAACTTTAACCACGGATCTAGCTGCCGACACCAAAAGCTCTTTAGCTTTGACAAAAAGCTCTACACCATCATTGAAAGGTATAGTTCCATTATCAACATCATTATGTATTACTCTAATTCTTATTATGTCGTTGCTAATTTAATTTATTTCATCAACTATTTCATTGATTTTTTTATCTTGAGTTTCTGACAAAACGCTAAGTAGAACTTCAGCTCTTCGACTAAAATCCATCAAATTTATATCAATAGGCTGTAATATTTCGCTGTCTGGATATCGACTTGACCGCCAGATGCCAACAATATCATTCAGCACAGATTTTAAGTACCAACCTTTAGACTCAAGGTACTTATTAAAATCTAGTGTAGCTATGAATTTTTCATTATTTAACTTCATGCTATACTTCTCATGTTGCTGGCTTCTAACATCATTTTCCGTAACACGTCGGCTGTCAGCTCTTGTGATTTCGGTATTTTAATACTAACAGTTTCAGTGTTTTTAGTATCAGGTAGCCCTTTCAAGGATACCCAATAGCATTTATTCATCAGTTTGATCCCTTCACATTTCTCATCAATCCAACATGAGTCATCTTCAGGAAGATGCAAAACAACAAGGTACCTAGGCTGAGAAATCTTTGTGCTCCTCAGGTCATCGTAGTTCTTTACTTTCAATCTAAATGTAAAGCCACCATCCCGCTCATCAAAGGTAGAAGTAGCTTTTAATTGTACATCAATGCAAGGGCTCATTATCTCAGAGTCATGATAACCAGTCCCTTTTAGCGTTAAATCAACGCTATCATTATCTACTTGCCACGACCCAGTATCAAACCCAGCGTAGGAAGACAGGGCTCTTATATATCCAATCTGGAATTGTTCTTTCTTATGAGATATATACATTCACTTTTCTTCTTCTGTTGCACTATCACATAAAGTAATTTGAGCTTCATAAACATATGAATTTAGTGAGCATACTATCAATTTAATTTAAGAATCGTTATCTGGTAATTTGATCAGGGGTTACGCCTTAACCACTTGCAACTCTTCGAAATTAGTCGTGTACGCAGGTGACAGCATTTCGCGCTTCATTTGGTATTTAAACCAAAAACAGCCCTTGGTAGCTGTTTTAGTTTGATGCCATAGGCTGTGATTATTCTATCAGAAAATTGACATCCAAACTTCCTCTATACTTCCCTGGATCTATTTTCCCATTAACACATAAAGCAAAGTTTAATCCTTGAATAAAATTTTTCCCTGCCGTGCTATAAATCTGCTTACTTTCTGTATAATTAATGGCTTGTGACGAATCAGTCGTACAAACCTCATTACCTTTAGTTGTCGCCCCAACTGATGTCGCTATATAGGGTAAATCACCAGAATGGCCATCTAGCGAGTCTAATACCATACCAGTTTGGCTTCCACTCACCAAAGCATTGTTTGGCTTAACAGACATGAAGTATTTACCTGTATTTGGGCAGCTGACATTAATTTGAGCAAGGGCATTCGCTAAATTTTTCGGGCTTGGATAGGTCCCCGCTAGCTGAGAACCAAAATTAATTTGAGTATTTGTAATTGGAGCAACCTTGCATGAATCCACTGCAAATACGCCTAAGTCCTGATATTCATTTATAAATGTAGCATTCGATTGATTAACTGAAAAACCATCACCAGGGCCATCACGATGCGCCATGATTAACCTATCATCTGCAAAATAACGCCCTTTTTTTAATGGTTGAGGTGCATACGCAGAATAGCTCGTAATAATACCTGTGAACTTCATAGGTTCAACATAAATACTATCAACTATATATCCATTCGCACCATTTTGGGGCTCTAGTCCAAAATTTAATGGATTTGGAAGCGAAGAACCAATAGGCACATGATACATTCTATCTGATGATGTCATTTTTGAATTTTTAAGCGTAAAGGAAGCGCTTTCCCATACATGACCTGAATTAACATCATTAATAACTTTATATCGTAAATATCTTGTACTGAATGTACCGTTTATCAGTAAAATTATTCTATTATTTTTATCAAATTCATTAACTAGCGTAACACCATATGCTCCTTCAGGTGGGTAATAGGTGTATTCCCAGTTGGGGCGTCCTCCCTTCTTCCATGTTATCAATTCAATAAATGGAAAGTTAGGGTTAATTCTTCTGGTCCCTGCACGCTCTTCAAAATTAACCACTCTCACAGGTGGTGACACCTCACCAAGATAACCTGTAGCACCAACAGAAACCCGCAAATTATCTCCATACGAAACAGGAGCTAGCGCGCTCATAGCGAGTGCAGTCACACACAAAAAGTAACTTATTTTCTTCTTCATACCTTGCGCCATTATTTTTAATCATTTTAAGTTGCATTAATCATATAACCCTTTTATCTATCTGAGTATGAAATATGCGCATAAATTGTAACCAGAAATTACTCATGCAATGAGTTTAAACGGGATTAAATGTTATCTATTGATTAAAAGTAGTGCATGTACTAAAAATAACAACTCTAATAAATAACTCTAACTTAACGCTCTTTACCCACCAAAACACTGTATGCATACACAAAGATACCTACTTGGTACGCATTAATACTAGGGCATTACTGCCCTACTTTTTATGTATCAATTCTAAAGCTTTTGACTCCATGAACTGGATATCACTAAACACGGCCGCTTTATCTTTAATGTTGAGTAAATTCATCACCTGAAATGATTGGCGGATAAGCATCAACAATTCATCCTTAAATCATTGATGCTTTATATTAAGCTATTCCATTAGCAGTAATTTTTAACCTTTCTTGAAACCAGGCTTGCCATTTTTAGCCCGCCATTCTTTGACTGTTTTTAAAATTCCGACTGGAGAATCATCGGCTCCATCCTCTGGGTAGTAAATAAGATCACTTCCGCTTGGATGCTCTGTTACTTTTTCAAAGTGAGTCACAAACTTAATTTGTTCTTCCTCATTTGCTGTATCTGCATTACAAATAATTGTTAAAAACTTTAAAAATTCAGATTCTGTATAATCAGTAATATTATTTTTTAGTTCCATTCTTATTTACCTCTATGGATATCAATATGTCTTTTCGGGGTCGTAACTCTTAAATTGTCCATGTCATAGACTTCTCCCCCTTCACTAATTGGGTTGTCATGGTGCAACTCATGTACCTTTCTACCACCAACTTGATCTTTTTTCCTAGCAAAAGGCGAGTATCCTTTAGAAACAAGAGTTTTATTATTCTTACTAAGGTTTTTAATCAATTCTGGAAATTTTGATATCTCATCCCAGACGGCCTTCCTGAACTCATCAAAACTGTTGAATTTCTTACCTCGTAATTTATTAGCTACTTGCTCAGGAATAGGAGCACCATTTTCTTTACTGGCATCATTAAGCCATTTATCGCTAACTTTTTTGCCTTTTCCTGTAGCAGTGCCAGGCTTTTTACGCTTCTCTTCTTTTTCTTTTTTATCCTTCGCTTTCTTTTCTTTAGCTTCGGCTTTTTTCTTTTTCTCTAAAGCTATGCCCAGCTTTCTCTCTGCTTCTTTAATTGCTTTTTCAGCGTCTAAAAGTCGCTCTTTTGCTAATGTGAAACGCTCTACAATAGACTCATAAATTTCCGGATCATCAATTAGAACTTCAGGTTCGCTACCATCATCAGTCTCATATCCATATACGCTAGCAATACTCAAAATGTTAATAACATAATCTTCAGGATTACGATTGAGTAAATATGACAATGCTTTTTGATTATCAATTTTTTCAATATATTCAATACCAAATACGCTAGAAATTACCTGACTTGACTGTTTAATTTGTAAAGGATTTTTACTCACATCAGTTAAAGCACCGCCTTCCGGAGAGCTTTTAGTTTTATCGAGTTCTCTTTTTGCTGTCTGAGCATCTACATCTGCTTGTGATAACTCGCTACTTGCTTGCTTCCAATCTAATTCCGCAGCTTCAGCTGGATATAAAGCACGCCAATCTCGGTTAGCTTCCTCAATTAGTTGTTTTTCTTGTGCAGTCGTTGGATTCTTCGATATTGAAATATAAATTGGCGCATGGTCGCCACCAAAATCAACAATCCCCTGATATGTCTCAGACGTTACACTCGGAATAACCGATTCTGGCTTAACATTGTCATAAGACGGTGTTTTAAACGATGCACTCGGCTTTTTATCCGTCATTTCAATCTGTAATGCCGGTTTACCTGGTGCAATTTCAACAGAATATACACCTGGTCGCCCAGTTTTTTTAGCTTGAACAACATTGACCTGTTGCGGGTTTTTAGTCATTGCGGGCGTAACTTTATTCTTTTCTGGCGAAACAACCTGTTCAACCACAACCTTAGCCGGCACTGTTTTTTGACGAGAAATATCTTTATCCCTTGTACGTTTACTCACATAAAGCCAATGAAAGCCGATGGATTACCTTTTAATATTAATCATGGAAATGACATGGAAAATGAAACTAATAATAAAAGGTGACGTATCTGATATAGAAAGAATCGCAATTAATGCGGCGCTAGAATTCCACAAAAAGAATCACAGTCGAACAGGAATAATCGTTAATCACAAAATAAAGATAGGGAAGAATATCTACCCTGTCGAAATTCAAAACTGTCAAAAGACTTATATGGTAACAATGAGAAATAAAAGGCAGAGGATATGACACCACAGGAAATGGAGAATGGACGCCGAAAGATAGCAAGGGAATGCCGTGACAAATTAAAGAAACTAAAAAAACTCAGCGATAAACAAAGCACTGCAATACTCAAAGATTACCTACCGAAGTTTCAATTAACACTAAGCGAAAAACACAAAAAGTTTCCACCTATCATGTGGCTAACTTGGTATGTCAATAGCATTGATAAGGAGATTAATAGTGGATAAATACTCTCTTACTTTTAATGAGGCCTGCAAGTTTATTGGCGTTTCTCCACCTACTTTACGCGGCTGGATAAGAAGCGGAAGAATAGTTGCAACAAGAAAAGACCCTCAAAAGAAACAATCCCCATATATGCTGACAAGGCAAAATTGCATTGCGGCACTTAACAATCCGATACAAACTATAGATGTGAGCGCGGTTGACGCTAAGGAAGGTAAAAAATGTCAATATTCCGCAGGGGCAACACTTGGTACGCCGACATCACAGTCCAGAGCGGTAAAAGAGTTAAACAATCTCTTAGGACAACGGACAGAAAGCAGGCGCAGGAGTTGCACGACCAATTAAGAGCTAATCTCTGGAGAGTGGATAAGTTAGGAGATTATCCAGATATAACATTCGAAGAGGCGTGTGTCAGGTGGCTTGAAGAAAAATCAGATAAGAAATCTATTGATACAGATAAGAGCAGTATTGGTTTTTGGTTAGAGCATTATAGTGGATGCCTGGTAAAAAACATTACCGCTGCGAGCATCTATGCAGCAATATCTAAGATGGTAAACAGAAATCACTTGGCTAGGTGGGAAGCAAAGAAGGAAGCATGCATTAAGAGGGGAAAGGACGTCCCTTTATATACACCAAAGCAAGCGGCAGCAGCTACTAAAACTGTAAGACTTGCGTTTATAAAGTCTCTGCTAAGAGCGGCTGAAAGAGAGTGGCAATGGCTAGATAGAGCCCCTATTATCAAAGTCAATCAACCAAAAAATAAAAGGATCCGCTGGTTAGAACCTAATGAGGCCATTCGATTAATAAATGAGTGCCCTGAACCATTGAAATCTGTAGTTCAATTTGCATTGGCAACAGGGCTTAGGCGTTCAAATATTGTAGATTTGGAATGGCAGCAGATAGATATGCAGCGCAAAGTTGCTTGGATAAACCCTGAAAACAGTAAGTCAGGAAAAGCTATTGGGGTAGCTTTAAATGATACAGCTTGTCAGGTTCTCCGATCTCAAATAGGAAATCATAATAAATGGGTTTTTGTTCACATGGAAGCCGCTAATAGAACCGATGGAACTGTGACACCAAAAATAAGGAAGATGAGGGTTGATAATAACCGCTCTTGGCGTTCAGCTCTAAAGCGCTCAGGAATAGAAAACTTTAGGTTTCACGACCTGAGACATACTTGGGCAAGCTGGTTAGTTCAATCTGGAGTTCCCCTCTCTGTGCTTCAAGAAATGGGAGGATGGGAAAGTATCGAAATGGTTCTTCGCTATGCTCATTTAGCACCCGACCATTTAGCTGAACACGCCAAACAAATTGATGCTGTTTTCAATGGCTGCGTCCCAAATACGTCCCATACAGTCAGTATAAGTTCTGCGGCACGCTCATAACTCATTGAAAATACTGGTGGGTTGTGGGGGGCTCGAACCCCCGACCTAATGATTAAGAGTCACCTACTCTGCCAACTGAGCTAACAACCCGATACAAATTATTTAACGCCTAACAATTGCTACAGTCAATATGATTCTGCTATTTTTATTATCTAAGTTAATTTAAAGTTACGAATGTAAAATTTAAGAGAACTATCGCTTGAATAAACATCACTTCGTTTCTAACAAGATAACTTTTCCTTATTCTAATTGAGATTTGTGTCACAATATTTCACGCAAACATAACCACAAAATTATAAAAAAGACTGTGGCTAATTATCACAAACCACTACGGACATCTTTAGTATGGAAGAAAATGCGAATTCACTATCAACACAACCCAATGCTGATCGTAATCAGCTAAAACGTAGTCTTAGTAACCGCCATATACAACTTATTGCTATTGGTGGCGCAATTGGTACAGGCTTATTTATGGGTTCTGGTAAAACCATTTCACTTGCAGGCCCATCAATTATCTTTGTGTATATGATAATTGGCTTTGTGCTATTTTTTGTGATGCGCGCAATGGGTGAACTGCTACTTTCTAATCTGGACTACAAATCATTCAGTGATTTTTCTGCTGACCTTATCGGCCCATGGGCAGGCTTTTTTGTCGGTTGGACATACTGGTTTTGCTGGGTTATCACAGGTATTGCCGATATCATTGCCATAACAGCCTATGTGAGCTTTTGGGTTCCTGATTTTCCTGAATGGGTAACCTCATTTATCTGCGTAGTCACCTTATTAACGCTCAACCTCGTTTCTGTCAGGCTTTTCGGTGAGCTCGAATTTTGGTTCGCCATGATAAAGATTGTTGCCATAGTGGCTCTCATTGCAGTAGGTGGCACATTAATTGCCATGAATTTCCAATCCCCTACGGGTCATACGGCATCTTTAAGCAACATCTGGAATGATGGTGGAATGTTCCCGATGGGGATCAGCGGCTTCTTTGCTGGCTTTCAAATTGCTATTTTTGCGTTTGTTGGGATTGAATTAGTCGGAACGGCAGCAGCTGAAACACGCGACCCAGAAAAATCTTTACCGAAAGCTATCAACGCAATTCCTATCCGGATCATAGCATTCTATGTGTTATCTTTAATTGTGATTATGGCAGTAACCCCATGGCGAACCATATTGGCCGATAAAAGCCCATTTGTAGAAATGTTTGTCCTGATAAGCTTACCTGCAGCAGCAAGTATTGTTAACTTTGTCGTTTTAACGTCTGCAGCTTCTTCTGCAAATAGTGGTGTATTTTCCACCAGCCGAATGCTTTTTGGGCTTTCAAAAGAGGGGGATGCACCAAAGCAGTTCAGCCAATTATCGAAAAAAGCCGTACCCGCTACTGGGTTAATTTTTACCTGTATCTGCCTCAGTTTTGGTATTGTTCTGATCTATTTTATTCCTGATATCATGCATGCATTCACACTAGTCACAACCGTGTCTGCGATTCTTTTCATGTTTATTTGGAGCATGATTTTATATAGCTATTTAAATTTCCGTAGAAAGCGCCCTGAGATGCATAAAGCATCCCATTATAAAATGCCTGCGGGTATTGTGATGTCATGGTTAAGCCTCGCCTTTTTTGCCTTTATGGTTGTTTTATTGGCATTTCAGCACGATACAAGACAAGCCTTACTAGCAACACCAGTTTGGTTTATTTTACTCTTCATTGGTTACCAATTCGCTAAGCGCAAAAAGAACCATTAATGAAAAATAAGCAAAAAGGCCGAATAACAGTATCGTTACTCGGCCTTTTTAGTTTATAAACTGGCTCAATTAGCTTGCTTTATATTCTGCCTCAGCTTCATCAAAACGAGCCTGCGCTGCTGC
Source organism: Providencia sp. PROV130 (assembly GCF_028482225.1). Taxonomy (NCBI): domain Bacteria; kingdom Pseudomonadati; phylum Pseudomonadota; class Gammaproteobacteria; order Enterobacterales; family Morganellaceae; genus Providencia; species Providencia sp. PROV130. The sequence goes on along the minus strand of NZ_JAMPQC010000003.1, from coordinate 193,702 downwards.
ACTTGGCGCTTTAGTTATCAAGCTGACAACAACAATAGCGATTGTTGCGAATAAGAAACCTGGGATGATTTCGTACAAATCAAACCATTTGTATTTGATCCAAACGAGTACCGTCACTGCACCAACTAACATTCCTGCTAGTGCACCCGTACGCGTCATTCGTTTCCACATTACAGAAATTAAAACAACAGGACCAAATGCGGCACCGAAACCAGCCCATGCATTACTCACTAATGCCAAAACTTTATTATTTGGATCACGAGCAATGTAAATGGCTATTGCAGCGACCAACAACACCATAAAACGCCCGACCCATACTAACTCTTTTTGGCTAGCACTCTTACGGATAAAAGGCTTATATAAATCTTCCGTTAGCGCACTCGCACAAACTAATAATTGGCAACTTAACGTACTCATTACCGCGGCTAATATGGCTGATAATAAAATACCAGCGATCCATGGATTAAACAAAAGCCCCGTTAACTCCATAAATATACGCTCATTATTTTGCATGACCGAATCCGCTAAAGCCGGATTATTTTCAAAATAAGCGATACCAAAGAAACCAACCGCAATCGTTCCACCTAGGCATAACACCATCCATGTCATACTAATACGTCGAGCAGAACGAATAGTACGAGCAGAGTCTGCTGCCATAAAACGTGCTAAAATGTGAGGTTGCCCAAAATAGCCTAATCCCCAACCTAATAATGACAGAATTGCGATAATATTCATGTCTTTAAACATATCAAGATATTCAGGGTTCTTAGCTTTAATCACTTCAATAGAGGTATCTATTCCCCCTAAAGAAAGGATCACAACAATAGGTGTAAGAATCAATGCGAAGATCATTAATGACGCTTGGACAGTATCGGTCCAACTCACGGCTAAAAAGCCACCTAAAAACGTGTAAGCAATCGTCGCGAGTGCACCTAACCACATCGCTTTCTCATAGCTCATATTAAATGTGCTTTCAAATAACAAGCCACCTGCGACCACACCTGACGCACAATAAATCGTAAAGAAAACTAAAATAACAACAGCAGAAATAATACGTAAAATCTTACTGTTATCTTCAAAACGGCTAGTAAAGTAGTCCGGTAATGTAAACGCATTATTATTTTTTTCTGTTTGGACACGTAAACGCCCAGCAACAAATAACCAGTTAAGATATGCACCGAGACTCAAACCGATAGCAATCCAACTTTCAGAAATCCCGGCCAAAAAAATCGCACCCGGTAACCCCATGAGTAACCAACCGCTCATATCTGAAGCACCCGCAGACAATGCGGTTACAACACTGCCTAAACTTCTCCCACCTAGAATATAATCGTCAAAGTTTTTCGTTGAGCGATAGGCCATATAGCCAATTAATAACATGCCAGTAATGTATACGACGAACATAATGATCATCGGAGTGCTTACAGTCATCCTGTTTTCTCCATTGAGTAGCTTTAATATTATTAGTTATCTTTATAAGTGACCGCTGATAACTTGTAACTTCATGGTGTTGCACTTTATTGCACATATTTAATTTATCTGCGCAAACACCAAATAGGTTGTGATTGTTTGTGTTGCACTAACTTAATATCTTAACTGCCACATCCTAGACAGAGTCGTATTAAATTAACAAGAAATTAACTATTTTTTATTGCATAAATAGAATCCATATCACAAATGTTAAAATTTAAACTTAAATTCACAATCAGATGTTTAACTGCCTTACCTAAAGAGGTTAAATATAACCATATGTAAAACATAGAAAATAAATGAATATCTATTTAATTGAAATTATTAGAACTCAAAAAACTCGATATGTTTCACATTTCTTTCAGAAATCACACGTAACAATGTTGCACAAAGTTGCAACATTAAGATAATGTAGTGTAACTTTTTGATTAAAATGACTCGTGACCTAGAGGAATTAAGATGAGTAGCACTACAACTATGGGTGTGAGACTTGATGAAGCAACTCGTGAACGCATTAAAAATGCCGCTCAGCGTCTTGACCGAACATCACATTGGCTTATCAAACAAGCTATTTATAATTACCTAGAACAACTCGATAATGGCCAAGCTTTTCCAGAGCTCGCACCGGGTATCGATGTAAAAGAAAATCAAACTTCTGATGAAGACACCACCGTTGAATCTAACTATCAACCATTCTTAGATTTCGCAGAGCACATTTTACCACAATCTGTAAAACGCTCTGCAATTACTTCTACTTACCGAATTCCTGAAACACAAGCCGTGCCAATGTTGTTACAGCAAGCACAGCTCCCTACAGAACAAGCTGAAGCCGCTCATAAATTAGCTTATTCAATAGCTGAAAAACTACGCAATCAAAAAAATGGCATCGGCCGCTCAGGCTTAGTTCAAGGTCTACTTCAAGAATTTTCACTTTCATCTCAAGAAGGTGTCGCATTAATGTGTCTCGCCGAGGCCTTATTGCGCATTCCAGATAAAGCAACTCGAGATGCGCTCATCCGCGATAAGATTAGTAATGGGAATTGGCAATCACACCTTGGCCAAAGTAGCTCAATGTTTGTTAATGCCGCGACTTGGGGTCTGCTATTTACAGGTAAGTTAGTTTCTACACATAATGAAGCTAAACTCTCAACCTCACTTAATCGCATCATTAGTAAAAGTGGTGAACCGCTGGTACGCAAAGGCGTTGATATGGCAATGCGCCTTATGGGAGAGCAATTTGTTACTGGCGAAACTATTTCCCAAGCGCTCGCTAACGCACGAAAACTCGAAGATAAAGGCTTCCGCTATTCCTACGACATGCTGGGGGAAGCCGCATTAACGGAAAAAGATGCACAAGATTACATGGTGTCTTACCAACAAGCTATCCACGCGATTGGTAAAGCATCAAATGGCCGCGGTATTTATGAAGGCCCCGGTATTTCAATTAAGCTATCTGCATTACATCCACGTTATAGCCGTGCACAATACTCCCGCGTAATGGAAGAGCTTTATCCACGTCTATTATCCCTTGTATTACAAGCGCATCAATACGATGTAGGGATTAATATTGACGCAGAAGAAGCCGATCGCTTAGAAATTTCTTTAGATTTACTAGAAAAACTCTGTTTTGAACCACAGCTCGCGGGTTGGAATGGAATTGGCTTTGTAATTCAGGCCTATCAAAAACGCTGCCCATTTGTGATTGACTCAATCATAAATTTAGCTGAACGCAGCCAACGTCGTTTAATGATCCGCCTGGTAAAAGGTGCCTATTGGGACAGTGAAATCAAGCGTGCTCAAATGGATGGGCTAGAAGGTTACCCAGTTTATACGCGTAAAGTGTATACTGACGTTTCTTATATTGCCTGTGCACGAAAACTGTTGTCGGTTCCCAATTTAATTTACCCGCAGTTTGCAACGCACAACGCACATACCCTCTCTGCTATCTACCAAATTGCAGGTAAAAACTACTACCCGGGCCAATATGAATTCCAATGTCTACATGGAATGGGTGAGCCACTTTATGAACAAGTGGTTGGTAAAGTCGCTGATGGCAAACTAAACCGCCCTTGTCGTATTTATGCACCTGTCGGTACTCACGAGACACTACTTGCCTATTTGGTACGTCGATTATTAGAAAATGGTGCAAATACTTCATTTGTAAACCGTATTGCTGATGCCACTATTCCGCTAGATGAATTAGTTGCTGACCCAGTTAAAGATGTCTTAGAACTGTCTAAAACTGAAGGTCAAATTGGCTTACCGCATCCAAAAATTCCGTTACCACGTGATTTATACGGTCAAGAACGTGTGAATTCGATGGGGCTTGACCTATCAAACGAACATCGACTGGCTTCCTTATCAAGTGCCCTACTGAGTGCAGGTATGCAGCAAAAAATGGCAGAACCACTGCTAGGGGGGAATTTCCAAGCTTCACAAACGTTACCTGAAGCAACACCGATTATAAACCCTGCCTGTAATAAAGATATTGTTGGCCATGTTCGTGAAACAACAGAACAAGAAGCTGAACATGCATTAAATACCGCTAACGATGCGGGTACTATCTGGTTCGCAACCCCGCCTTCTGAACGAGCAGCTATCTTATTACGAGCTGCTGATCTTATGGAACAACAGTTACAGCCGCTATTAGATATTTTAGTGCGTGAAGCTGGTAAGACCTACAACAATGCAATTGCGGAAGTTAGGGAAGCGGTAGATTTTCTTAATTACTATGCAACTCAAGTCAAGAATGATTTTGATAACAATACGCACCGCCCTTTAGGCCCTGTGGTCTGTATTAGTCCATGGAACTTCCCGTTAGCAATATTTTCAGGCCAAATTGCAGCTGCTCTCGCAGCAGGTAATACCGTACTCGCGAAGCCGGCGGAACAAACACCATTAATCGGTGCTATTGCGGTTTCCATTTTGCATCAAGCGGGTATTCCACACGATGTACTGCAATTTTTACCAGGTAAAGGTGAAACGATTGGCGCCCAACTCGTTGGTGATAGCCGTGTTCGTGGAGTCATGTTTACGGGGTCAACTGAAGTTGCAGGATTACTTCAACGTAATATCGCTGGACGCTTAGATGCACAGGGCCGACCAACCCCGCTGATTGCAGAAACGGGCGGATTAAATGCAATGATCGTTGATTCTTCTGCATTAACAGAACAGGTTGTCACTGATGTTGTCGCATCTGCATTTGATAGCGCAGGTCAGCGTTGTTCAGCACTGCGCATTCTATGCATCCAAGAAGATGTCGCAGATAAAACGATTCGTATGTTAAAAGGCGCAATGGAAGAGTGCCGCATGGGGAATCCAGAACATTTATCAACCGATATTGGCCCGGTGATTGACCGTGAAGCAAAAGAAAATATCGATCAACATATTCAAAAAATGCGCAGTAAAGGGAAAATCGTCTTCCAAGCCGCATTTGAAAATCATGATGATCAACAAGAACAAATGGAAGGAACCTATGTTAAGCCGACATTGATAGAACTTGATGATGTTAGTGAGCTGAAAAAAGAGATCTTTGGCCCTGTTCTGCACGTTGTACGTTTTAAACGAGATGAGCTAGAAGCACTCGTTGAACAAATTAACGCTGCGGGTTATGGGCTGACACTTGGTGTTCACACTCGTATAGATGAAACTATCAACCAAGTTGTTTCAAAAGCTAAAGTAGGTAATCTGTACGTAAACCGAAATATGGTTGGTGCCGTTGTTGGCGTGCAACCTTTTGGTGGTGAAGGTTTATCTGGAACTGGGCCTAAAGCAGGCGGGCCACTATACCTCTATCGTTTATTAAGCGAACGCCCAGATAACGCGGTTTCAAACACGTTAGAGAGACAAGATAGCCATTTACCGATGGATGCCAGTGCCCGAACCGTATTACTCGAGCCATTTGAAGCACTTACTCAATGGTCTGAAAAACAAAATTCGGTTATTTCCCCCTCCGTTATTGAGCTATTTACACGCCATAGTCAGACAGGAACCACTCGTGTATTGCCTGGGCCAACGGGAGAAAGGAATACCTATACCTTGCGCCCACGTGGTTTGATTTTATGCCTTAGCGATAATGAACATGATTGTTTAACGCAGTTAACAGCGGTGCTTTCTGCGGGTTGTCAGGTGTTATGGCCAGATAGCGAACTTCATCAGAAGCTATTTAAGTCACTACCTGAAAAAGTGCGAAAAACCATATCGCTAACTAAAAACTGGATAGAATCTAAAGAGCCTATCGAAGGGGTTATTTACCATGGCGACAGCGATCAGTTAAAAGAAGTTTGTGCGGTGGTTGCACAACGTAAAGGGCCTATTATTTCAGTACAAGGCTTTGAACGAGGTGAAACTAATCTGCTGACTGAACGCTTACTTCATGAGCGCTCATTGAGTGTCAATACCGCGGCTGCAGGTGGTAATGCTAGCTTAATGACGATCGGGTAATAAACAAAAAGCCTGACCTCGCAGTTTATGAGGATCAGGCCATACATCACAATGTATTTATTTAAAAATACACTTATCTCATAAGAATAACAGTCCCGGTTCCTATCAGATAAGTGCTATCTCATATATTTACTGCTAGAAACATAAAAGGTGCCCACGAGGACACCATTGTTTAAAAACAACAATGAAAATAACGATGCTTATTTTCAGTATGTCGTTCTAATTATTGCACTTTTCTGATTCCCAGAATAAATATTGTTCATATTTACGTAATGCAATATTGTAATTACTAAATGCAGAGTCTGTCATTTTTTCACTTAATTCCTCTTGAACTTTACTTGCAGTAAATTCTTTCATAGAAAAATTAGAGGAAGATAACAGCTCATCTAAACGTCGTAAACGAACAACATATTCACGAACAGTACTATGGCTCATCTCAGTCTGTAAGAATAAATACTGTTTAAATGACATAATATCAAAATAATCAGTATTACTATTGCAATAAATTTCACTACAAAAACGACAAAGTGCAGTAAATTTATCTTGCAGCTCCCCCCAAGTACCTTCATCAACCAATTCAGTCATATCAGCGATAGCTTCTTTATTTAAGATGTCATCGTTGAAAACTAAAGAGATACGATCAAGGGTCTTGTGACAATGTGCACAATGAGTTTGGCTGTGTTTAAAATCTTTGATGTAACGACTCAGAGGCCGTTTCTTTACAATAGAAGCAGACATAATGGTAAAGCCCTGTGTGTAAGTCTAAATATAAAATTGTAACCAAATAAATCAGGTTACATACATTGTATGCCCATAGCATTAATATATTATTTGCTATGTTGCATTGCGATATGGTGAATCCATATCATATATTCTTACTTTACCTTTAGAGAACTAATCATTCTAAAAATGTACAGTAAGAAAAGGTATCGCCCTTTGTTAAAAACATTCTAACCCGTCTCTCGCTCTTTGGCGAATTTCTACGGTGAGTCAATTTTGGTATGAATTTGAGTTAGCGTCAACAAAATTAACTTAATTGTCGTTAACCCTGTACACCTATCATTAACCATAAGTTAAGCGATATTTACTCATTAGTTCGCTTAAAAACACAGACTCTACCTGATAATTTCATCTTCGTACAAAGAAAATTTAATTTAAAAATCAAACTTATACCGATACAAAGGTTTTCTTCTTAAATTTGTGAACTAGCTCACTTTTCACATCTATAATTGCATCTTAAATGAACAGGCATTAATTCTATAAATATTTCATAGTAAAATTTTATCATTCAGTCGTAAATATTTTGTTACAAATAAACGATTTTTTAATAATTTTAATTGTATATGAAAAAATGTTATAACAATATTTCAAAATCATATATAGGTAAATTCACGCATAACGCATTATTCTATTTTGCGAGTGGAAACATAATTATCGTCGAAAAATATGTTTATTAAATTAGATAACCATTTTTCCTTCTACTAATAAACCGTTAACTTCTTATCTCAAGCTTCAATCACTTCATCCATCTATCAATCATTCTAGATAAGCGAAAAATAGTCAAAGCTATTCCATAACAACATGATAAAAAACAATTTAGTTATAATCACGAAATTAAGTAATGTAAACATCCTAAAATGAAATATGATAACCTAATTAAATTGAAACTTAATTAATTAGCTAAAATATTATTTTAGGATTTGTCACGTTTGATATTAAAAACATCTCTTATATACTCAATTTGCTATATAAATAAATAATTTTAATAAGGTTGATTATGAAAAAGTTGATTTTAGCTTGTGGTATGGGTTTATTGGCACTGACAATCACTGCTTGTTCGGAAGAAGAGAAAAAAGGCGAAGTTGCTGGTGCAACTGAAACTTGTAACGCCTACTTCGCTGAAGTTGATAGCTTAATTGCTAAAGCTTCAGAAAACCCGCAAGCAAAAACTCAGTTAGATGCAATGAAAGGTCAGCTGGAAGAAGGTAAAAAACAAGTTGCTGCACTACCTAAGGATCAGCAAGATAAAGCTTGCCAACAAGGTATTGATGCAATGAAACAGATGAAAGCTGCTTTAGGCCTGCAATAAGCCCTATTCTTCTTTATTCTGTAGATCAACAAGAGCCACACTGGTGGCTCTTTTTATTGCGCACAGAAAAGAAGAACCATCCTTGGTTTTTCTTTTTCCTGACTTAACAATATATTATAGCCATGTACCAAAACGTTTAATATAAAACTGCTTCATCAGTTGAGCGACAACACAATAGCTCACTAATGTCAAAGCTAACCATGGGAAATATTCTATTGGTAACGGTTGTAATCCTATCATTTCACCAAATGAAGAAAATGGAATATATAGCCCGAGAGCCATAATTAGCCCTGTCGTTAACATAACCGGTAGTGCGGCGGTGCTTTGTATAAAGGGTATTTTTTGTGTTCTTAACATATGAACAACTAGCGTCTGAGAGAGTAATCCTTCCACAAACCAACCTGATTGGAACAATGCTTCGTGAGCAACACTATTTGCTTGGAATACATACCACATTAACGCAAAAGTCGTGATATCAAAGATAGATGACGTTGGCCCAATCCAAAGCATAAAGCGACCGATATTTTTTGCATCCCATTTGCGAGGGCGTTTTAAAAACTCTTTATCCATTTTATCCCAGGGTAATGCAAGCTGGGAGATATCATACAGCAAGTTTTGAACGAGCAAATGAATGGCTAACATCGGCAGGAAGGGAATAAATGCACTGGCAATCAATACAGAAAATACGTTACCAAAGTTAGAGCTCGCGGTCATATTCAAGTATTTAATAATATTACCGAAAGTTTCACGTCCTTTAATCACCCCCTGCTCTAATACCATTAAATCTTTTTCAAGTAAGATAATATCCGCAGATTCCTTAGCAATGTCTGTGCCGGTATCAACTGAAATTCCCACATCAGCATCACGTAATGCCGGTGCATCGTTGATCCCATCACCAAGAAAACCAACTGTATGCCCATTTGCTTGTAACCGCTTTAAAATACGAGATTTTTGCAAGGGTGTTAATTTACAGAAAACTGAAACCTGCTCAACCTTTTGGTCGAGTTCTTCGTCCGTCAAAGCTTCAACTTCCAGGCCGGTCATGATTTCACTGATATTTAAGCCAACATCATGACAAATTTTTTCGGTAATAATTGCATTATCACCCGTCAAAACCTTCACAGTAACACCATTTTCTCGTAGCGCTGCAATGGCTGAAATTGCACTTTCTTTTGCAGGATCAAGAAAAGTTAAAATGCCTTGTAGTTCTAACTGGTGCTCAGCTTGAGCTGAAAGCGGTAAACTGGCTTCTGCATCATTCAAACGACGAGTTGCGAGTAACAATACACGAAATCCTTGTCTGTTATAGTCACTCACTAGCTCAGTAATTTTTGCTCTTGCTTGGTTATCAAGCAAATGAAGCTCACCATCTTGCTGATAACTTTGGCAAACGGCTAACATTTCCTCAGCGGCGCCTTTACAAATAAGTAGGGCTTCGCCTTCTGGTGTTTGTACTGTCACTGACAATTTGCGCCGAATAAAATCAAAGGGTAATTCATCAATTTTTTGAAATCCTTTTAACTGCTCAACTTCACTATTCCCTCTACCACGACGAATAATTGCCTGATCCATCATGTTCTTAGCGCCACTTTGATGGAAGCTATTTAGCCAAGCCAGTTGCAATATTTTACTATTTTTCTGCCCATTACTGTCTAAATAATGTTCTAAAATAATACGATCTTGCGTTAAGGTTCCCGTTTTATCCGTACACAGCACGTCCATTGCACCAAAGTTTTGGATAGCATTTAATCTTTTGACAATCACCTTGTGTTTTGACATGGCAATTGCACCTTTGGCTAAATTGGAGCTAACAATCATCGGTAACATTTCGGGCGTTAACCCCACAGCAACCGCCAGTGAGAATAATGTTGCTTCGAACCAATCACCTTTTGTAAACCCATTGATAAGTAAGACAATTGGTACCATGACTAACATAAAGCGAATCAATAACCAACTTACGCTATTCACACCACGATCAAATGATGTTTGCGCACGGCTCCCCACAATGGATTTAGCCAACGAACCTAAATAGGTTTTTCCACCAGTTGCCACCACAATTCCACGTGCTGTACCGCTGGTAACATTGGTTCCCATTAAACAAATATTTGAAATCTCTAATAATTCATTTTCTGTTGGCGATACGGGATCTAAACTTTTGGCTGAAACGTCACCCAATGTGTCATATTTTTCAACGGGTATGGACTCCCCTGTTAGAATCGCTTGGCTGATAAACAAATCTCTTGATTCGACTAGCTTTAAATCAGCAGGAACCATATCCCCTGCGGATAACAACACAATATCCCCTGGTACTAAGCATTTAATCGGCACCTCTTTTCGAACTGAACGCCCCGTTTTATTGTCGCGGCGAAATACCGTAGCTGTCGTTCGAACTAAGGATTTCAATGCTTCCGCAGCCTTATTGGTACGATATTCTTGCCAAAAACGCAAAAATCCACTCAGTAAAACCATAGTGATAATGATAATCACCCCGGTTAAATCTGTTTCTTCACCTTGACGTTCGGGAATAACATAATCCGTAAAAAAACTAACAACTGCTAATATAATCAGTACGAATATAAATGGATTTTTAAAGGAAGTGAGTAGTTGTTTCCATGCTGGAGGGGCTTTTTCATGAGCAACTTCATTCTCTCCTTCGGTCACTAGGCGATCCATCGCCTCATTCTCAGATAAGCCTAATAGATTTGTTTGATATTCATTGAGCACTTGCTCAATATTTTTACTCGCTTGTTCGCCAACAATATATTTTTGGCGTGCAGCCGCTTTGACGCTTTTACGCGGTTCTCTTATTTCAGTCATAACGTTGTCTCGAATACAACACTCGTGATTTTAACGCTATCTAACTGAAATAAAATTAGCTTATTATCAGTTAGATAGCTCCAGCTTACGACTCCATGACGGAGGGTGGTCGTCCATTTCGGCTCCTATAGTGAGTTAATTTAAAATCATCAGGCAGGTAGCTCTGATGCGACTTTCCAATTGATAGCACTAACACTTTGCTCAAGACTTATTCTGCATACCAATGCTTCAATTTCCTTTTGCTCCGCGGGGGTTGCAAGGAATTCAGCACACACTTCCAATTGTTCAGGCTTTAATGTGTCGGCACTACTTAACGATTGCAACCGAATATGCAACCCGTTAATTGCTTGTAAAATAAGTGTTCTTACTAAAATTTCATCCGTTTGATGGCACATTACACGGATTTTATAACGCTGTTCGACATCAAGCGCTTGCTGCTGTGGCTGTTTATTAATTCGTGAAGCTGCTTCTCTTAATAAAATGTTGGCGCATAAAATTAATAACGTCGCCATCAATGCCAAAGAATATTGCCCTAATCCACATAAAACACCGATCCCCGCAGAACACCAAAGCGTTGCCGCAGTATTGAGACCTCGAATGTTCATGCCTTCACGCATAATCACACCCGCCCCGAGAAAACCGATTCCAGACACCACTTGGGCAGCAATACGCCCAGGGCTATCAGGAGATGTTGTTACAGAACTTAAAATAAACACTGCAGCACCTGTTGCAACCAGTGCATTGGTTCTCAAGCCCGCCATTCGTTGACGCCACTGGCGCTCAGCACCGATTAATGCACCAAAACACATAGCAGACAGTAGATTTAAAATATCAGGGGAAAAAAGCATGATAATCCCTCCAAAAATAACTTGGATAATGATTTATATGCCTAATAAAAAGCATATAGCCATATATTTTGAGTAAAATAAATTACTCAAAAACCATTAGCTATTGCCTGGAGGAAATAGAGAATAAATATAGACCAACATGATACACACTCAATACAGCTATAATATGCTATCTAATTAAATACAATTATAAGGGAGTAGTATGATGAGGAAACATCAGACACCGCCCGCCATTGTGGCAAGCAGTTAAAAGAAAAGATGATTACTGGCTTGCCATTAAATTAAGTTTTTATTCCAACTCTGACTGTCCAAGTAATAATCTCCTAAGTAAAAGATGGAAGGAGTATAAGTGGGGAAAATTATTAAGTAAAGAACAAAGTGTTCATTAACTTGAAACTTATCTTTCAATTGGCGTAACAAAAATCCCTTCATCACCCTCTTTTTCATTAAAAAACCAAATACCTTCAGGGTAATCAGGTAATGCGATTAAATACATTACTCCTTCATTAAAGGGCTCGATAAGTAAAATAGTGCCTTCTCGACGCTCTTCCCCGTCTGTTTTTACATAAACACGGTCATTAATTTTCATAGCAATCTTTTCCAACAAAATATATTAACCATAAATGTAGCGCATACGAAAAAGCCCGTCATTAAAAATGACGGGCTTTAGAAAATCAGTTGAGCAATTAGCTTAGATAGCAGTTACGTTAGCAGCTGCTGGGCCTTTTGCACCGTTTTCAATGGTGAATTCAACTTGCTGACCTTCAGCCAGAGTTTTGAAACCATTGCCCTGAATGGCAGAGAAGTGGACGAAAACGTCTTTGCTACCATCAGCTGGAGTGATGAAACCGAAGCCTTTAGACTCGTTGAACCACTTAACTTGACCTTTCATTTTGTCGGACATTTGACTTTTCCTATATAACATCAAAAAAACTTGCCTTTTGGCATATACGGGCCAGAGTCAACTATTTAATCAGGGAAACACCAAGATGCAGCGTCACGGTCAAAGGCTATCTGTGATAACTTTCTTCTTTAGAACACACTAACTCAGTAATCATACATCAAATAGGACTGCTAAACAGGCCGACACTCATTAACTCATGACTTAAAGATAATAGCAACTATTTTATACGGACAAACTTCAAAAATATGTCGTTTTTTCGATTGCGTCACTTTTATCGACTATAACGTTAACAAAAATGCTGCATTTAGTTGATAGTTTAAAGAAAACTTTAATTTAAAAAGCCAACAACTCAATAAATGTCAGTAAGAATTATCTGATACGATGACAATCTGTGTAAATATTTTTTTTAACTGATATATAACAATCTCAACAGCTCGTGATACCCTCCTAGTATAGATATCTGACAGAGAGTTATACACATGGATATTATCAAACAAATACTCGTCGAAGACTTGGATACCATCAATAAACGTGAAAACCGAGATGGGAAACCTTACTTTAATAGCCAGTTTCTCGCCAACCACCCTTATTTATGTGTTGGCATGGTTGCAGCTTACGTCCCCCTAGCTATTATTCTTTGGTATGCCCCTTATTTTGGCCCTTATTGGGCACTGGGTATCACCATTCTCTTTATTGTACTAGCAAGTGTGCTACTTTTTGACATTAAGCCTGTCTATCATTTTGAAGATATTGGTGTATTAGATTTACGCGTTTGTTATAACGGAGAATGGTTTGTTACCGAACCCGTTTCTGATAATGCGATAAGTAAAATCATTGATTCACAAGATGTTAGCTCTGCAATAAAGCAAGAAATATCGCGTTTAATTGCATTAAAAGGAATGATATCATTTTATGATATCTATCATGTCGCTTATCCTGAAGTTTCTACGCAATTACCTGGTACACTTGCAACTCAAAATTAATTCAATATCAATTAACTAGAGCAAAACTTCGTCATAATGTGCAGTGAATGAGCAGTTAGATATTTTTTCTGTTTTTATGATTGACAGCCTGAGATGATATCGTTAATATTCGCCTCGTTCTCAGGAACAAGCAATTCCTCCATAGTTCAGTCGGTAGAACGGCGGACTGTTAATCCGTATGTCGCTGGTTCAAGTCCAGCTGGAGGAGCCAAATTTAAAAAGCCCGCTTAATGCGGGCTTTTTGCTATCCGTTAAATATACCTCATTACTTATGTATTACTCATTTCTATTATCAGTTTCCCTAGCATCCCCTTCCCCTATAAATCACATAATATAGACAACGACACCTCTTATTGGGGTAGATAATCATCAAATCGATTACTTAACACCCACTTGGCTATTTTTTTCGTTTTTATACTTTACAACAGTGAACAGGATGGGTAATATGCGCCTCGTTCTCAGGAACAAAGCAATTCCTCCATAGTTCAGTCGGTAGAACGGCGGACTGTTAATCCGTATGTCGCTGGTTCAAGTCCAGCTGGAGGAGCCAAATTTAAAAAGCCCGCTTAATGCGGGCTTTTTGCTATCTACCTGAAAATTACGCTTCTGAATATTCAGCTACTGACTAAGCAACCACAAAGACCCGCACCATAGAATGAATAGCTACTCTTTCTCTAGAAAAAATTGTTTAATTGTCTGGCGTAACCATTGATGTGCAGGATCTCTGTCCAACCTTGGATGCCATGCTTGCACGATAAATATAGATTCCAATTCCAAAGGAAGTTCAATTTCAATTAACGGCAAATTAACACTCTTTACCCCTTGCAGTACATGGCGAGGGAGCGGCAAAATATAATCAGAGTTCATCGTTAGCATCATTGCAGAATGAAAGCTCGGTAAAGTCAACACAACATTACGCTGCAATTGAAGGTCACGTAATGCGTCATCAATTGGCCCCAATGTACGCCCCCGTCGCGATACACTGATATGCGGGTAATGCGTTAAACTTTCAGGTGTCACTTGCCCAATTATCGGGTGCTCAGGGCGAACCAACGCCTGAAAGGTGCTGGTAAATAAGCTTTGAGCCTTAATTTCAGGATGCCAATCTCGAGAAGAACCAATAACCAAATCAACTTTACCGCTACGTAAGGAATCATCTTCAGTATCACTTTCCGCAATAAAAATTAAACTACTTCGAGGGGCTAATTCCCTGAGTTTTTCTAATAATCCGCCGCCTAAAGCACCAATAAAAATATCATTCGCGCGAATAACAAATGTTCTTTCTAATGTTTTTGGATTGAATAATTCATCAGGATTAATTAACGCTTCTGCTTGAGCAATAATATGGCTAAGTTGTTCTTTTAATTCTAATGCTCTGGGAGTTGGTACTAATTTACGCCCTGCCCTGACTAAAATCGGATCATTAAATTGCTCACGAATTCGCCCTAGAATTCGGCTCATGGCAGGAGCACTCAGGTTCATTTTTTCAGCTGCTCCTCCGACACTTCCTTCCTCCAATAATAAATTCAACGCATAAATCAAATTGAAATCGATTTTTTGTGGCATTTTTCCTCCTCGCCCCTTTGCAGTCCTCCTTATTAGTGGATTGCGTTTTATGCAATAATTTAATTACATCATTTCATTTTAAACAATTAAATAAAGTTTAGATACTACTGCTGAAAAATGACAGAACAAATTTTTAAATAGCAGGAGTTTGAAATGGTTGATGCGTCTATCACACAACCTAAAAAAAACAAATGGATAGCCAGTGCGAGTGAAATCAGTGGTCGCACATGGATGGGTCTATTTGGTGTTTTTTTAGCAGTAATGGCGAGTGGCGTGGGAGAAAACGCCAGTAAATTCGCCCTAGGCGATATTCAGGGCGCAATGGCATTAAATATCGATACTGGCAGTTGGTTAATTACTTGTTATGTAACCGGTTTTGTAATTGGTTCGGGGTTTACTCCTTGCTTTTGGCCGACATTCTCTTTACGCCGTGTTGCACTTGTTATGTGCTCTATATATCTGGTTGGAGGGTTAATTACACCATGGCTAGGAGATCATTATACCCTTCTATTGACAATACGTAGTTTACAGGGCTTTGCAGGCGGAGCTCTCCCACCGATGTTAATGACGGTAGTGCTACGTTTTATGCCTCCACTGATTAAAGTATTAGGTTTAGGAGCTTATGGCTGGGTTTCTGCATGGAGTGCTACTTTTGGTGCCACTGCAGCCGCTTTTGCCTTTCACTGGGGATGGAGTGGATACTTTTATTGGAACTTACCGCTAATGGCGATAGCTACCATCTGCATTGGCTTTGGTTTGCCACAAGACCCTTTACGCTTAGAACGACTCAAACAGTTTAACTGGCGAGGTTTACTTCTAGGGGGAAGTGCACTTGCCATGCTCACCGTGGGTATTTCTCAAGGAGAACGCCTTGATTGGCTAAATTCACCACTGATTTATGTTTTATTAATGGGTGGGCTTGGTTTATTAGCCCTGTTTTTAATAAACGAGTGGTATCACCCATTACCCTTTTTCAATTTACAGTTACTTGGCAAACGGAACCTGTCGTTTTCATTAATCACCCTTGGTGGTGTGCTGTTGATTATGGTTTCTTTGGTGAATATTACCTCTAGCTATTTATCGGCTATTCAAGGGTATCGCTTAGAACAAACCTCCGACATGATGCTATGGGTATCACTCCCACAACTCATCACGCTCCCTATCATAGCCATTATTTGTAATACCCCCAAAGTTGATTGCCGTTGGGTACTCGCCATTAGTTTACTTTTGATGGCGGCAGCTTGTGTTCTCGCATCACAACTGACCCCTGATTGGAATGGTGACAACTTTAGAATGATTTCTCTCTTACAAGCTGTAGCACAACCCATGGCCGTTATTCCGCTATTGATGATGGCAACGGGCGGATTATTGCCCACTGATGGTCCATTTGCTGCTGCTTGGTTTAATGCGGTTAAAGGATTTGCAGCAACCGCTGCAGGGGGAGCTATTGCCCTATTAAGCCGCCAGCGAGGTGATTTTCATTCCGGCGTAATTACTGACAGTTACGGCAGTACCTATCGCGATACTGCGACGAATTCTATCGGCGAGCTCACAAAACTCGCCTCAAGCCAAGGACATGTTTTAGCTAGCTCTGACCTATATCTGTTGGTTTCTGGTTTAGCACTGTTATTAACCGGCCTGATTTTAGTGATGCCAACTCGTATTTACCCACCGCGGTCTGTTGCCGCTGCTTAGTTATTGATTATCAGGAAATTAGAATGAGTAAGATCAAATTAAAAATTAATAAAAATGTCGCTCTAGCTATCATCGCTATTGTTGTTTTAATGGGAGGTTTATTAATTAATAAATTCGCCATTAAAAAAACTGCTCAAAATACCAATGATGCTTATATCCGAGCGGATATTTCACGTATATCACCACAAATTTCAGGTGTGGTGACCGAAGTCCTTGTGCAAGATAACCAATGGGTTAAAGAAGGTGAATTATTAGCAGTCATTGATCCCAGAGAATTTACAGTTGCACTTTCTCAGGCTGCTGCGCAAGAGCAATCTGCTCGCGCACGACAAGATGATGCAAAAGCCAATTTAACGCGTCAACAGGCCTTAATCGCTGCGGCAGAAGCCCAACTGCAATCTGCAAAAGCAGAACTACAATTTGCGTACCAAGAAAAAACTCGCTACCACAAAATGGCAAATACTGGCGCAGGCTCACAACAAGCGGCACAACAAGCAACTACACGTGTACAAACAATGACAGCAAGTGTTGCACAAGCCGAAGCATCATTAAAAGCAGCCAAAAATATGTTGCAAGTTTTAGAAGCAAAACAGGCCGATAGCAATGCTGAATTGACACTAGCTCAAGCTAAAAAAGCGATGGCTGAGCTTAACCTCTCTTACACCCGTATTGCTGCACCCATTGGTGGCGTAATTGGTAAAAAAAGTTTGCGTGTCGGTGAGTTTGTTAAGCCAGGCGATGCTTTAATGGCTATTGTCCCCCAAAATAAGCTCTACATCATCGCGAATTATCAAGAAACTCAACTGGAAAATATTACTCATGGCCAAGTCGTTGATATTAGTATCGATACCTTCCCAGGGCAAATATTAAAAGGCTATGTCGATAGTATTGCTCCCGCGTCTGGTGTGAGTTTCTCACCCATAGCCCCAGAAAATGCAACGGGTAATTTTACTAAAATTGTACAACGTATACCCGTGAAAATTATTTTTGATAGCAACACCGACCATGCTGTGATGATGGATGCGCTACGTGTGGGTATGTCTGCAGATGTCACCATTAATACACACGATGGGAGCCGCTGATGAACAAAACTGTGATCGCATTGGTTTTGTTAGCACTCACTGGCTGCCAAGCCGTTGGGCCAGACTTTTCTCCACCGCAAGCCTCACTTCCAGGCAACTGGGGAGCAATGCAAAACTCCGCAACTTTGCCCACCGAGTGGTGGGCTGTCTTTGGTGATCCACAACTAACTCAGTTAGTACAACGTGCAACAACGCATAACTTAAACCTTCAGCTAGCAACGACACGTATACAACAAAGTCGCGCTTTATTGGGTATCACAGATTCAGCATTAACACCTGATTTAAACTTTGATGGCGCTTATCAACGTCAACGTGATCCTTCAGGTAAAAAAGACGAAGCTGATTTCAATAACTGGCAAGGCGGGTTTAGTGCTATCTGGGAAATTGATCTGTGGGGGAAATTACGTCGTTCCTCTGAAAGTGCACTAGCTAATTTTGCCGCTTCCGAGGAAAACCGTCGTGCTTTATTCACATCTATCGCCGCAGAAATTGCCGCTAATTACCTACGTTTACGAGCGACACAGCAACAAATCATTGTTGCAAAAGAGAACCATGCTACTGCCCTGAAAACGTTACAGTTAACTAAAGTGAGATTGAAAAATGGTTCGGGTAATCAATTAGATGTTGAACAAGCTCAAGTTCAATTAGACCAAGTAAAAGCTTTGTTGCCTGTTTTAAATGATAGAGAAAATCGCTTGAATAATGCGCTGAGCCTATTACTTAGTGAACAGCCCGGAGCGCTTAAAACTGAACTTGCAGCGACCAAATCCCTACCACATTTAACAAGTTCAGTGCCGATGGGGCTTCCTTCTGAATTAGCATTGCGTAGGCCTGATATTCGCGAAGCTGAACAGCGATTACACCAAGCAACCGCAGAAATTGGCGTTGCAAAAGCGGATTATTATCCACGAATTACACTTACCGGTAATGCTGGCTACCAAGTGCTTTCCCTGTCAGATATGGGCAACTGGTCAACACGCTCCTTTTCGATTGGCCCTTCACTTTATTTACCCCTTTTTAATGGTGGAAAAATCACACAACAAGTCAAATTCAGTGAGTATCGTCAACAAGAAATGGCCATTGCTTACCAACAAACTGTATTACGTGCTTGGCATGAAATTGATGATGCACTTTCGGATTACCAAACTCAACAAATTAGGCAATCTCACCTTGCCACTGCTGTTAGCGCCAATCAACACGCATTTTCACTGGCACGAGATAGCTATCTCAATGGTGCTAGCGATTTTATACATGTACTGAGTACACAACGAGCCTTATTGGATTTGCAATCGGCTCAAATTGCCTCTCAAGAAGAAACTGCACTTGCCGTCGTGAATTTGTATCGAGCCCTTGGAGGCGGCTGGGAGCAAACTTATCCATCAAATATGCAGCAGGAGCATTCTTATGCACAACACAATGAATAAAATTGTTGGTGACATATTGGAAAAAGATACCAAGCGTAAACGTGAAGCTACGGTTAGTGCTGTACAGAAACCAACCAAATACCTGCGCCGCATTACATTATGCGGTGAAGATGTTGATAAATTTTTAGATGATTTACGTGCCTATGAGCCCGCTTGTTGGATAAAAGTGTTCTTTCCATGGAAAGATAACCTAGCAGGCCGCGCTTACACCATCAGTGAAATTAATAAAACCAACCGTACAATAGATATTGATATGGTTTTACATGGTGAAGGCCCTGCATCATGTTGGGCGGAAAAGGCATTGGTTGGCGATAAACTGGGCTTTGCAGGCCCCTGTTCTGGAGGATTTAAACCGCTAACGGACGCTAACTGGTTACTACTGCTTGGAGATGAAACTGCCATTCCTGCAATGCGCTCTATTTTAGCCTCTTTAACTCGGCCGATTCCTGTTTTTTGGTTTGCTGAAGTGGGTGATAAACAAGAAATTCAATGCCTTGATTATCCACATTTGATAGTCAATAGCTGGCAAGTACGTGAACGCCATTACGAAAATGTCATGAACAGCCTACTTGTTAAAGCAGTCAGTCGCTACGCGCTTCCCGCTGAACCGGGTCAAATTTGGCTCGCTTGTGAACAACAAGCCGCTGCTTATCTTAAAAATCACTTTATCAATGAACGGATGATCCCCAAAACCTCGCTGTTTGCCAAAGGGTATTGGAAAAAAGGGGAATCTAACTTTAAAGGCGCTATTTAGCTCGCCCATCAGGAAATAATCATGATTAATAATGTGTTGTTAGCAGTCGACAGCTTTGAGAATAGCAGTAATGCGCTTAGTTTTATGCAACGAATGACTGGCTGTGTCAGCAATGTGATTGTATTAACTGTTGTTGATAATACCTTTGCACTAAGCCGCACTGGATTAACTAAAGAGAGTGATGAGTGGGATGAATACCCTGCCGCGCAAAATGAAGAAGCTTTGGCACAAAAACAATTAAAAGAGGTCACAAACGCCTTAAATAGCATGGGATTTAAAGCCCAAGGACTACTCGCTGCAGGTACTCCTATCGATACCATTCCCAAAAAAATGGAAAAATATAACTGTGAGTTATTAATTATCTCTCATCGTCATCTTTCTTCGCTTGGACGCTGGCTTAGTACCTCAGTGACTCGCAGTTTACTCGATGACATCGCCCAACCGGTTCTCGTTATTCCGCTGTAGATATTTTCGGTAAGTTACATCCACCCATTACTCAGTGGTTAGCTACGGTTAACCACTAAATTTGAAATCATATACCTCCCATTGACTTAAATTTGTAACCGTCTTTTTGTTAGTGTATGGCCTTGATTAATCAACACTACCCTATTTTCGATCAAACTTCCCACAGTTCGCACAGATAACAGGCAAACAAACATTTTTTCGCTATTCTCCTTTGACAATACAGTAAGAGAAAGCTAATATCCTCTGCGTACCAAGGAGTTCCTCCATAGTTCAGTCGGTAGAACGGCGGACTGTTAATCCGTATGTCGCTGGTTCGAGTCCAGCTGGAGGAGCCAAAATTTAGAGAAGCCTGCTTAAGGAAACTTAAGCAGGCTTTTTGCTATTGTATGGCCTGAATACATTAGCTATTTACGTCATTTACATAACCTACCTCTGAAATAAGCTATAATCGCGATTTCTCATAGCTATTTTTTCACTTTACCTTTATCATTCTATTCCGGCTTGAGCACTCGCTCATCATTCACTCTTCCCCTATGGAGCCGGTTTAATGACAACTGTAACTACCCTAACGATCCGCCGCCCTGATGATTGGCATGTTCATTTTCGCGATGATGATATGTTAAAAACGGTCGTTCCCTATACCAGTGAATTCTTTGGCCGCGCGATTGTCATGCCGAATTTAGTGCCACCAGTCACAACGATTGAAGCCGCAAAAGCTTACCGCGAGCGTATTCTAAAAGCGGTTCCACAAGGACATCAATTTACCCCTTTAATGACCTGCTACCTTACTGATAGCACAGATCCTGCTGAAGTCGTTCGTGGCTTTAACGAGGGGGTATTTACTGCCTGTAAACTCTACCCGGCCAATGCAACAACTAACTCTAGCCATGGCGTATCCGATATTAAAAAGATTTACCCCGTATTAGCTGCGATGGAACAAGCAGGAATGCCACTGCTTATCCATGGTGAAGTCACCGCAAGTCATATCGATATTTTTGACCGAGAAGCCTTATTTATTGAGCAAGTTATGTTGCCACTACGGGCACAGTTTCCAAAACTAAAAGTTGTTTTTGAACACATCACCACCAAAGAAGCGGCTCAATATGTCCAAGAAGCAAATGAATTTACAGCTGCAACGTTAACACCTCAACATTTGATGTTTAATCGTAACCATATGTTAGTTGGTGGCATAAGGCCGCATTTATTTTGCTTACCTATTTTGAAGCGTAATGTGCACCAAGAAGCATTGCGTGCAGCGGTTGCTTCAGGTTGTGACCGTTTTTTCCTTGGTACCGACACCGCACCACATATACAATCACGTAAAGAGTCTTCCTGTGGTTGTGCTGGGGTCTTTAATGCTCCCACCGCATTAGCGGCTTACGCGAGTGTTTTTGAAGAGCTTGGTGCTTTGGCGCATTTCGAAGCTTTTTGTTCCCTAAATGGTCCTAAATTCTATAACTTACCTGTGAATGAAGGGACAATTACGCTAACTAAAGAACAAAATATTATTTGTGAATCCATTGACTGCTGCAATGATAAATTAGTGCCTTTCTTAGCAGGGGAAGATGCACGCTGGACAGTCTCTCAGGGCCAGTAGTTTAACACCCATGGGAAGTTCAAAATACTTCCCATTCTATTTTTGCAATCTTTATTATCCGTTTTATGCATTTTCTGCCATTTAAACAAAAAAAATGTTTTATTTACTTTCTTATTAGCAAAATCTCCTTATACTAAAAGTGGACTCATCACGAGGTCATTGCTCTTAGTCAGTTATAGATATTTATTATTTATCACGATGTTTGATTAGGAGGTTTATATGAATAAAAAAAATGATGTCATTCAAACCCACCCAGTAGTTGGCTGGGACATCAGTACAGTCGATGATTACGACGCTATGATGTTGCGTTTGCACTACCTCCCCGAGCAAGATAAACACACAGGTGACGCTATTGTGGATAAAACCATGTGGCTAACAACTGATGTGGCTAAACAACTCATTCATATTCTTCAAGCAGGTGTAGACAAGATAGAATCAGGGGAATATGTTGAGCTTGGTTTTAAAACACACTAGGGAAATAAATGGATATTAGGATCACTAATATCCATTTAATTTATTCATCCATACAGGTAATTATATATATTTATATAATTACCTTATCAATTAATTACTAATTCGCAATTTAAAATAAGAACACTATTTATTGTTTTTATTAATCCTTGGTTGACTTCACTATCAATTCCAATTTATTGTAAGGCATCTTCTTGAACAAGGATGTTCCAATGCGAATATTAGTTATTGATGAATGTTATTATACACGTCTTGGTATTACAGAATATTTATCCAAAAATAAAAAACTCGAATTTATTAGTACAGGTTGTATAAAAGAAGCCATTGGTTTTATAAATATAAACACACCAAGCATTATACTAGTGAATTTAACGTATTATTGTAATTATTCTAATTACTGCCCTACGCTACAGAAATTATTAAGCAATACCAATAATATACGATTTTATATTTATATTAATGCCCCGTATCCACAGACAAACAATCCACTGTTATTAAAGGATAATTATTTCATCCTATCAAAAGATATTATTATTCAAACACTTGATAAGGTTATTCGTGACTATGAACAAATAGAGAAAATCACCAAGCTTGCCAATAATATTGAGTCATCTATTTTCACAATTAAAGAACAAAATATTATTAACAACTGGATGAATGAAACACCTAATCATATTATTTCTCGAAAACTAGGAATTAGCAATAGCACTGTTTATTCACAAAAAAGGCATATTACCTCTAAAGTTTTCGTCAAAAACAGAATAGAGTTATTTTTTATATATAATGTATTTAAATATTTATATTAAAAAAAAGCCCTAATCTCAGGGCTTTCTTATTATAGGTCACATTAATGACTAGTTATCTTTATTTAATAACCCATCGGATAAACGGTGGCGTGATTTATTAAAGATTTTATTACTGACCTCACGGCCTGCACGTCGTGCACGTTGCTCTTGCTCAGGAAGTTTCATTTCTTGTGTACAAGACGAACTGCAGCAGCCTTCATATTTTTCTGCACAGCTAGGGCATTGGATAAACAGTAAGTGGCAACCATCATTAGCGCAATTGGTGTGTGCATCACAAGGTACGCCACATTGGTGGCATTGTGCTAATGTATCCTCTGTAATACGCTCACCCATACGGTTGTCAAAAACAAAGTTTTTCCCTTTAAACCGTAAAGGCAGGCCTTGCTCCTTCGCCTTACGTGCGTATTCAATAATCCCACCTTCAACATGGTAGACATTTTTAAAACCCTTATGCAGCATATAAGCACTGGCTTTTTCACAACGGATCCCACCAGTACAATACATCACAACATTTTTGTCTTTTTGCTCTTGCAGCATTTCAACCGCCATTGGCAGTTGCTCTCTAAATGTATCTGATGGTATTTCAATCGCATTATCAAAACGCCCCACTTCATACTCATAATGATTTCGCATATCAACGAAAACAGTATTTGGGTCATCAATCATATCATTCACTTCATGCGCTTTTAGATATTGACCCGTATTTGCTGGGTTAAATGTTTCGTCATCAATACCATCAGCGACTACACGCTCACGGACTTTCATGCGTAGCACCCAGAATGATTTACCGTCATCATCAATCGCAATATTTAAACGTAAGTTTTCTAATGCGGGATCTGTTGCATAAATGAGTTCACGTAATGCGCTTACATTGGATTCAGGCACACTGATTTGTGCATTAATACCTTCTTTGGCAATATAAACGCGCCCAAAAACACTCAATGCTTTAAATTGTTGGTACCATTGATTACGAAATTCGTTTGGGTCTTGGATATTAAAATACTTGTAAAAAGAGATAGTGGTGCGCGGCTCGACCTCAGCCAACATGCGCTCTTTTAAGATTTTATTTGAGATTTGGTTATGTAACACTGGCATGGTGTTCTCTTTCCTTTATAACTAGTTAATATTTAAAGCTTAAAATCATGTAGTGTTCACGAAGTGTCCACTCTCGACCATTATCAATATTATCGCTGTTATTTTGTTAATAAAAAACCCCTAATGTTAAGGGGTTTTTATTGGCTATTATTTTCGATGTGTTACTGTATTGATATATTTTAACAATGAATCATTTTAGTTGATAAAAAATGGGGATTAATTATTGAGGTATTCATTGAATATATGCGAGCCTAGAATACGGATCACTTCTGAGCGTTCATCCAAGGAAGTGCCCTCTTTTCTTACGTAAATGCTGATGAAAACAGGGTCATGCTGGTTTGACCAAACCATCGATGTTATCCCTCTAATACCATATTCACTGGCCCCCGATCTATCCGCAATTTTCCATCCATCAGGAAGGGAGGCTCTAAGCATATTATCAGCCACTTTATTATTGACCATCCATTCCTTTAATTGGTTTTTTGATGCTTGAGTTAGTACTTCTCCCGTCAAAATTTCTTTTAAACTACGACTCATCGCATCTGGCGTTGTCGTATCGCGCAGATCATTCTCAGGGTTAATGGTGAGTTCTGGTTCATACCGATCAGAGCGAGTCGCCGTATCACCTATGGACCTCATAAATGCCGTCAGCCCTTCAGGGCCTCCTCCTGACAAAATAGCAAAGTTTGCTGCTGTATTATCGCTATATTCATTTGCAGCCTGACAAGCTTGTTCAAGTGTGAATGGCTTGTTTAAATAACCCTGAGCAACTGGAGAATAGGTCACCATATTTTCTTTAGTAACCAGCATCGAATCGTTCAATGAAATATTTTTTGCATCAACTTTTGCTAGAACATTAGCACAGGCAATAGACTTAACAGTGCTATCTAAAGGGAAACGCTTATCTCCATTTATCGAAATAGTTCTGTTGTCTGAAAATAGAACTGATAAACCTACTTTCCAACCTTCTTTTTCGTACAATTTGACTTGTTCATCTAAATTCAAAGCAAAAGCAGAAGATACAAGCGGAATACTTAACACTAATGCAGTGAGCGTTTTAAATCGTAAATTCATAGAAAACCTTATTCATTAAGATATATAAAAGAAAATAATTAGCTCAGTTCTTTTACTAATATTGTTCCAGATTAATTTAAAGAATTGATTTATGTGGATTTATTCTAATTAGGGTAATTATATTTTTTTTTGCCAAGTTAACAAATGATTATATTTTCTAGTAGACCATAGAAAAACTTATAGCTAGGTCATCTACAAAATCTGACCGACATTTGTTGTTTTGCAATGCTCCCTATTTCTTAATTTTAATCCTCTCAGAATATTTTTCTTTTTAGTTTGCAGTTCGTTATGTTATAACATTTTCTTGATAAGCCAATTTAACTGACTGACTGAATGATGCGATTTTTTCCTTTCTATTTTTTATTTCTGTTTATAGTTGCTCCACTGGTAGCGGCACACCCTCACAGTTTTATTGAGATGCAAATTTCCCTTGAAACTAAACAAGATAAATACACAGGGATTAGCTATGTTTGGAAAATGGACCCAATGACATCAGCGGATATCGCCTATGAATTAAAAGGCATTAAACCGGATGACCCTCGTTGGAAACAGCAAGAAGCTATTATTATGGCAAATGTGTTGGTGCAAGATTATTTCACTGATTTTTATTATCAGGGGAAGAAAGTTAGTTTTAAACGCATTCCAGATAGCTACCATTTAGAAAAAGATGGCTTTTCTTTAGTTTTCTTTTTTACCGCTTCATTTATGCAACCCCTGCCTATAGCAGGTTCCCATGTGGAAATTCAAACTTACGACCCAACTTTCTATGTCAGTATGACTTACCAAAATAAACAACAAATTAACCTACCGTTGGATATTGCTGCAAATTGTCAGATGGAACTACAAGAAGCAAATGTGACCGATTCAATGCGCGCCTACGCTTTCTCTTTAGACAAAAGTGATAATCCAGAAGAGGATTTGGCACTTGGCAAACAGTTTGCACAACGGGTTGATATACAATGTCCATAATGCCTTTACGTACGCAAAAATTAATAATTACTGCGCTGCTTGTGGGACTTATTACCTATGTCACTTGGCAGCTCTACATCCACTGGGGATCATGGTTACAACTTAGCCTAGCTTGGCAAAAACAGTTAAACCAAGGGTTATCTTACCTATTGCAAGAAACCACCTCTCGCCCATGGTATGCAGGTGGATTACTGGTGATTGCCAGTTTTGCTTATGGTTTTTTGCATGCCCTTGGACCAGGACATGGCAAATTAATTATCACTACCTATATTGCCACCCAAGCGACTCATTTAAAACAGAGTGTTATCATTAGCTTACTAGCATCACTCTTACAAGGGCTTGTTGCGATTACTTTAGTTTCATTCGTCTTGATCCTATTTCAACTTTCTACTAAACATCTCAACCAGGCCAGTTTATATGCAGAGCAAGTCAGTTATCTATTTGTTATTTTGCTGGGTAGCTATTTATGTTTCAGCGCATTACGTCGTGGCTGGTTAATCCGCAAATCAAAATACTTAGCCCCACTCACCATAAAAAGTATTCAGCCATTGAATTCTTCAACGAAAGCAATAACTAAAACCTCTAGCCACTCGGACAACTGTGGTTGTGGCCACCAACACGTTATTCAGTCTCATCAATTGCAATCCAGTTTTAAAAGTAAACTATTGATTATCCTATCGATGGGGATTCGCCCTTGTTCTGGGGCAATTCTCGTATTGCTGTTTTCTTATGTGATAGAAGTATATACATGGGGGGTTATCGCTGCCTTAGCAATGGCAATGGGTACTGCATTAACCATTTGTTTAATTGCCATTTTTGTTCATTTAATGCGTGATAATGCGGTTCGCGTATCACAATTAAAAGGAAAATCATTTTCCCCTTATTGGGCAATCTCACTAAAAATTTTGGCGGGTATTTTATTTATTTTGATGGGCGTTTTGATGCTTCAAAGCATCGGTTTGGAACAATCGGTTTCCCCACTGTTGCGATAAACCATTAAAAAAGGGAGGGCTCCCCCTCCCAGGCATTTGCCGAAGTCACGGTGTGGTAGCACACCGTTTTATGCGCAATGTCAACTGCTTACTACTTATTGCCAACAACCAGATGGTTAATAATGAAGCTATGCAGGTCCCCATCACTAACCATCCTTACTACTTCGTTTAACCAATTAACTCAATGCGAGCAGGTAAGCCTTGGCGCACCGATGCCCCCGAAACCCAGTCTAACCACGTGTTGGCAACTTCACGTGTTGGGTCAGCAAACCCAAGGTCATTTAAGTTAATTCCTGAACCATTTGCCGGATTCATTGGCATTGGTTGGCCATCCAGATAATGCTGTTTCGCCCCCATTTCGGTGTGCCCATAACCATGCTCAATCGCGAGTACCCCTGGCATGACACCATCAAGAACACTCACTTGGGCTTCAGCATGGCCACCCGGTGTGGTGATTCGAATCCAATCACCATGTTTTACCCCCATTTTTGCTGCATCATCGGGATGCAAAGCAACAAGATTAGTTGGTTTCACATGGCGTAGACGCTCAATGACTGTCGTGGAACTGCTCATGACATGGGATTTAAATGACATCAGTTTCAACGGCCACTCTTGTTCTGGGAATACCGTATTCACATCATCGCCATTTGCCATACGCGGTGGATAGTAGGTAGGGCAACCACTATAACGCTCACCCGTTATAGCGTGTCGATTAATTGCCACCGTTGGGTTCCAAATTTGTAAGCCTTTTTTCCATTGAGGGCCTGTTGCATCGCCATCCCATGCTTTTTCATACGGAGCAAAACGGCCTCCTCGTGTGAAAATATAAGCAACACGGCGAACTTCTTCTGGTTTTAACGTACGCGTAATCGCTGGTAAAATGCGCTCCACGCCACTGATTTGAATATCTTCTGTTGCGGCTTCAGGAACTGGTTTTTCCCCTAACCATGCCATATTTGCAGCAACTCTTAAGTAATAGTCTTCCGCTGTATTGAGTGAATGCATGTTGCCATCCATATCTTCAATCACGTTATCACCAAAGCCCGGTAAATTAAGTTCTTTTGCTACAGCGATACAGAAACTTTCCATCGAAACTGGCTGGCCATCTGCTGTTTTAGCCGTACGTGACTCAACAATCGGCCAACGTGCCGTACTGGCTTTGACCTGCACACCAGACCATGGTGCACTGAACCCCCAACTTTCGAAATTATGGGTATCCGGCACTATGTAATCTGCCAATGCCGTGGTTTCATTCATAAAGGCATCAATACCTATAATCAACGGTAAGTGTTTAGGGTCTTTCAGTTTTTCTTCCATCACCTGACGAATACCTGCAATACCATATACAGGGTTAGTCATATTGGTGATCCACGCTTTCAGTGCATAAGGATACCCCATCAAGGCGGATGCTAACTGTTCGGTTAGTTGGCCTTTGGCAAACGGGTACCAAGGGGCTTTAGCAGGATATGGGTTCTCACCTGCTGCCTGGCGCGCTTTGAATTCATCTGATTTTTCATACACTTCATTGCTGCGTGATAACACCACACCTTTAGGTTTCACTTTACCTTTATAGCTGGCAATTTTGTAACGCGGCCCATCGTTTTCCCCGTTGAATTTACCACCACCAACAGAAACACCGCCTTTCAAGTTTAAGTTACCAATCAATGCGTTAAGCATGATAACTGACCATGCAGTGTAGAAACCATTACCGCCCATCATACCGCCATGGGAAATAACTGCGGCTTTTCTATCATAAGAAGTCAATGCTTTACCCAGCGATTCAATAGTTTTTACTGGGACATGACAGCGCTGGCTGTATTCTTCCAAAGTCATGCGATTTGCGGCTTCTTTAAGGCACTGGAAGCTAGATTTAACCGTCACTTCACTGCCATCGTGCAAAGTCACTTGGCGTGTCACAAATAGCTCAGCCGTAAGGGCTTCATCAGCCAATTTTAATTCACCCGCAGCATCTTGCACTAAATAGGCTTTCTCATCGTCACCTTCTCCTGTGATATAAGAAGAAATTAACAATTTGCCTGCTAATGGGTGGTTATCATCCGTAATGACTAAATGTGTTGAGTTAGTCCAGCTTTTCTCCCCCATCGCTTCCATGGATTTTTCACTTGGCACACTGAGGTATTTGGCATTGTAACGCTCATTTGCAATGATCCAACGGATCATCCCCATCACTAATGCCGCGTCAGTTCCTGGCTGTACAGGCACCCAGTGCCCATGATCATTAGCGAGAGTTGTTGTCAGTGGTAATGCAGGAGAAACCACCACATAATTGAATGAATCACGTAACCGCGCAGTCGCTAGTTGACGGCCTTGGCGTTTAAATGGGTTACCAGATTGCGCAGGTGAAGTTCCCAAAAACAGTGCAAAGCGTACGTTATCCCAATCGGGTTTAACGTGGGCATTTTTGTCCAAGTCATCCATCAATGCCCCAGAACCGGCACGGTAAGCTAAACCACAATAAGAACCGTGAGCCCCAAAATTTTTGCTACCAAAACCATTTTGAGCAAAGCGACGAATAAACCCATCACGGCCATCATCACCTGCGTTAGTCACTAATAATTGGTTAGCTTTGGGGCCCAGTTTTGGTTGCGATGGGTCTAACGGCGTTTCTAAGTCGCGAATAGCACGTAAACCATCGACATGACCTTCGCCAAATAAGTCTCCCCCTTCAACCACTTCTTTAATCAGTTGTTCAAAACTAATGCGTTCCCATTTTCCTTCACCGCGCTTACCAACACGTTTCATTGGCTCTAAGATGCGTAATGGGCTTGTTAAGCCTTCCATTAGCGTCGCACCACGAGCACAAGCGGTTGAGCGGTGCTCTAACCCAGATTCCCCACTCATTTTATTGAATGCGGTTTTCAGCGGCATGCCATAAGGAAAATGTTCTTCGTGTGAAAGTGGGTGATACGGGTTACCCGCAATGCGCAATACTTCATTTTTTGCCGTATCAACACGGGCACGAATACCACACTGTGTCCAGCAACCGAAACACTGTGTCATGGCGACCACTTGTTCTGGGTTTTCTTGCCAACCATTTAACGCCTGACCTTCCGGACGTAAAGAGTTACCATTGATGCGGTCAAGTGTGACTTTACCGGAGGTGCCATTAACCAGACCATCGACTGCACGTTTGGCCACATCACGGTAACTTGCACCAAATAATGCGATACCACCGACAACCAAACCACCTTTAAGCCATTGACGTCTTGAGAATTTAGCCATGTTGCACTCTCCTCGCAAACCAGCGAACACCTTCACGAACAATAATTGTTAATGCAATCCAAAGACCGAATGTCCCAACGATAGCTAATAGACCATCGGTTCCCAGAGGGAAATGATATGGATTGGCGATAATGTTATATTTTGGTACCGCTTGAACTTCCATAAGGAAAATCCAGCGGAGCGTCCAGGCAAATGCCATTGAAATTAAAGCGAGAACAGTGATATATGCAACCGAGCGAATCGCTTTTAAATTACTGACAGACATCGCAAAAGTGATTACCCACAATGCACAAACTCCCATCAACATCCACCACCCTGGGCTTGCTGTATCTAACTGTTGACGTACTGCAATACCTGAGGTTGTATCACCTGAGAGCCATAGCGCAAAACAAACGGCGAACAGCAATAATGTCACAACTTGGAAGCGTGCTAAGCGGTTTTGATATTGAGGTTCACGGCGTGCTCCTAAGTTAATCAATGCAGGTAATACTTGTAGCGCACTGAGGAACATCAATACTGGTATCCACCAGCTATACCAAATTGGACGTGCATTTAATACTGAGGCTTCACGGCCGGTATATAACAGTAATCCTATCGCTGAAAGTGCGGCCAACAACGCCACCCAACGTGTTGCTTTAAACTCTTTTTTCCAAATCATTTTCACAACTAACGCAACAAAATATAAGCCGATAAACGTGGTGAATAATGGCAGCAGAACAGAACCCCACCACATCCAAGACCACATTGTGGGGTGAGCGTAGAAATGCCATACCCTTGCGGTTTGGTGTAAATCCGCAGTTAATGCTAATGGAGCGGTAATGCCCATCGTGATAGCAATAAATACTGCAATCATCTCTAAGCGACTGTTTTCAGGTTTATTTCTCCAATGAAGATAACAAGCGTACAGTACCGCGCAAGCAGCAATTCCTATGAAGAAGAAATATTGTACCGCCCAAGGAAGCCAAAAGAATTCTTGTGGCTGAGCCATGACTTCTGAAATATAAGTTACTTGGCCATTCATCAGAACACCTCCTGCCATAATGCGGGCTGCCCTTTGCCTTGTAGCGGCTGCACGAATGCGTCATCTAAACCGATATAGAAAACTTGAGGTAATGTGCCACTTTCCGGTTTGAGGACTTTGATTTCAGCTTCGTGCTCTGTCAGCATTTTACGAATAGTACTGTTCGGGTCTTTTAAATCCCCAATAATACGCGCGCCACCTACACAGGACTCAACACAAGCTGGCAATAAACCCACTTCTAAGCGATGAGCGCAGAATGTGCATTTATCCGCAGTTTGCGTAGAGTGGTTGATAAAACGCGCATCGTATGGGCATGCTTGTACGCAGTAAGCACACCCAACACAGCGTTCGTTATCAACAACAACAATGCCGTCTTCACGTTGGAAAGTCGCTTGAACTGGGCATACGGGTACGCAAGGTGGGTTATCGCAGTGGTTACATAGACGAGGTAATAATACGTTGGTGAAACCTTCTTCACCCTTCACTGCAACTTGATATTGATTCACTGTCGTTCTAAATTGACCTTGTGGGGTTTGGTTTTCAACCGAGCAGCTTACTGTGCAAGATTGGCAACCAATACAACGGCGCAAATCAATCAACATTCCATAACGTTTTTCTGGGTTGCCTTCTCGGCGTGTCGGGGAAAAACTGAGCCCAGCTTCTGCGATAGGAATTAACGAAGCTCCCGCAGTCACTGCCCCAATTTGTTGTAGAAATTTTCGTTTACTCAGATCCATAATTGGCTCCAGTACTGACATTGCTAATGCGAAAATAAAAGTTATTAATCAATATGTTATTTGTATTACATGCGTTATTGACAATGGGTACAGTCTCGTTAAGATAACCCGTGGAATTGTTATTTCTCTTTAAACCAAATGAGTTATCTTGATAAAACGTGTAGTGCCATTGTAAGAAGTGTGGAGCCGTCGCCCTATTGTGGTTTACCACATACCCGTAGCTAAATTGATCTAACGCAACGAATAACTCAAATATGTTAAAAAAATCGCCTAGGCCGTTGTATCACATACTATTAATCATGCTACTAACGTGGTCTTTGCCTGCAATTTCGGCACAATGGACTATCGGGGTATTAGCCTTGCGCGGGCCGAGTTCCACCCAATCTCATTGGCAACCACTTATTGACACTCTCAATGAGTCTATTCCTGGGGAGCGTTTTACGTTACAACCACTCAATTTAGATGAAATGAAAGAAGCAATTTCCAACCGTAAGATTGATTTTTTGCTGACGAATCCGGCCCAATTTATTCAGTTAGATAACCGCTATCATTTACGTTGGTTGCTCTCCCTTCGTTCTGATGTGGAGCCCAACAGCACGACACGTAATGTTATTGGCAGCTTAATATTAGTTCGCAAAGACAGTGATATTTCAGAAGTTAAAAACTTGATTGGCAAAAAAGTCGGCGCTATCTCGCCGGATGCTTTTGGTGGCTATTTATTAGGTTACAAAGTATTAAGGGATATGGGCTACGATGCGGCTAAAGACTTTAAGATGCAATTTTTAGGCTTTCCTGCTGATGCATTATTATATGCACTGCGTGATGATTCATTATCTGCAGCAATTGTTCCTGTCTGTTTATTAGAAAATATGCATAGCGAAGGGCTGATTGATAAAACACAATTTCGTCCACTAATTCAACATCCAAGCTCTCTGTCTTGTTTAACTAGCACAGAACTGTATCCAAACTGGTCTTTTGCTGCCTTAAGTAAAGTGCCGGACAATTTAGTCGACAAAGTCACCAAAACATTATTATCAACCGATAAAGCCGCCATGCGTTGGGGAGCTCCGGCCTCGGTGACTCAAGTTGAAACTTTGCTCAGGGACGTTAATCAACACCCGCAACAGCGCCAAATCTGGCAAGATATCGTCAGTTGGACCATTCAAAACCAAATCACCCTTAGCCTTGTTGCGTTATTTTTTGTGTTACTTGGCGTTAATCATGTTTGGATTGCCTTTTTGGTTAGGCGCCGTAGCCGCCAATTAGAAGAAGCGCATAACCGCTTACGAGAACAAGAAGCCAATTTACAAAAGGCGCAGCGGTTAAATATTTTGGGGGAAATGGCTTCTGGATTTGCTCATGAATTGAATCAACCCCTGTCTGCAATCCGCCACTATGCCCAAGGGTGCATTCTACGCCTGACTAAAGAGTCTGAAAGCCACCCATTAATTAACGCATTAACGAAAATCGACGACCAAGCTCAACGTGGAGCCGATATCATTCGTAATTTACGCCTCTGGGCAGGTAAACCGAGTCTTGACCCGGCTGTCACCTTGAGCCAACAATCAGTTAAACAGGCCATTAATCATATTTGGCAATTATTGCGTGCAGACCAACACTACCCCGATTCAAGGTTAATTTTACCTGAAACGCCTGACATCTCCCTGATGTTGCCTGATACGTTACTTGAACAATTACTTTCCAATTTAATCAGCAACAGTTTACAAGCAGGGGCAACCCTACTGCGTTTCGAGTTTCATTTTTCACAACAGCATTTTTTACTTGTCTTGCAAGACAATGCCGGAGGTATGCCTGCGGGTCAATTAGAGCAAGGGATCACCCCATTTGCTACGACTAAAAAAGAAGGTTTAGGGTTAGGCTTAGTGATTTGCCAGCGTTTGATCCAAAGCCAAGGTGGCGATATTCGTATCGAAAATAACCTGAGTGATGATGGGTTACATGGCCTAATGGTCACTCTCATTTTCAATTATCACAATAAAATCGTGGATTGAGCATGTTTTGCCACTTAATTGATAACATTCACATTAACTATATGTGACAATGGCTTTATTACGATAATCAATGCTCATTACATAAAGCACTCTATTTTGTCACCCTCTACACGACGAGGTATATGTATGCCAGTGATCCATCTCGTGGATGATGACCCCGATGTGACGGATGCCTGCCAATTCTTACTCGAAACATTGGGCTATAGCGTTACCGTTTGGAATGACAGTGAAGCATTTATCCAAAATGCGGCATTACACCAAGAAGGTGTGGTGTTATTGGATATGCGCATGCCTAAATTAGATGGTCGGCAAGTTCACCAATACCTTAGAGAACAACACAGCACATTAGCCGTGATATTTTTGTCTGCCCATGGGGATATCCCGATGGCGGTAGAACAAGTGAAACTGGGTGCCGTTGATTTTCTACAAAAACCCATTGATAGCCAACAGCTTGCTAAGACCTTAGAGCAAGCTCGCTCACAAACCACTAAAGCCACTGAAGGGTATTTAATTAAACAGCGCTATGAAACGCTCACCCCTCGTGAAAAAGATATCTGTGGCTATGTGTTGCAAGGCTTAATTAACCGCGAGATTGCGGAGGCAGCCTGTGTTTCTGTGCGCACCGTTGAGGTTCATCGGTCTCGTGTCATGGAGAAAATGGCTGTTCGCAACTTAGCTGAGTTAATGAGCACCATGCAGGCAGTTAACGCTTTAAACGAATAATTTGATATAGTTTAATCATGCCTTTTTATTAATTTATGACTAATATATTCGGATAATAATGATACTAGCTCCAAAATTTCAAAAACGGTTCCTCCACCCTCGTTACTGGCTAACTTGGCTAGGCATTAGCGTATTATATCTTCTTGTTTTATTGCCTTACCCTGTCATTTATTGGATGGGAACTCGTTTAGGTTTATTTTCCAAGCGCTTTTTGAAAAAGCGAGTGAAAGTCGCAGAGCGAAATTTGCAATTATGCTTTCCAGAGATGAGTGAGCAAGAACGGCAGCACTGCATCGACAAAAACTTTGAATCTGTCGGCATGGGCTTATTTGAAACGGGTATGGCTTGGTTTTGGCCTGATTGGCGCGTTCGTCGCTGGATCAAGGTCATTGGGGAAGAAAATGCCATTGCAGCTCGCCAAACCGGCAGAGGGATTATCGCGCTCGGCGTTCATTTTTTAACCTTGGAAATCGGTGCTCGTGCCTTTGGTATGTTAAATCCGGGTATTGGTGTGTATCGCGCCAATGATAATGACCTGCTTGATTGGTTACAAACCCGTGGGCGGTTGCGTTCCAATAAATATATGTTGGATCGCAAAGATATGAAAGGCATGGTACGTGACTTAAAAAATGGGGAAATTTTATGGTATGCCCCCGACCATGATTACGGCCCACGCAATAGTACATTTGCCCCTTTATTCGCGGTAGAAAATGCGGCCACCACCAATGGCTCACAAATTATTTTGCGCCTAGCTTCGCCTTTAGTGGTGCCTTTTACCCCAAGGCGTTTACCTAACGGTAAAGGTTATGAGTTAATCATTCAACCTGCCATTGATGATTTCCCAATTGAAGATAATGTGGCTACCGCAACCATGATGAACCAAATTATCGAAAAAGAAATCCTCAGAGCGCCAGAACAATATATGTGGCTACATCGCCGCTTTAAAACACGCCCTGAAGGGGAACCTTCGTTATACGGGGATTTAGACAAAATCCATCATTAATAATTAGCGTAAGCAGATAAATTATGGCGTAGTTTTTCAACTGCTTTTTATGATGCTTTTCTTGCTGTTTTTATACTGTTTTCTCTAAATATGGCATGATTTTTCAACTGTTTTTTATGATGCTTTTCTTGCTGTTTTTCATACTGTTTTCTCTAAATATGGCGTGATTTTTCAACTGTTTTTTATGATGCTTTTCTTGCTGTTTTTCATACTGTTTTCCCTAAATAGTCGGGTCTACAGCTAGGCGGCAAAATGAAGATATCCCGAGGAGCATACATAAGTATGTGACTCGGGTAGCTGAATGAAGCCAACAACGCTGTAGAACTGAATATGACGGGAAAAGTGACTCGGGTAGCTGAATGAGGCCAACAACGCTATAGAACTGAATATAACGGGAAAATTATGACGGGAAAAACAGAGTATTGGAAACGTAACCTATACGTCGTGTGGTTCGGCTGTTTTTTAACAGGTGCCGCCTTTAGCCTGATCATGCCTTTTCTCCCGTTATATATTGAAGAACTTGGCGTCAAAGACCATGCTTCGTTGAATTTATGGACTGGTGCCGTTTTTAGTATTACCTTTTTATTTTCTGCCATTGCCGCTCCATTTTGGGGGCGATTGTCCGATCGCAAAGGGCGAAAATTAATGCTATTGCGATCCGCACTGGGCATGGCGATTGTCATGGTATTAATCGGCTTTGCGCAGAATATTTGGCAATTATTAGCCTTAAGAGCCATATTAGGTTTATTGGGTGGCTTTGTTCCTAATGCTAACGCGTTGATTGCAACTCAAATTCCCGTGAAAAAAAGCGGCTGGGCTATGGGCGTCCTTGCGACTGGTGCGGTCAGTGGCGCACTTATTGGCCCATTAATCGGCGGTTTTCTTGCTGACCAGTATGGCTTACGCCCCGTCTTTTTTATTACCGCAACGGTGCTGTTTGTTTGCTTTTTTGTCACGCTCTTTTATGTTAGAGAACGCTTCACGCCAGTTTCTCGCAAAGATGCATTAACGAGCAAACAAGTTTTTGCCTCTCTTCGTAATAAAAATTTAGTCATTAGCCTCTTTTTCACCACTATGATCATCCAAGCCGCAATGGGCTCAATCAACCCTGTTATCACACTCTATGTACGTGACTTATCTAGCTCCCTAGAAAACTTGGCTTTTGTCAGTGGCGTGATAGCCTCCATTCCCGGTGTTGCGGCTTTAATCAGTGCGCCCATGTTAGGTAAACTCAGTGACCGAATAGGCCCTGAAAAAGTGTTACTCGCCGTGCTGGGCGCATCTATTTTTGTATTATTCCCAATGGGGTTGGTAAGTAGTTATTGGGAGTTAGGCTTTCTCCGATTTATGCTTGGGGCACTAAATGCTGCACTATTACCTGCGGTACAAACGTTAATTATCTATAATATTTCTCACCAAGTGACTGGGCGTATTTTCAGCTATAACCAAGCATTACGCGATGTTGGAAACGTGACAGGGCCATTAATGGGCTCGTTTGTCGCTGCCACCTATGGTTTCAGAGCCGTATTCTTTTTCACTGCGGCGTTGGTTCTCTTCAACTTAATTTATTCATGGTTAGTTATTAGGCGCCAATCCGATGGTCTACGCGCTTCCCCGTCCGACCAATAACCCCTTGCTATTTTTTGTACAAAAACCTGATGATTTATACGCTTTATTGTCTCACTTTGCTTAAAATTAAAATTTTAAAGCCTCAACCAATTGATTTTAAATAACTTAATCGATTCAAAATTCTTTCTTTTATTGTCAACTAAAATCCTGTATCTTCCCCTAGCTTATCGTGAGAAATGAGAGTTATATCGACTTTTCACCTTAAAAGCACACCTTTTACAATAAATTCATTCTGTATATAGGTGATTCTATAATAATGTATGTTAAAAATATGTTTCACATACTTATGTTAACATATCAATAACAATTGACATTCAAGCGCACGGCTTGGTGTTTTATATCATGCACAACCTCTCAAGAGAGTATTTATGGGAGTTCACAGATGAACAATTCTGCGACTAAAACAAAAACTTTTTTTGGGCATCCATACCCATTGAGTTCGCTTTTCCTCACAGAAATGTGGGAACGCTTCTCTTTTTACGGAGTTAGACCGTTACTTATCCTATTTATGAGTGCGGCATTATTACAAGGTGGAATGGAATTACCCATTGAACAAGCTTCCGCTATTGTCGGTATTTTTGCTGGTGGGGTTTATATCACCTCGTTGCCGGGTGGTTGGTTAGCCGATAACTGGTTAGGCCAGCGCCGCGCGGTTTGGTACGGCTCATTAATTATTGCGTTTGGCCATTTATCCATCGCAATGTCTGCCTTTTTATCAAATACCTTCTTTTTCGTTGGTTTATTACTCATCGTATTAGGTACGGGGTTATTTAAAACCTGTATTACTGTGATGGTAGGAACGCTGTATAAGAAAGAAGATACACGTCGTGATGGCGGTTTCTCTCTGTTCTATATGGGGATTAACATGGGTTCATTTATTGCCCCGTTAATTATTGGTCCACTTCATGAAAAATATGGTTGGCATTTAGGTTTTGGCCTTGGTGGCTTAGGAATGCTGATTGCCCTGTTAATTTTCCGTTTTTACGCCATTCCTCAAATGCGCCGCTATGATAAAGAAGTTGGCCTTGATTCCACATGGAACCGCCCAACGGTTGAGCGCAAAAATGTGGGGAAATGGGTGACCTTTGCCATGGTATTATTGGCCATATTGGTTGTCTTGATTGATAATGGTACGATTCCATTTAATGCCTCAATCATCGCGAAAAGCTCTGCTTATGTTATTTCGACCTGTGTGGGCATCTATTTCTTATTTATGTTCTTCCTTGGCGGTTTAAACAGCAGTGAGCGTTCTCGCTTACTGGCTTGCTTAATTTTATTGGTTGCAGCCGCATTCTTCTGGTCCGCTTTTGAGCAAAAACCGACTTCATTTAATATCTTTGCTCGCGACTATACTGACCGCCAAATGGGCAGTTTTGAAATCCCAACCATTTGGTTCCAATCAATCAATGCGTTGTTCATTATATTGTTAGCCCCAGTATTTAGCTGGTTCTGGCCTTCTCTAGCTAAACGTAATATGAACCCAAGCAGCATGACCAAGTTCGTGATTGGTATCTTATTTGCTGCAGGTGGCTTTGCTATCATGATGGTGGCAGCAAACCAAGTGCTTGCAACACAAAGTGGCGTTTCCCCTTTCTGGCTAGTGGGCAGTATCTTATTACTGACATTAGGAGAACTGTGCTTGAGCCCTATCGGGTTGGCAACCATGACCTTACTCGCACCACAAAAAATGCGTGGTCAAGTGATGGGCCTATGGTTCTGTGCAAGTGCGTTGGGTAACCTTGCCGCAGGTATTATGGGTGGTAACATCCGTAAAGATCAATTGGATTCAATGCCTGAACTATTCTCCCATGTCTCTATTGCACTGGTGATCTGTGCAGTCGTATTGGCAGCGTTGATTATCCCTGTCAGGAAAATGCTCAAAAATGCAGACAAGAATGAAGCAAATGCTTAATAACGCGGATTAATTGTCTTTTATCCGGTAGCAACCCACACGCTACCGGATCTCCCCCAGCTTCATTAGCCACCTAATAATTTGCTTATTATATTTCATAAAATAGGCGCTATACTGGCCTTTCATCATCCCATAATGACTCTTGGAAACCCTATAATGAGCCTCTCTGCTCCCATTTACTACGTTGATGCTTTTACAGATACCCTTTTTCACGGTAATCCCGCAGCGGTTGTATTACTCGATAACTGGTTATCAGATAAACAGCTGATTGCAATTGCTGCAGAAATTAACTTGTCAGAAACCGCATTTTTAGTCGGTCGCCATATTCGATGGTTCACCCCTAAAGTCGAAGTAAAATTATGTGGTCATGCAACACTTGCCGCAGCCTTTGTGTTAAACCATGTGCTCCAACAAAACATTCATCCTTTAACATTTAGCTCTTTATCCGGTGAGTTGGTTGTGACACAAAATGCCCAAGGGTCTACACTCGATTTTCCAATTATTGAATCTGTACAAAGTCATCCAGACCAATATCCACACCTCGCTGACATCCTTGGAGTTAAAATCAAAGAGCTTTGGATAGCGAAAGACCGTTACCTGTGTTTTCTTGAAAGTGCAGAACTCGTTCAAAACTGCCAGCCAGATATGCTAAAGCTTTCACAGCTTTCTCTACCTGGATTAACAATTACAGCAGAAAGTGCTAATAGCGATTATGACTTTGTTTCTCGTTATTTTGCCCCTGCAAAAGGGGTTGATGAAGACCCTGTAACAGGCACTTCACATTGTGCCATTACACCAATATGGGCAGAACGACTGAATAAAAAGCAGTTAGTTGGTCATCAGATCTCATTACGTGGAGGAGTGGTTCATTGCGAGCTAACCTCTGATCGAGTAAAACTAACGGGTAATGCCGTTTTGTTCCTAACTGGCCAAATCCACCTTTAAGCTTTATAAATCAAAAGATTAAAATAAAAGCCATTTTTTTTTAATTTGTTTCCCTTCCTTAAATTCCGCCAGTGCCATTATTTTTCTTGAAATATTGGCACTCATTTCATACTAGAAAATTTTTTTTAACATTTAACTAAAAATTTTAATTCCAGCTCAATTTAGTTTACAATTATAATCATTATTAAAGATATAATTACAATTATAAATATTTCTAATTGAAGCTTTGGTCAATTGTGAAAAACTCATTCGATATAAGGAACTTAATAAAATGGCTATTACTAGAAGAAAATTTTTGATTGGTGGTGGCGTTGTTGCCGTTGCCGCAGGAGCCGGAATTTTAACTCCAATGTTAACTCGTGAAGGTCGATTTGTTCCTGGTAAACCGCGACATGGTTTTGTCGCAGGAACAGAAGGCCCTCTACCACAGCAAGCTGACGTCGTTGTTATTGGTGCTGGAATTCTAGGAATTATGACAGCAATTGAACTGGTTGGACGCGGCTTAGATGTTGTTATTGTTGAAAAAGGTAACATTGCAGGCGAGCAATCATCCCGCTTCTACGGCCAAGTTATCACGTATAAAATGCCAGATGAAACCTTCTTACTCCACCACTTAGGAAAACAACGCTGGAGAGAGATGAATGCGAAAGTCGGTGCAGATACTAGCTATCGTACTCAAGGTCGCGTTGAAGTTCCTCTTGATGAAGAAGATTTAGTTAACGTCAGAGAGTGGATTGATACTCGCAGTAAAAATGTTGGTTCAGATATTCCATTCAAAACGCGCATTATTGAAGGTGCTGAGCTCAATCAGCGCTTAAATGGTGCACAATCTAAATGGACCATCGCAGGTTTTGAAGAAGACTCCGGTAGCTTAGATGCTGAAATTGCGACCTTTGTCATGGCAGATTACGCGAAAAAATTAGGTATCAAAATTTACACTAACTGTGCTGCTAGAGGCTTAGAAACACAAGCTGGTGTTATTTCTGATGTCGTCACCGAGAAAGGGCCTATTAAAACCTCGCGTGTTGTTGTTGCAGGTGGAGTCTGGTCAAGACTATTTATGCAAAACTTAGGCGTTGATGTCCCAACATTACCAGCTTATCAATCTCAGCAACTGATCACCGGTTCACCAACTGCACCAGGTGGTAACGTTGCTTTACCAGGCAATATTTTCTTCCGTGAACAAGCGGATGGTACCTACGCAACATCCCCTCGCGTGATTGTTGCTCCGGTTGTTAAAGACTCATTCGTCTATGGCTACAAATACATTCCACTGCTATCGATGCCTGATTTCCCAGTGCATATTTCATTAAATGAACAATTAATTAATTCATTTACTGAACCAACAAGCTGGAAGCTGGATGAAGTTTCACCATTCGAAAAACACAGAAATATGACTGCATTACCTGACTTGCCTGAGCTGAATGCATCATTTGAAAAATTAAAAACAGAATTCCCTGCATTTAAGGATTCTAAACTGATTGACCAATGGAGTGGTGCTATGGCCATCGCACCAGATGAGCACCCAATCATTTCTCAAGTCAATGAATACCCAGGCCTGGTTATCAATACTGCGACAGGCTGGGGAATGACAGAAAGCCCTGTTTCTTCCGAACTCACCGCTGACTTGTTATTAGGCAAAGAACCTTCACTGAATGTGAAACCATTTAGCCTGTACAGATTCAGCTAATACTTGTTTGTAAAATTTGCTCACAAAAACCCTTCAATATGAAGGGTTTTTTTATTGCCTATTATGGCTCTATTGCTTAGTATTCGAGACTTAAATCAAATGGAGTGATTATGAATAAATTACTATTGGCAATAGCGATTTCACTGTTAAGTACCACAGCGTTCGCTGAAAAAAGTTACACCGTAGAGCAATTAGAGGACATGATTGCTGATAACAACAAACCACAAATTGCAGCCCCTGTTCTAGATGGTTCTATCGCAAAAGATGATTTCCCAACGTGTAAATCAGGGTTAATCGAGTGGCTTGAAGGTGTTGAAAAATACCCTGTTACCATTGAAAAAGATATTGATGGCGAAGATTTTTCTGCCACTATTTGGGCTGAATCGAAAGCGTTTTTAGTTTCTTGTGTTAAAAGTGGCAACAACGCAAAAGCTGTTCGTATGAGCGCAGAGTATTTAGATAATTAATTCCATGCCTCATTATAATTTAAAGGCTCATAATTTGAACTCTGGGCCTTTAATATTTCCCTTCTGATTTTAGCTACAGCTGACATTATCAAAAATTCCCCTGCCGGAACGATTCACTTCACATTTATTGCTGAATTAGTTTGAAATGAGTATTACACTTAGCCTTTAACATTATTGCTTTTAACAATTACTAGCATACTAAGTAACAATTGTAAGGTAGACCATGAGTTCCATCGCTGACGATGTCATCACACAAAAAATTGAGCAATCCATTTCTCGCGTCTCTAAAGTGGTATTTCCAACAACGACGAACCACCACAGCACCCTATTTGGTGGTACTGCTCTCGCTTGGATGGATGAAGTTTCTTTTATTACCGCAACACGTTTTAGCCGTAAGCGCCTCGTTACGGTCTCCACTGAAAAAATTAATTTTACTCATCCAATCCCTTCAGGAACCATTGTTGAGCTGGTGGGTAAAGTCATTCGAGTTGGAAGAACCAGTTTAACCGTCAATGTATCGATTTTTTTAGAAGATATGTATTCAGAAGGTCGTGAAGAAGTGATACATGGCCAGTTTAATTTTGTTGCAATTGATGACAATGGCAAGCCTACCCCATTATTTGAGTCATAAGCGTTTTTAAGCCATCAACATAAAGGTTTTGTTTATATTGCTAAAGGTGTGAATTCTGTAAGTTTTAATTCACACCTTTCTAATAACACATCTGCCACCCCTTATTTAATTCACTTTTCTCACTCCTGATGTGTTTTATATCGAAAATTTATTCGTATTAAATGTTTTTATAAAATAATCACCCTAACGCCTTAAACCACACTTAAAATATCAACTAATATTCCATTCCCTTATCTTTTCATTTGCCTGGTATGACTTCTTAATCATTTTTCTTATTAATATCTTGTTACAACAAACACATAACGTGGCTAAAAGATAGGAAATCCCATACACTATATATTGTATATTTTTATTATATATTGATATTTTTAAATTAAAATCGTAGAGTATAGATGATGCCAATAACTCTAAAAATGCGTAAACCTCTCAGGCTTATAGCTTATTTTATATTACGTATTTTGATGTAAACTTTTCTTTATGTAATACACTTTGTTGGTAATAAATCTCATTGAGACATTTTATTAAAAATAGAAATAAACAACGCTAAAATAAGATATCAAATTATGCTTAGAATTCTTTCATTTATTATTTTATGTGCCTTTTCAATTAACCTAAGTGTCGCTGCGGTTCCCAAAGAAACTATCAAACGTATCGAACAGGAAGCACAAAAAGGCGATGTAAAAGCGCAAGTCATGTTAGGAATTGGCTATTACCTTGGGAATGAGCTTAAACAGGACTATGGTAAAGCAAAAAAATGGTTAACGATGGCATCGAATAAGGGCAATTCTGATGCTCAGTTGTTTCTAGGGGACATGTATTTAAATGGTAATGGCGTTGAGGCTAACCTTGAAACAGCGATGGATCTATTCGAAAAATCAGCCAATAAAGGCAATGTTGAAGCCCAAAATTATATGGGCCAGTTTTACTATCAAGGTATTGGTGTAAAACAAAATTATATTACGGCTTTTGAATGGTTCAAAAAATCTGCTGATAAAAAATTTCCACCCGCACAATACCAAGTCGGTAGAATGCTAGAAAGTGGTGAAGGAATTGAAATCAATGAAAAATCTGCAGTTGAATATCTAGCTCAAGCCTGCAAAGCTGGCTTAAAAGAAGCTTGCGTAAAAAAATAAATCTACCCCAATATTTCCTGCATTTTACCTGATGTTATTCATTATAATGGCATCAGGTCCCCCTCTTTTTTTGATGAAAAATCTTATTACGGCTACTTGCTCACACCCTTCCACCAATAAATTCATTACTATTAATAATCAATTTCACAATGTATGATATTGTTCTAAACTTATAATATAAAAGAGAAAGGGAGATATTATGTACAATACAATTTTAGTTCCGATCGATGTAACCGAAGATGCTCTCACTAATTTATTAGTTCCTCATGTTAATTCGCTACAAA
Organism: Providencia sp. PROV130; assembly: GCF_028482225.1. Classification (NCBI taxonomy): domain Bacteria; kingdom Pseudomonadati; phylum Pseudomonadota; class Gammaproteobacteria; order Enterobacterales; family Morganellaceae; genus Providencia; species Providencia sp. PROV130. The sequence continues at coordinate 148,728 of NZ_JAMPQC010000003.1, read as the reverse complement.
AATTGAATGATGCAACAGTGCACTTTCTTGCCGTAACCGCACCAATTTCAAACTACTTACGCTATGGTGGCACCATCTTACCAGGGGACTTCCCTGACGATGAAAAGCAAGCTGAAATTATTCTTACCGAATTAAAAGAAAAAATTAAACTATTTGATATCCCAGCAGATAAAATAAAGGCGAAAGCAACCGTTGGTTCTGTTAAAGACGAAATTTTGGCAACCGCAGAAGATATCAACGCCGATATTATTCTATTAGGTTCACGCCGCCCGAGTATGTCAACCTATTTGCTGGGTTCTAATGCCGCCTCAGTAGTTCGTTATGCAAAAACCAGTGTATTAGTGGTTAGATAATAAAGACTAAAGTGCTATTTTAAGCTTAAGTAAACCCATTTTACAAATAAAAGGTTTAGCCTTAATGATTGTTACAAAAAACAGCAAAGACATACACTTTATAGGGCTATTTATGTGTTCATTTAGGGTAAATTAAAGGCTCATAAACATTTTCGTGATTTTCACGCCCTGCTTTTTTAGCGGGGTTTTTTTATGCTATAAAACTGATGAATGGCTTAATCTATAACGTTTAAAAGGAATACCATCAAAATCAACAATGAGTTCTTCAGTAAAACCATAACGTAAAATCGCGGATATCTTCTTGCGAGTTAACGGTAAATGTATTGTAACTGACTCAACCTTCAGTGATGTAAAAGCTTTATTAATAATATTCTTAACAATAGATTTTCCCTTTCCCCAAAACTTAGGATGTAACACTAAAGCTAAATCTGCATCACCCGCTTCATTTTGTAACCCTCCCCAGCCGGCAAATTGGTCATCAATCATAATGGCCCATACTCCATAGCCATGTTGCTCCCAATGCAGCTCTTTTCCTGCGACCCACTGCTGGCAGGCCTGTTCATCGAAATGGCTGCTCCCTAAAGGCATATGTTCAAGTACAGCTGGATGAGTATTCAATGCGATAAGATCTGCGGTAGCAATTTGATTTAGCTGAAAAAACTGAATAGGCATAGTGACTATTTTGTCCACATAAGATATTAATAAACCCAATATATAATTTCGCTATCTTCCCAAAAAATGATGCCCCACTCAAGTTAGTAGGGCATCAATATACCGTGATTACTGTTCTAAGGCTGTCGCCATGACTTTTTGAAAATCTTCCCAAGAACAATAGCCGCTTTTATCAATTGGGCACCCTTTTAGCTCTAATGTGACATGTTTAGGCGGTGTTTGTAATGATAAATATGTATTATCCCTAAGCTGGTCTGCAGTTTGGTAGACATATTCTACTTTCATAAAATCTTTATTCGCTTGCTTATCAGTCCAGCGTTGGAACACCAATTTCCCCCCAATCGGGGTATGTTCATACTGCTCTGGTAATTGATACGGTTTAAAATCCATTGCTGACATGAGTGACGCAATATTCGAGTCATGACCGACTAAGAATATAAATTTTGCTGTTTCTCCTTTATCGACCGAAACAAAGCCTTTATCGATATAATTGAGTATTGGATGAGCAACATTTTTTGCAATGATTTTTGGCGTAAATAACGTTTCTTGGTAAGCATTTTTTAACGTATTCAGTTTTTTCCATTTTTCAGGGGTATTCACAAGCCCCCAAGCCACTTCATTTGCAGGAAACCCTTCATAATATTGAAGGTCTATCGCATCCACCGCTGAATTTGCAATTTTTAATGGACCACTAACGCCCGGTTCTTTTTCGGCTTCAATAATAAAGCTGTTTTTTTGGCTATTTAAATTACATAATTTGTCTGTTTTACATTTTTGAGAATCTTGAATATTCAGTACACTATCTAACTCTTCATAACCCGCAGTCAGTGATAGCCCTTTAAAATATTGCTCCATCTCAGCGAGAGCCTGCTGTTTAAATTCGGGAGACGCATTCGTAATAATTGGGTTAAAAACAGGGTCCATTTTACCAATTTCAGGCTGATGATGAATACTTACCTTGCATCCTGGAAATGCGCCTGCAGCAAAGAATTGGGCAGTTGCTATCGTTCTTTGGAGACTATTTGTATAAAGATATACATCCTCATTACTTGTTGGACACAGTTCATCTGCAAGTAATTTGTTTTGGTCGATCCACTCCCTAAAATAATGCCCCATGTAGACTTCAAGTGCGCCGCCTTTAGTAGTGAGATAACCACTTTGTGCATCCCATGCAGGCCATTTTTTATCAGTTACTTCAGTAAGAATACCGGTATTTACGATAGGTGTACGTAAATTATGGCGGCTAAGGACTAAAACTTGATCTAAAACCATATCTGTTTTGCTATCTGTACTCGCTAATACAGGTGCAATAGGTGTTAATAATGCCGTAGATAAACAGAGAGTTAGCAATTTATATTTCATTAATATACCCCTACAATTAAAGCAACAAAGAAAAATACGTTCATCGCTATATAAAGAACTCAGCGAACAATCACACCGCAACTTATCTAATAATGACGAAGTTGACTTTTTTTTCTGCGATAAATATCTCAAAAACAACCTTAAGGTAAATTAAAAACAAACGATTGACATAAAAAAACGAGAAGTTAAGATTTTCCAGTCAATACACGGAGATAATATAATGATAGTCCAAAGCGCAACACGTGCACACGATGATGATATTATTCGTGTTTGGGAGTCTTCAGTGAGAGCAACTCACCATTTTTTAACTGAAGAAAAAATTGCTGAACTAAAAATTGCTATCAAAGATATTTATTTACCGCATTTAGCTGTTTTTGTGACATTCGATAGCGCAGGCAATATGACCGGTTTTCTAGGGTGCGATAAACACCGCCTTGAAATGTTGTTTATTTCCCAAGAAAGTAGAGGCCAAGGTACAGGGAAAAAACTGCTTCAATATGCCATTGATACCTTAGGCATTACTGAGTTGGATGTTAACGAACAAAATCCTCAAGCTATCGGGTTCTATCAACATATGGGTTTTACACAATATGCACGTTCTGAATTAGACGGCGAAGGTAATCCATTCCCTATTCTTCATATGCGTCTTGATAAGAAGTAGTTATGAAAATCATTGAATTAGAAACAACGCGTTTACGGCTGCGTGGATGGCAAGAAGAAGACAAGCAATTACTTTACCAAATGAATAGCCATCCCGATGTCATGCATTATTTTCCTTCGGTGCTTAATGAGCAGCAAAATGCACAATTTATGCAAACCATCATAGATAAATTTGCTCAACAAGGGGGATGGGGATTATGGGCTGTTGAATTAAAATCCAATAAACAATTCATTGGGTTTATCGGCTTAAATATTCCTTCAGCAACACTCCCTTTTTCACCTTGTGTCGAATTAAGTTGGCGTTTGTTACCGGAATATTGGCATCATGGCTACGCCACTGAAGGAGCGAGTCGTGTCATCGAATACGCTTTTGATAAACTAAATCTGCCCGAACTGGTTGCATTTACGGCAGTGGTTAATTCACCATCAGAATCCGTAATGAAAAGACTAGGAATGATAAAACAACTAAATAACTTTTATCACCCAGCACTCCCTGATGGCCATTGGTTGCAAGAGCATGTGTTGTATCGCATCAAGGCCAGTGACTTTTTAAACAAGTCTCATCAATAAGAAACTATTCAGACAAAAATGCCCACAAAAAAGCCATCACAATGTGATGGCTTAATGCTATTTAGCACCTACTGCGTAAATTATTTTTTACTTTCAGCTTCGGCTTTGGCTTCTTTCGCTTCTACATCACGGTACCAACGAGGGTGATGTTTTCGCGCCCAACGGCGGCTAACTTTCCCTTCGATCATTCCGTTGATTGAACCTTTAACCCAGAATGCCATGTACATATGAATTAAAATGGCATGGATCAATACAATCGCAGCAACGGCATGAAGCAATAACCCCCACCGCACAACCCACATTGGGAATAAATGTGCAAAATAAGGGCGCCAAATGATAATACCAGTTATCAAGAGCACAAAAATCAGGCTCATGATGCTCCAGAACATCATTTTTTGACCGGCGTTATATTTACCGACATCAGCCACTTCATGTTCATTACCCTTCAATACTTCGACAATATTTTTAATCCAAGGTAAATCTTGCTTATCTGGAATATTGTGTTTCACAAAGCGAACAAACATAAACATCAGCACGACGAAAATCAACACACCAAAAAAGGGATGTAAAATCCGTCCCATTTGCGGCGTACCAAAGGTTTCCGTCAACCATTTCAATGTTGGGAAAAATAACGCGATCCCCGACAAAGCAACCAAGAAGAAGCTGATGACAACCGTCCAGTGACACGCGCGATCAATAAACTTTGTCCGCACAATCATTTTGCTTTTCTTACTCATGGTCATCTTTCTCCTCTTCATCACTCACTTCTTTGTTTGGACCAATTCCCACATAGTGGAAAATCAACCCTGCAAAGGTCGCGATAAATCCAACGACAGAAAGTGGTTTCAAGATGCCCTGCCACAGATTGATTGGTGTATCAATTTGTGGGTCTTTAGGCAGGCCATGATACAGTTCAGGTTTGTCAGCATGGTGAAGCACATAAACAACATGCGTACCACCCACACCTTCAGGATCATAAATTCCCGCTTGCGCATATCCCCGATTTTGTAATTTCGTTACGCGCTCTGCACCGTATTCCAACATTTCTTTTTTCGTACCGAAACGGATAGCCCCCGTTGGACAGGTTTTCACACATGCTGGCTCTTGACCAACACTCACCCTATCAACACACAAAGTACACTTGTACACTCGATTGTCTTTTGGATTTAATCGAGGAATGTTGAATGGGCAACCTGCGATACAATAACCACAACCAATACAGTGCTCTGATTGAAAATCCACAATACCATTTGCGTACTGAATGATTGCTCCTGCTGATGGGCAAGATTTCAAACATCCTGGGTCGGTACAATGCATACAGCCATCTTTGCGGATCAACCACTCTAGTTTACCCATTTCAGTGGTTTCGCTAAAACGCATCACCGTCCATGATTTTGCGCTTAAATCCGTTGGGTTATCATAAACTCCAACGCAATGGCCAACTTCATCACGGATATCATTCCACTCAGAACATGCCACTTGACAAGCTTTACAGCCGATACAAGACGACACATCAATGAGCTTACAGACTTCAAGCTTATCATCACGCGCTTGTGGCGGAGGCGTAATGCTATTGGTCGCGGAACGTTTAATAATGTCTTGAGATTGCATGGACATGTTCCCTCCCTTACGCCTTCTCAATGTTAACTAAGAATGCCTTATACTCAGGTGTCTGAGAGTTAGCATCGCCGACAGACGGCGTTAACGTATTGGTGATAAACCCTTTTTGAGTCGCACCTTCAAAGCCCCAGTGAATAGGTAGTCCAACTGTTTCAATTGGTTTTCCATCCACCATCAGCGTTTGTAATCGAGGAGTGACAACCGCAACTGCCTTGATAAACCCACGTTTACTGCTGACTTTGACCTTATCGCCTAACGCAATTCCTTTGGCTTTCGCTAATGTTTCGCTGATTTCAACAAATTGCTCTGGCTGGGCAATCGCGTTCAAGCGAGCATGCTTGGTCCATGTGTGGAAATGCTCTGTTAAACGGTATGTAGTTCCGACATAAGGGAAATCTTTGTGGTCACCAAGACGTTTCTTGTCTTCATCAAAAATCCGCGCCGCTGGATTAGAAACTACATTCGGGTGCAACGGGTTAGTGCCAAGTGGTGTTTCAAATGGCTCATAGTGCTCAGGGAATGGCCCTTCTGCCATCTTATCGATAGCAAATAAACGACCTAAACCTTCTGGTTGCATGATGAATGGCCCAGTTCCTACTTCAGGAGCAGAAGCATTGAAGTCAGGAATATCATTACCGACCCATTTTTTACCATTCCACTCGATAAGCATGCGGTCTTTATTCCACGGTTTACCTTGGGTGTCACAAGAAGCTCGGTTATAGATCACACGGCGGTTCAGAGGCCATGCCCATGCCCAACCCAGTGTGTTACCGATTCCGGATGGGTCGCTATTATCACGATTTGCCATCTGGTTGCCTTTCTCAGTCCAACTACCGGTATAAATCCAGCAAGAAGACGCCGTTGAACCATCTGCACGCAATAAAGCAAATGAGCTGAGTAGCTCGCCTTTTTTCGCTTGTAAATTGCCGTCGGCATCATAAAGATCAACCAGCGCAACACCGTTGTTTTCTTTCGCCACTTCTTCTGATTCAGGATGGAATTGCTGCTTATAATTCCATTTCATTTGCATCAGAGGATCTTGGCCTTGGCCGCCTTCTTTTTCATACAATTCACGGATCTTATACAGAATACCGGTCAATATTTGGCCATCGTTACGCGCTTCGCCTGGAGCATCTGCCGCTTGCCAGTGCCATTGTAACCAACGGCCTGAGTTGGCTATCGAACCATCTTCTTCCGCAAAACAAGTGGATGGTAAACGGAACACTTCGGTTTGAATCGAAGCCGTATCAACGTCATTCATCTCACCATGATTTTGCCAGAAATTAGCCGTTTCAGTGACTAATGGGTCGACAACAATCAGGTACTTCAGTTTACTAAGGCAGCTAACCACTTTATTTTTATCAGGGAATGACGCTACTGGGTTAAACCCTTGACAGATATAGCCAGTCACTTGGTCCTTGCTCATCATGTCAAAATACTTCATCACATCATAAGCTTGGTCCCATTTAGGTAACCAGTCATAACCCCATTGGTTCTCAGCTTGAGCGGAATCCCCATAGAAAGACTTCATCAAACTCACGAAGAACTTAGGATAGTTGCTCCAAAAATTCACCTGATTTGGCAATGTTGCTTTTGGCGTATTCGCAGTAAGGTAGCTTTCAATGTTCTGATGTTTTTCAGAAGGTAGTGTCAGGTAACCTGGCAAACTGGTTGATAGTAACCCTAAATCTGTTAAGCCTTGAATATTCGAGTGCCCGCGTAACGCGTTCACACCACCACCAGCAACCCCCATGTTACCTAGCAGTAACTGGATCATAGCCATGGTACGAATATTTTGTGCGCCAACAGTATGTTGTGTCCAACCTAATGCATACAGGAAAGTCCCGGCTTTGTCTGCCGCGCTTGTTGTCGCTAAGATTTCACAAACCTTCAAGAAGTCTGCTTTTGGTGTTCCACAAATTTGCTCAACAATATCAGGCGTATAGCGTGATACGTGTTTGTGAAGTAAATTCCACACGCAACGTGGGTCTTGTAATGTGTCATCGCGTAATGCGTGACCATTTTCATCAAACTTATAGTTCCAACTGGTTTTGTCATAACTACGCTTATCAGCGTCATAGCCACTAAATAAGCCATCGTTAAAGTCAAAATCATCTCTAACAATCAATGATGCATTGGTATAGTTCTGAACATATTCAGCATTAATTTTTTGATTTTCAATCAGGTACAGCAAAACGCCCGATAAAAAGGTAATATCGGTTCCTGAACGAATTGGGACATAATGATCAGCAACTGATGCGGTGCGCGTAAAACGCGGGTCTATGACAATCAGTGTGGCATCATTATTATTTTTCGCTTCAATTGCCCAGCGGAACCCAACAGGGTGTGCTTCCGCAGCATTACCGCCCATAACGACGACAACATCGGCATTTTTGATATCAACCCAGTGGTTGGTCATCGCACCGCGACCAAATGTTGGAGCAAGACTTGCTACCGTTGGTCCGTGTCAGACACGCGCTTGGTTATCAACCGCTAGCATACCTAGCGATCTGGCGAATTTTTGTGTCAACATTCCCGTTTCGTTACTAGCAGCTGATGCGCAAAGCATCCCTGTTGATAACCAACGGTTTACCGTTGTTCCTTCCGCATTTTTTTCGATGAAATTCGCATCGCGGTCATCTTTCATCAAGCGTGCAATGCGCGTAAAAGCATCATTCCAACTAATGCGTTCCCACTTATCAGAGCCTGGCGCTCTATATTCAGGATAACGTAAACGATTTTCGCTTTGGATATAATCGAGCAGGCCAGCCCCTTTAGGGCATAAAGCACCACGGTTTACCGGGTGGTCTGAGTCACCTTCGACATGGAATATCGCGGATTTAGCATTCATGGCACCATCGCCCATGCTATATATTAGTAATCCACAACCGACAGAACAGTAGGTACAAGTATTACGCGTCTCTTTAGAGCGAAGTAATTTATATTCACGTACATTAGCTATTGCCATTCCAGGCATAAAACCTAACGCAGCTACAGTTGTACCTGCCATCCCGCCAGCGCAGATTTTAAAAAACTTTCTGCGACTAACGTTCATTGCTACCTCTTTATATTTTTTGTATAAATCGGTGAGAGAATAGCAGCCTAATATGATTAGATATTGCCTAAAATCAATGAAAGTGAAAATAAAAGTTTAATTAATATTAACTGAGTAGTTAAACATCAATTAAAATTACTACCAATAGAGTATTTATTGTTAAATTGATTTGGATCAAATGTTACATTTAAACTATTTTAGTTAAATTCCATTTCAATTAACATTTCGTAAAAGAGAATACGTCTATTTCTTAGAAAAAATAAATTTTAAATTTAATTTAAATATAGATTTAGTATTTATCTGATGAAATAAACATAAAGGAATAATTTTGTGATCGCCTTAAATGCCACGTCATCTTAAAATAAACAAATAATTTTTTTTCAAGGTGACGTGATAACACTATCGTCTATTTCCAACCACTAATTATGATCCCTGCACCAAAGAGCACAACTAGAGCGCCTACCCAGTCAGTCACGGTAAGAGACACACCATCAACCACTTTCAGCCAAACTAATGCGGTGGCAATATATATCCCGCCATAAGTAGCATAAATTCGGCCACTTGCTTCCGGATGCAATGTCAATAACCAGACAAATAGCATTAAACTTAACGCCGCAGGGATCAATAACCAAGCCCCACCTTGCTTTTTCATCCAAAGATAAGGAAAGTAACAGCCTGCAATTTCAGCCAACGCAGTGATAAAGAATAAAGCAATAATTTTTATCGACATAAAAACCCATTCAAAATAGCCCCATAAATATCACGTTGATATTAGCAAATTTCATCAACACTGTTATGTGGTTTTCACTAATATCAGTGAAATACGTCTTGCAACCAGTAAGACATAAAAAACGCCAAGGTTAACATAAACACTGACGAGCCCTATGAACAACTCAGCCTTACTCTATAATTTGTAGAATTTTTATCAATAATTTAACAAATTCCATACAAGAGCACAATATCACCTGTATTTTTACCATCACACCCATTATTATACAGTGCATAATAATTTGAATAGGTATTAATATGATTTCAGGACATGTCTTTATAGCAACCAGCCTAGATGGTTATATTGCCCGAAAAAATGGTGATATTGAGTGGCTTTTACAACAAGATTTTCCTGATGAAAATCATGGCTACGAAAACTTCATCAATAACATCGATGCAATCATTATGGGGCGAGGGACATTTGAAACCGTTTGCGGCTTCATGCCTTGGCCCTATGAGCAACCTATTGTGGTTCTTTCATCCACACTCACACTGCAACCCGTTCCTGAGCATTTAGCCGGTAAGGTGCGTTTTTCAAGCCAGACGCCAGAGCAAGTCATGCAAATATTAGAGTCTGAAGGCTGTAAACGTGTTTATATCGATGGCGGACAAGTCATTCAATCCTTTTTAAAGCAAGGGCTAATTCATGACCTTATTATCACTAAAATTCCTGTTTTATTAGGTGAAGGACGCCCGTTATTTGGCCCACTACCTCAAGATATCTTGCTCAAGCATTTAAATACTCAAAGCTTCCCTTCAGGGCTTATTCAATCCCATTATGAGATAGTAAAATGACGGAGCGAAAACCAGGTCGTCCGAAAGCACAACAACTCAATATTTCCTCTGAAAATATTATTGCAAAGGCAATAGAGATATTAGATGAAAAAGGAATTGAACAATTATCCATGCGACTGATTGCTAAGGAAATGACAATCAGTCCGATGGCTCTTTACCATTATTTTACCGATAAAAACGCGTTAATTAAGGCCATTGGTAACACCCTTTATCACTGTATTAATGTTGCTGATGTCACGGGCACTTTTCCTAAAATAGAAAGCCTTCTATGCCAATATCGAGAAAAGGTGATTCAGTACCCACAAATTACGTTAGCAATATTTAATGCTTCCGCATTATTTCCTGAGCAAGCCACTCGCATAACTAATGAGTTAATTCAGTTACTCACTGAGCTAGGGTTATCAACACAACAAGCAACCCAGCGGGGGTATATTCTCATCGACTATACTCACGGTGAAGCATTAGCAACATCCACTCTCTTACGTAATGAACATCACGCAGATGAAAGAATATGCAATGCACAAGAAAATTATACTGAAGCATTAAAAATTCTTTTAAAAAATATCGATAAGCCATAAGTTAATATGATTAGGTTAAAAATCAAACCAAGCTCCATGCTCCTAAATTTTTAGTTTAAATTTTAAGACCTATTGCTGTTACTATAATAATTTTATCATCTTATTGGCTAATAAAATTATTATGAGAGCAACATCTGAAGAAGCCCGTGTATATATAGAAGTGGTAGAACAAAAAAGTTTTAGTAAAGCGGCTGCTAAACTTAATTTAGCAAATTCAGCAGTGAGCCGAATCGTCAAAAAATTGGAAGAAAAACTGGGGGTCAATTTGCTTAACCGTACCACTAGGCAAATTGACTTAACTGCAGAGGGCGAAATTTATTTTCAACGCATGAAAATTATCTTGCAAGAAATGCAAGCGGCAGAAGATGAATTATATGACACACAAAGCTCTCCAAAAGGCCTATTACGAATTGATGCAGCAACACCGATTGTATTGCATATATTAATCCCTTTTGTTGCTATTTTTCGCAAACAATATCCAGACATTCATTTGTCGTTAGTTTCATCGGAAACCTTTGTTAATTTAATTGAACGGAAAGTTGATGTTGCAATTCGAGCAGGACATCTCACCGACTCCAGCTTACGTGCTCGCCCATTATTTAAGAGTTACCGCAAGATTATTGCGTCTCCAAATTATCTGGAACAACATGATGAACCTAAATACCCTCAAGATCTTTTGCATCATACATGCTTAACCTTTACTGAACCCGTATCATTAAATATGTGGCCAGTTAAAGGCATTGATGGGCAACTAATAGAAGTTACTGCAGGGATATCATCAAATAGCGGAGAGACGCTAAGACAGCTTTGTTTAGCTGGAAATGGGATTGCATGTTTGTCTGACTTTATGGTGAATAAAGATATTCAAAATGGCCAATTTGTCGAAGTATTAAAAGATGAATTGCAGCCTATTCCTTTACCATTCCATGCCGTGTATTACAGTGACCGCGTTGTCAGCCAGCGTATTCGGGTTTTTATTGATAGCTTAACTCAATATCTTGCAGAAGTTCAGAGGCCATAACAAATTCTAGCCTCTGGGCATATAGAATAATCAGTTAGTCCCAGTTTGGCGCTAAACCTTCTGGGCTAACTAAACGGTCATTACAATCTAATGCTGCAATCGCCGCTTTATCGTCACTATCTAACTGTAATTGAGTTGCTTGCAAGTTACTTAATAAATTTTCACGTTTTGTTGATGATGGAATAACAGAATACCCTTCACCAATCGCCCACGCTAAAATAACCTGAGCGGATGTTGCATTGTGTTTCTGTGCAATACTCGCAATAACCTCATCCTTTAATGCGTTACCATACGCTAATGTCATATAAGAAGTAATATGGATATTGTGTTGTTTTGCCCACTCAACGACTTTTTTGTTTTGCAGATAAGGTGAAAGCTCGATTTGGTTTGTCGCAATATTTTCAACGCCGACTGCCGCGATTGCTTTTTCCATTAATGGAATAGTGAAATTAGAAATACCAATTTCACGTGTTAACCCTTGTTTTTTCGCTTCCAATAATGCTTGCATGAACTCTTCAACAGAAACAGCATCATTTGGAGATGGCCAATGCACTAGTGTTAAATCCACATAATCCATTTGCAGATCACTTAAACTTTGTTTCAGACTTGGGATGAGCTTATCTTTACTTAAATTCTCAATCCAAATTTTTGTTGTGATATAAAGCTCGCTGCGTTCAACGCCGCTTTCTGCAATAGCCTGCCCAACCGCAGCTTCATTCTCATAAATTTGTGCAGTATCAACGGCGCGGTACCCAACATCTAATGCATTTTTTACTGAAGCAATCACCACATCATCTTTTAAACGGAATGTACCCACACCAATTACAGGAATAGTCATTGTGTTACCTTTCTTAAATTTTATACATTAAGCTTCACGGGTAATTATCTGGATAGTCCATGTTCATTCGCTACGAACTACCCCATAATTACTGCGACAATTTGAATACGACAAAGAATACGATGAGATAATGCAGAGAAAAATAGCCGTAAGCTCAATAGACTTTTGCTAAAAAATCAATAATCCCTATTATTAATAGCTTTAACTATAAAAATAGTCTTTATAGTGATATTTGACTAAACTTCGCCTAATTAAATTATCAAATAAGACAATAAAACCATAAAAACAATAAATTACATTTTATTACTCTACTTTTCATCTTTATTTTAGTTTGTTAGCCTAAATATAACTTAGCAATTAACGAATAAGGCAATACAAATGAAAATTCTTCTTCTCAATGGTGGGCAAACATTTGCTCACTCGGCAGGCCAACTTAATCGTACGTTACATGATGTAGCCAAAACCACGCTAAGTAAGTTAGGGCACACTATTCAAGAAACGCATATTGAGTCGGGCTACAATTCCGAAAATGAAGTTAAAAAATTTCTTTGGGCGGATACGATTATTTACCAAATGCCTGGCTGGTGGATGATGATGCCTTGGATGGTAAAAAAATATATGGATGACGTTTATACCCTCGGTCACGGCCATTTATATGCAAATGATGGCCGTACTCGCCAAGATCCAAGCAAGCAATATGGTACTGGAGGCCTACTTCATGGAAGAAAATATATGCTTTCCGTTACTTGGAATGCTCCTCTTGATGCATTTGATGAATTTGATAATTTTTTTGATGGTCGAGGTGTCGATGGTGTCTATTTTGCCTTTCATAAATCACAACAATTTCTCGGATTGAAAAAATTCCCAACCTTTATGGTTAATGACGTGATCAAAGAGCCTAATATTGAAAAATACATCAATGATTACAAAGCACATCTCACCGAAATTTTTGGATAATCAACTTAAAAAGGAATACATTTGTATTCCTTTTTATTATTTAGTCATTATTAATTAATATTATGCAATTTTGCTTATTAATTTCACATCTAATGAATCAATTTTATCTTCTATTTTCTTAATAAAGTCTTTCAAATGTTGTGTTCCATTATGTTTATCTAATGATTTTTGGTCCTTCCAAATCTCAAAGAAAATAAAAATGTTTGGATTAGCATTATCTTGGTGTAATTCATACTGAAGACAACCTTCATCCTTATTGCTTGACTCAACAATTGATTTAGTTGCTGCTTTCACAAAATCAACTTCATTATCTTTTGCAATTACTGTTGCAACAATTCTTATTTCTGACATAAGCTCACCCTGTTATAAATAGATAATTTTAACTCATCTATTTATAGCATAACTCGAAGTTAGAATTTAACCTTTATTATTCTATAAATTAGAAAATACTTTTCCAGCTTTAATCATGTTGTTATATTGCAAAAATAGTGTAAATTCAAAAGATAATACAATCAACTTTATCGTTTCATTACATTTTATTTTCGCTGATGAGCAAAGGCTGAATTTTAGCCCATCATGGGATGGGAATTTTCAATTTATACTCATTACCGTGCTGGGTAACACATTAACAATTCATTCACATTAATGGATTTACTATACAGATAATACTAACCAGCGTAGCATGATGAAATCATAATATATGAATGAGGCCACAATGAAAAATCATATTCAATTGGATATTAAAGACAATGAAGCCACTTTATCTTACCTATCGGATAAAATAATTTTACCTATTGGCATTAAGAGCTTTAATGGCTTTAAGTTTCAGCATTCCCCTATTACAGCTTATGAAGCTGAAATGGCAATTGAACATATAGAAAACGCGATTATTCCGATAAAAAAACAGCTCCCTGCAGGGGAAATATTGCTTTTTAGTCATGAAAAAAAATTAAATTTACTGATAGAAAGTAGGCATATTAATGGTAACTTTATCACGACACCGCAAATTGAAGATGCTTTTAATGAATTGGTCGATGTGATTAATGGTAGCCCCATTCATTCAACACAATTGCCAACAAATAGCGAATTCAGTGCTTTTTTATTAATCATTAGAGAGATTACTCATCATTGGAGTTTGAATGGTATTACATATAATTAATCACAATAGCGAAGGAGGATAAAGCCCTCCTTCTTTTTCTATCAGCCCTATTAGTTTAGTAGCTTTTTCATTAACAATGCTCTTTTTTCTTCTGCAATAAAACTCGCCAGTAATGCATTTACATTACACTCAGTAAAGTCAGCAATACCCCAACCAAATATATCATGCAATAATTGGTACTCTTTATTTAATGTTACATCCGCAACTGTTCGCGCATCTGTATTTATGCTTAATTTAACGCCCTGCTGTTTCAACTTATTAATAGGGTGGTTTTCGATACTATCAAAGACATTGCACACCAAATTGCAACTTGGGCAAACTTCAAGTAATACATTTAACACTTTGAGCTTTTCAATCGTATTTGAATTCTCAATACTTCTAACTCCATGTCCTATACGCGAAACATTTAGCTTATCTAATGTTTCAATCACGCTTTCATAGCCTAAAGCCTCACCAGCATGTGCGATAACATTGCCGCCATGTTCTCTGACATAGTTAAATGCAATTTCATGATTATCTAATGAAAAGCGAGCCTCATCTGCGGCTAAATCTAGTGCTACAACACCACGAGATTGATACTCTACAACTAATTTTGCCGTTTCAAGACTCTGAGAGGCAGTAAAATGCCTCAAAGTACACAAAATCAAGCCAGCTTCTATTTCATACTTTACAACTGCCGAATTCATCGCATCTAATGTTATATCAACAACCTCTCGGCTTGAAAGACCTTGTTGAGTATGTAATAAAGGAGCAAACCGAATTTCTGTATAAATTACATTATCCATTTTTAATTGCTCAAACAAATCATCAACAGCGAGTCCAATAGCAGATTTTGTCTGTAATATATTAAGTTGAGGTTTAATGCAACGTAGAAAATCGCCAAGATCTTCGCATCTTACTGGTGCAATAAAGCCTTGTTTAAACTCATTAAACGTTAGTGTTGGGATGGTTTGTTTAACATAAGAATAACTTAAACATGTATCTAAATGCACGTGTAGTTCAATTTTTGGCATAACGTTAATTGCTGTTTTTATGCTTTTAGTAAATACGCTTGACGGTTTTAAAGGTACTTTCATGTTAATATCCTGCGAGTTATTTTTTAATAAACTAGCAAGGTTACTACCATTTAAAAAAGGACATATGTCCTTTTTTAAATGAAAAAAACGAGTATGATTTAAGTATAATTTCAAGCGAAAATGGTTATAAAAATGAAAGCAATAAACTCTACAATAAAGCGTGAAGAATTTATTACTCATCATCAACTTGATAAAATCATTTCTGACGAAACTCTCAAAAAAACAAAACTTATCCACATAAAGGCCAAAGAATATTTAATATTTCAAGATAGCCAAATCAGCCACCTTTACTTCCTTGTTTGCGGAAAATTGCAAATTGAACGTTATGAAACTAACGGTTGCAAAGTCATTTTTTCATTTGAAAATGCATTTTCTATAATTGGTGATTTAGAACTTTTTCAAAGTAACCTTGAAAATGACCGTATCTATAATACGATCCAAGCAGTTACAGATGCAGACTTGCTTGCACTACCTTTATCTATGATCCGAAAAAAAGAAATTTACGCTCCATTATTTTTGCAATTTATCTGTCAGCACCTTAGCAAAAAGCTTTATAACACATCACAGTTACACTCCAGTGCATCATATTCAGTTGAATATAAATTAAGACGCTATCTTACTTTTGCTGAAAAGCAGAATGGAGAAAGTTTTCAATTAGAAAATCGTGACTCTTTAGCCGCAATGCTAGGCGTCTCTGTTAGGCAATTAAATCGAACACTATCTAAACTCGTCAGTGATAAATTGATTGAGAAAAAAGGTAAGAAAATTAAGATATTAAATACTAAACAGCTCTTAACTTCATGTCAGAAATAGAAAAGGCCACCACTTCATTCACAATGGCAGCCTTTTTATAAAATAAGGACATAATTACTTTTTG
Organism: Providencia sp. PROV130; assembly: GCF_028482225.1. NCBI lineage: Bacteria > Pseudomonadati > Pseudomonadota > Gammaproteobacteria > Enterobacterales > Morganellaceae > Providencia > Providencia sp. PROV130. The sequence goes on along the minus strand of NZ_JAMPQC010000003.1, from coordinate 132,367 downwards.
GTTGCTAAAATAACCGAAGAGGCTTTAATTATCGCAGTTACTTTGCTGTTCACTGCTAACCCCATTTCAATTGTACTGTTATTCGTTACTACCGCTGATAATAATGTTCCTGCACCCGTTTTTAAATTAACGACTGAGTTTACACTACCTTTTTCAATAGACTCTACTTTGCCATTGAATTGGTTACGTGCTGAAAATTGGTATTCTTGTGCATCAGAAACAAGAACAACCCAAGGTGCTTTAATCACCGCAACTGCTTGTTTACCTTTTTCTAATCCTAATTGTTTAGTGCTGTTTTTAGTGATGATTGCAGCAATGCTTTCTCCATTACCTAAATTTAAAATAATTTCATCATTTACTGAGCCGACAACAACCGACTCAACAACACCTGTAAGTTGATTTCTTGCAGAAATAGCCATTAAACATCTCCTATATTTAATAAAAATTGACCTCAGTAATACTATTTTTTAGTAATTTAATATTATTACCATTCGAATTAAGATTTAAAATAAAGTTGCATTTATAGGCAATATTTTTAGTATTATAATCGCACTTAGAATTAACTAATAATATCGTTTGTCCCAATGCACGGATATCCATCGTATGATCAAACGGCTTACTCATATCTTTCCCATAAGTAACTATAGTCTCTGAGATGAGTGTATTATCTTTAAAATATTTTATCGTTGTTGGAAGTTTAAATTCATTATAATCATTTTTGCTATATTGTTTTTTCGTATCAGCAAGCAATGAGCCAGAAATAATGCCATCTTGGTTATATTGGTAGATTAATTCACCATTTGAATCTTTTTTAGACATTATTTGACAGTTATCACCTATCACCATTTCAACAGGACCACTAACATCCCTACCAATCAATTTATTTTTAACTCGCTTTACAAAAAGATAGTTATGAGCACCATTTAAATACTCATCTTTCTTTTGATCAAAAGTAAAACTTTCCACACAACCATCATGACCAATTTTTAACATTGATTCATAATTAATTGATTTATCTTCATTATAAACAACTGATTTTATTTGCTTAACAGCACCTCTGACAGGATTGAAATCATAAAGTTGAGCCAGATTAAACACCACTGGGTTATATTGCTGTTCTTGAAACGCTAATGATACAAAAGAAACAGGGAATAAACTTAAACAAACGATTCCCAATGGGTATTTTTTACTCATTTCTATCGTCTACCTCTAACGGCTACGGCTTGTTTTGACTTAAAAATAGCCTTTTGTATACATATTATCAGTTTTTCGATAAAAGTCAGGTTATGAACTCATAAACTGAGTATAAAACGAGTCTTAAATTAAATTAAAAGCCATTTTCGGCTAAAGACAAATATAAATACGAAAAAATAATAAACAATAACAATGACTGTAACTCCTTTTTTTAAAATAATAATAAAGGAGTTACTTAAATTGATTATGGCATAATTGGAGCCGGTGTTGGCTCGCGCTCATCGTTATAAACACGGCCAAAACGTAGGTTTCCTTGGTTCCACTCCTCAACTGCGGCATGAATATCGGCTTTAGTTCGACCAATAAAATTCCACCACATTAGTACTGACTCATTTAAAGGCTCACCACCAAGTAATAAAATGTGGCTATCTGAAGCTAGCTCTATAGAAATTTCTGTTATATTTTTGCCTAAATAAACTAATTCATTACTCTTAATTTGCTGCCCTTCAATAATGGCACTTCCACTTACGGCAAAAATACCGTATTCAAATTCAGATCGTAAAGTTAAAACTTGTCGAGCGGTTTTCTTCGCAATAATATCAAGCCCGATCAACGGTGAAAATGTCAATGTTGGTGCTTTATAAGTGCCATATTCCCCAACTAATAAATTGAAATAGATTTCGCCTTCAGCCCAACGAGGTAACGTAGGATAATGGTCAAAGCGTGGGGAAATATCTTTAACTGCTTCGGGCAAAGCAATCCATAATTGCACAGCATGTAACTGCCGGCTCTCTCCATAGGTATCTTCAGAATGACTGATCCCATGACCTGCTGTCATTAAATTAACCTGTCCTGGCCGAATAACCTGCTCATAACCAAGGCTATCTCGATGCAATACTTCACCTTCAATCATCCAAGTGAATGTTTGTAAAGCAGTATGAGGGTGAGGTGATACCTTCATTCCCTCTGAGTCGCCTTTAAAAACCGTCGGGCCCGCGTGGTCAAGAAAACACCAAGCTCCTATTAGCCTACGCTCCCTTGTTGGCAAAACTCGTGCAACAAGAAGCCCACCAACATCCTTCGAACGTGCTGTAATCAACTGTAAATCAGGTATTTTATCATTAAATTGAATACTCATACTTACCTCATCAGTAATTAGCAAATGTTATTGGCGGATATCACTGTATTCAGGTGTTCTATCGAATATTGCTTTTGCAAAAGGGCATAATGGAATAATTTTTCGTCCTTCATTTCTCATTCGCTCAACAACCTTAGCAACTAATAACTTTGCAATTCCCTGTCCTTTTAAGCTTTCATCAACCACGGTGTGGTCAATAATCACCAGTTCATCGCCAGTATAAACAAAAGTTATCTCGGCAAGACGAGTTTGCTTGTCATCGGATAAAATAAAAAAGCTATTGTGGTCAGATTGGATATTCATCATAAATAACACCCTCTAAGTTAAATCAATTTAACTTAGAGTATGTGACGTATACTAAAAAGACAATATTCTACAATTGTCGATGTGATCCAAATATTTTGAAGTTAGCGAGATAACAAAGTAAGAAAAGATGCCACGACAGCGCTTAACTAGAGATTAAATTTAGTTAAACGCTGTTTTTCAATTGGTTAATTAATGTGACACACATTAATTAATTGTCAGAAAAGTTGCTTATCACTGTATAGGTTAATGAGTTTTCTGAGCTATCGATAACTTTTAATTTTACATTTCGATAAGAAATAATGTCGCTATTTTTAAGGTTATACTGAATCGTATCGCCAAATCCTTGGTTCTCAATATTCGAACCTATTTTTTGATAACTAATATCGACAACTTGGTCATTTATCCCATTGAAAATTAAAGCCTGTTCAAATGAATTACCATCAGAATTGTTTAATTTCACCTGTTCGATTTGTGCTTTATCGCTACAAACAGCAACATTGACATCTGTTACGATACAAATCTCATTAGGACTAGATCCTTTTTTAATTAAAAGTGAATTCCAAGGTTGCCCTAAAACCTCAACAGCGACCGAACCAGAGTCAATTATTTGGTCTGGCATATAAAAATCGCCTTTATCACTTGAACCCACTTTTTTGAATACACCCGGAATAATTTTGTATGCCAAATCTATCTGTACAGGGTTTAATACTTTAATTCCATCTATTTCACTAATATTGCCTTCTCTAACTAAGGGTTGCCCTACTGTAATATGGTTGACCTGACCTATTTTAGGCTCACTGATTTTTTGTGAGTCAGGAACATAATTATACTCAGTCACCGCACATCCTGATAAAAAAGCAATGCAAAAAACTGGAACTAATAATTTATTCATCTTGATAAAATCCATGGCATTAAGATATTAAATATTATATTTATAAAACAATTTCAACAAGTTACTATTTTTCTATCCACTGAAATTTTTTGATGAAACTAACCTTGATGATTTAGTTATAACCCATGGTATTAATCATCATTTAGTTATGTGGGATGGTAACTCAAAACTGTGTGCTAATTACTCTCATGTCTGAACAAGCCAAAAAATACAAATAAAAACGTCATTAGAACAACAAAAAACACCTTATATTATTGACGTTTCGTTAACGTATATTCTGCCATGAAAGCATCATATAAGCATTGGCACAACTGGCTTTATTATCATAATTTTTTCATCTGGTTATCCCTTTAGTTGATAAGACCATTTATACATAACCGCCTCAGCTTATGCTTTGGCGGTTTTTTCGTACTTATATTTTTTGATTAAATTTATTGTTATTTGCGTAAGGCATTTTATTATCTAGTAATTTAAAGCTAAAGCTCTCTCTATCTACATATCCAACAACATTGTTTGAATCATATAGCTGAATGAAGAAATCAGCTAGTTCCTCGCTAGAATGATATGTACCAAAAACTTTATCGTAATCATAATATTCTACTCCGTTAGCAATTCGACCAAAATCTGTTTTGGTCGCTGCTGGAGCCAGTAATTTTACTTTAACCTTAGCATCCAAGTTCAATAATTCATGAGCCAATCCCTCAGTAAAAGAGCTAACAAAGAATTTCGATGCACAGTAGGTAACGGCTGTAGGTACGATAGTATATCCTCCTGCAGAGCTTACATTGATCAACTGTGAGTCATCAATATTCTGATTATCCCGCACGAACATTAACGATAGAACTGCGAGTGTATTGATATTCAAATTTAATAAAGTTTGTGCATCCTTTATTGGCTGAGAGAATGCTTCCCCATAATATCCAACACCTGCATTATTTACCCATACCCGAATATCAAAAGCTTTCAGTTCCTCATAAAGTGAAATAGCATCATCTGTAATAGATAAATCACATGATTTTGTTACGACCTCAATGTATTGATTAATCTTACGCAATTTGATTTTCAATTCATTCAACAAGGAATCTCGCCTTGCTACAGCAATAATATTAAATCCACGCTCAGCTAATTTTATTGAAATTGCACGACCAATACCTGAACTCGCACCTGTAATAACCGCATAATGTTTATTTCTCATGACATACCCTCTTTGACAAAAGTTTCAAAAGGGTAAAGGATAGAGTTAACTCTAGGTCAAGAAATTTCTAGGTAATACATGAATTATTCAATCAGTCAGTTTGCACAACTAACCGGATTCACCATATACACCCTTAGATACTATGAAAAAGAAGGAATATTGAAATCATCCAGACAAGCAAACAATCATAGGTACTATTCTGAAGATGATATTGAATGGGTTAAGTTTATCACTCGTTTAAAAGAAACTGGCATGCCTTTAAAAAAGATTAAAGAATATGCGGTACTAAGAAATATAGGAACATCAACTTCATTTGAGAGAATGAATTTGCTTACTGAACACTACGCTAATCTTGAAAAGCAAATTTTATCTCTAAATGAACACTTAAGTAACTTAAAGCTTAAAATTCAGCATTATCAAGAACAATTAAAAATGAATACCAATTAACTTACACGGCTAATTCACAAGCACCATATCTTATTGTGAATTATGGTGCTTAATAAATTCCCCTGCTATTTTTTAACCCATTCCGCCAGCTTTTGCTCTTTACGTTGTTGATTTGGGTCAATTTCATCCGCCAGCAATCTCTTTGCATCATCACGCTTTCTTCTGGTATCAGTTAGTATAATGATTAGCTCCATTGGGAGGTACTCAAATCATGGAGTATAGATGTACTACCTAAAGGGGGAAGTTTTCAATAGACGATAGTAAACGTTGGAATAATGGAATTTAGTTGGAATGCTTGATTTACTTGGGATTGGAAGACTTTGGAAGACGTTACTAGAAGTGGAAATGGCGGTGAGGAGAGAGCCATACAAAGAACTTATTTAATTGATACTTAATAGTTATTTAAATTCTAACTTTATAGATACCCCCAAATGTACCCCCTAATATTTTTGTCATGCCTGTTTTGAGGTGATTTTTAATCTCAATGTTAGCCCTACACTTTCCAGTAACATCATTGCATAAATATCATCAATGGCAATTTCATTGCAGATAATGAAACAAAAACCAAAAATAACCCTGCCCGTCTTTTCACGACTCCGTTTCAAACGGAGCAATAGCAACCGAAAAATATTTTTCATCTGATAAGTGTAACTCTTAAAGAGTTCTAGTTGATTTGCGCACCTCAATATGAGGTGTACAAAATAGAATAGGTAAGCTGGTGGATATATTCGAACTGCCCCGATATTTTCGGGGTAGTTGAGCTGGTCATCTTAAAGAGAGTCAGTTAAAGGTAGGTAACTAATTGTGGGTTAGTTTAAATAGGAGAAATAGCCTATTTACCGTGAGCTATAAGGCTGAAATTTCAGAGACTAATAAATACAGAGAAATACGCCATTAGATCAACAAAAAACACCTTATATTGTTGACGTTACGTTGACGTATGTTTTATCTATCAACCATTCCGTAAGCATTGATACAACTGGCTTTATCACATATTTAACTATGGTCAATTCGGACTTATAGAAATTAATTTGTATAAGGGTGATTTTCGATAACGTCAAACATATAGGCAAGCCCACCAGCGTAATGTCAACGATTTCTAAGACTTTAGGTTAACGTAGCGTCAAAATTGATGTGGATAATGTCAAATATAGCGCAGGGTGATTTGCAGAATTATATGAGGGAACTTAACAGCCCTCATTACCAAAATAAGGGCTGTAATTAGGCGTTTATTAATTAGATATAATGATTGATGAAGCGTTCCCCTTCTCAACCACTCCGCCTCTTGTTTTATAATTACCTAATATTTTTACAGTTTTTGACTCTTTCATCGCATCAAATAATAAATCTGTCTCATCCCTATCTATAAAACCAGTATTAACACTTATTGAAAACACATAATCCATACCAGGTATTCTACATGCCACTGACAAGCTATCTGCGTTTCTTTTGATACTTTCTATTTCAACTTCTATAGTATCTTCCTTGTTTTCAAGCTTTTCTGTAGGGTTTCTGATTACATTTTGTATGCCTTGTTGGTCCAGCGAAATATTTGTTAACCCACTGATGGTTATGTTATCTGCATCACTAGCTGATTTTATTATATCCGTATATGCCTTAGCTCCATGGTTTTCTATTCCAACCGACTTTTCCTTCAATTCTGTATTGCTAGTGGCATTAATAGCGTCCAACATCCCATCTTTAAGAAGTTGTAGTCTATCTAATTCAGACTGCCTCTCAGATGCTGACTGTTGAGATTGTATCTGAGCCATATTTTCATCATGAACATTGTTAGCATAATTAGAAATACCCCATCCTCCGCCAATTACAGCGACAGTAAATAAAACACAAAGTGTTTTTTGGTTTGGAGTCATTCCATTCATGACCTTTGCTCCAGCATCTCCTATTGATTTTACAAATTCAGTCAGGCTAGTTAATATTTCAGTACACCCAGCATTAACTAGAAAAGTAAGCTCTAGGTCTTTCTTATCCTGTGAAGATAACCTCTGTAGATTATCGGTGTTGTATCGAATGATAGCAAAGATTTTGTTTAACTCTACCTGAAAATCACTCATACCTTGGGCTAAAGTTGTGTTTACTCCACCATAATACTTTGAATCATCCCCTTCTATCTTCATTTTAAAGGCATCAAGTATGCTAAACTTTAAGTTAGTTATATCCAAGCTAAACTCCGGGTCTGCAATAGCTTGAGTTACATAACTTTCAAATTCTTCAAATGTTGAAATATCAACGAGTTCAGTGTTATTCACTTAGTTTCCTTTATATTATTTGTCATTTTTAATAATTGAATTAAAACAGAAGGCTATGTGACAACGCCTTATGTAATAAAATTTTGAATATATTAACAACGCTGACAACGATCTGTTATCTGTTATTTTAACCAGCATGTTGATATCTAATTATTAACCTAGAACTTTTATTACTGTCCCTGATGTGGTGATCCTGATTGATATTGCATTTCTCATTTCTGGTTTATTCATCTTGATACCATCACAATATAAGCTATTGGTTAAAATAAAATGCTGATAGGACTCTGGAAGATTGGATAATAATTCCAGTTTCTAGGGGTGATCTAAACGTTAATTTATCCATGATGATACGGGATAATCCCGTATGTAGATATAAGCTATTGATTATGCTTAATTCCGTTAAATCGACGGAATCAAAATATAACTAATTGATAACGTTTAATTCTGTCACAAAACCAGATTAACTCTCATTGGTCATCGTTTCAGTGACCAATGGTAATAGGTGGCAACGCATTGTTTTCATTACGAGAGGTCACAGCGACCACTTGAAACATTAGGGTAACATCAGGGTTAACACCTTACCGTAACCTTACCGTTTTCGACTTAATCCTCACCGTAATCTCACCGTTATTTATTGGCTTAATCCTCCCCGTAACCTCCCCGTTTAACCTTGCCGTAATCTTGCCGTTCAATCGCATTACACGGACCGTAATAGGACCGTTATTTTAGCTTTGGTTATTCATGTTCAGAGTAGATAAACTATTGATTTACTCGGTAACGCATATTTGCGTCACGGTAACTCATTGATATTTATTCAGAGGACAAAATTGTCCTGTGGGTATCGCAATGCTTATTTGCATTGTGGTTACTTTTGGTGGTTACCAAAGTGGTTACTTTTATCTCGTGGCCATTATTGGAATATTGCCAGCCAGTGACGAGCCTCCAATTTCAGAGCCTCATGACTCCTTAATATCAAGGAGTCCTATTAAGTCGCCTTAAGTGCCCTTGATTTCAAGGCAACCTATAGCCTGTATACCGTCGCACTTTTTCTTGCATCGCTTAATATTTGACCATTGCGATTATCTTCGCATCACCGTTTTGGTGCTGGCTTCGTCCATTGGTAGGTTGGTGCTGTCATTCTCCGCCAGTGCCTTTCTTTAGCCTGTATTGTCTGGGCTACACCCGTTCTAATTGCTAACCTATCGCGTCCATTGAGTGATTGCCCTTGCTGGTGGGCTAACTCCATCATAACGGCCTCTATTGTTTCACGTTGTAACATGGTTATACCTCAAAAGGTGTTGTGATTATCGCTATACCTTGATTGTGCTGAATTGGAATAATCAAAGCCTATCAATCCACTAGCATAAAACATGCTGTTTTGCTGGCAACCAGAGTGGCAACCGTTAAGATGGCAACCACGCGCACAGGTTAAAATACGCTATCTCATGGCGAACCCAAAGTGACGGTCTTGGATAAATCAATAGGTTATGTTTCATGGTGGCGACCAAGTTAAACCCGTCAAGACTAGTCAAAACTTATTACCCTTATTTTGCTGCGTACCTACTGCGTACCATTTAATTTTTAACGGGGTTTAGAAATTTGTTTGACGTGATGTCAGGTTTTGACAGGTTCTAATGTCAACTTTTGACAATAATAGCGGCAATGTTATCGTCCTGTTCTTTCGTGCTATCAGGAAGCTATGAAAAGAGCCGTTTTAGCTCATCGCTTGCTGGGAAAGTATAACCAGTGCGCTTATGTAGTTGTTTGACTATTTTCTCTGCTGTACCTTCAGGTTTAATTAAAGCTATCTCATCCATAATAGCCTTAATCACCATAGAATCGGCATTTTCGCCCGTAACGCCATATTGCTTAATCATCGTTTTAATCTGTTTAATTCTAACCTTCGTGCTCATAGGTTCGCCTCTCGTCATTATCTGAGTATATTTCCGTTACTGATTCCCTTGTTTTTATGTCGTAAAGCGTATGACCTGAATAGAATAGCTCGCCTGTGTCTTTATTTTTTTCAACCGCCATTAACTTAATAGCTGTAATCCTATCATCAGGCTTAATAACTGATATTTGCTCTCGGATTTGCTTTAACGTATTACGAATTGTCATTTTTAATTTCTTCCATCGCTTCTTTCAGTGCCTCAACTTCACGCTGTAAACTCTCAACCTCAATAATCTTAGAAGCATCAGCAATACCTTTTAAAATCACGGTTCCCACATCTGGCGGCACTAGCCCCTGACTGATAGCCGATACAACGCTCAAAGCTGCGCTTGATAAGTCTGTAGTGTCACAAAGGAATTCGACAGGCTGAATAGTGGATTTTGAAACGGGGTCGCAACGGTCAGCCCATATCTTTAGGCAAGTAGCATCACCGCTTTCAATGCCAGCAAGAATTGATTTAATCGCTTGCGGGGTCATATCCATGAGGTTACGCCTTATTTCTGCGCCTTTGCCCGGTCTACCTGATGGATTGCCAGATTGTCCTTTTTGCCACCTTGTAGGGTGCTTACTCATTTACTTACCTCTTACGATAAGCCATCCAGAAAGTAACTCACCGAACGGCATTAACTTGTTTTTCCATTTGATTGAGTGCGGTATCTACTAAACTTCTGGCGATCGCGTTAATTGTTGGGGCTAGATTCAGTGGTGACTTATCTTTCTCGGCATCCTGAATAGCTCGGATTCTCTCCATCTGCGCCATCGTTAACATTACAGGTTTAAAGTTAGGGTTATAGGCCATAAAGATTACCTCTCATTTAATATTTCAGTATTTGCAATAATTATATTTATTATCCCTATTATAGCAACACAATGAGAAGTAAACGTTTGAGGGTTGTTCTCTCTTTAGATATATCACCGTGGTTTATGTTAGTACCATTTCGGTACGTTATTACCGCGATTCTTTTTGATATCAAAATAACTACACCGTGTTTTTGAGTGGTTAGCTGTACTGGCTAATATTTAGCTACTTTGGCTAAAGGCACTAATTTGTAGTTTTGATATGAGAGCTTCATTTCAAGCCGTCCTCAGTATCAAGGGTAGAATTTCAACTGTCACCCTTTCCGACTATGGTCATAATCACAATCGTTACCTCTCCTCAATTTTGAGGGCACTGTTTCTATTGATAAATACAGGCTCAAAAATGAGCCGATTGATTCTATTGGTAAAATTAGACTGTGCTCAAATTTGAGCTTTGCCATGTATTCAATCAGTTACAAGGCGCAATAATACGCTTTGCTTGTTTTACAGTAAGTTACCCTGACTTTGTTATATTAAGTTATACAATTACTCGTTAAATCCACCAGCAATTTTACATTTCCTAATCTGTATAACATCGTTATACGCTGATATAATAAGCACTCATTGAGTTAATAACGGACTATTATCATGAGTAAATCTAATCTTATTGCCTTTCGTTTACCTGCTGAACTGCAAGCACTGTTTAATGATGCTGTATCGAACTCTGGTAGCGATAAAACAGCGTGGATAGTCTCAGCTATCAAAGAGAAGTTAAACCGCCCAGACAGTAATCCTGATGCTCGTATGCTGTCGCTAGTGGAACGCCTAGAATCGTCTGTGGCGTCTTTAATTGCTGGTAAGGCAGATATCCCACCGTATACTTATAATGAGTCTGCTGTCGTTTCTGTGGTTAATTTGGTGCTATCAGAGGGTATAGATAACGGGCGGATTATCGCAGAACGAATTAACGAGGCTGGTTATCAAACTAAAGGCGGTAAAGCGTGGGACAAGGATATTTACTCAGCGTGGAAGCGCCACAAAGACATCATAAGTAAACTTGATTTTTAATAAACAGCTTAACTTTAGACAATTTTAACTATAGTTATGCCATCGTTATTCATCAAAAATAGGCTTATCTAGATGAAAAATTATAAAGTAGTTGATAAAACTGATAATTTAAAAACTCCGTACTTAAAAATAATTTTATGCCGGAGTGAATTGGTTAAATCTCAAGTTACTCGCTGTAAATGGGCTTGGTTGACCTTAATAGAATTACTCTTCGGGATGTCATTACTCAATTCCATAAAAATAATCTCGACCGTACAATCAGGATATAACCCAAAAAGATTTTCTATAGAAAAGCATTTATCCATTTACATACCAAGCTCAAGACTTACTAGGTGTTTTAAAGGTAGCATTCTTGAGCTTCTATATTATAAATACCACATGTCATATCTCTTATTAAAAAGTGCGGAGCCGCCATATATATCAGATGAGGAAAGAGTTATTTATTGTTCAAGAACCAGATTCTTCGTAGACAAAGATTATATAACAGGCATTTTTGAGCTACAAAAAAAATATGATTTTTTGTGGTTAGTGATAAATGTAACCACCACTACCGCAGCATATTGCGTCACGCCTGAAAATATGTGGATCTTTACATCTTTAGCAATTGAAGGGATAAGACGTTTTTTTTATGCACAGTAATCCCCTACCGCTCACTAATATTTAAAACTTTAGGATTGAGATGCGAGGTTTAATTAGGTGGAGTTAACCGAAATACGTTAGCAAATGTTAGCATCCAAACGTTTACAATTGTTAACGCATGCCTTATCAAACCTTATCATTTACCCTAAGAAACCTTAAGATTTCATCTGAATTAACGTTAGGATTTTGGCATTAGATAAACGTTAAGAATTGTTAAGATTTAATGTCTATATTTGTCGCTATTAAACCTGATTTAATGGGCTTCCTACGATGTCCGAAAATTAGCTGCTAACGTGTCCGATAATTCCGTCTAACGTGTGTAAAAACTCCCACTATGCGATGTATAAAAACTATCTAACTGTCTTTGCTAACGTGCCCGAAAAGTCATATTTTGCCCTCGCGCGCGTACTGCTCACGAAAGCACAAAAATAAAGGGCAGAAACCTGCCCTTATTGCTTATAGTGACCCATGAGCTTTACTATTAGCGGTTGTATACCGTGTTACCGTATCTCTTGTAATGCCACCTATAGTAAAGTTCTGACACCATAACTCTAAGAATTTTTGCCCGTCCTGAGCTGTAAACTCTCTTTGATTTGTAATTTCCATTGGTGGCCCTGAATTATTGATAATTACCGTAAGCCCACCACCAACGCCAGCCCCTTGCATATCTTTATTCGATATTGCTCGCTCATTATTCTTGTGGTTCAGATACTGCTTACCTGTAGGCGCTTTGGGTATCACTGGTGCGCCTGTTATTTCGTCATAACTGAACACCCTCCCGTTATTACCGGGTATGCCGATGAGCTTGTTTCCTATTTGCATCAATTCTGGCAGGTTCTTCTCACCAAGTTCATAGGCTGAACCACCTTTTACGGGCCCACCGTTATATCTCGCACCGGCTAACCCGATAGAAAGAGCTTGACCAGATAGCATTGATGCTTGGAAAGCGCCTAACCCTGTCGCTGAAGCGGCCCCACCCGTGGCAATTGAAGCGGCTATTGCTGCTGGCGTCCATGCTGCTAATGCTGCTGCTCCACCAGCTTTGGCTGCTAAGGCATTGGCAACTTGAGAGGCCTTACCAATAGTCTGCTCTATGATGAAGTTTTTCAGCATCTCAACGCCAACCTGCACGATTGAGTTAACGACACTGTTTAGAATCGTATTACCCAGCGAGCGCATAGCATCAGCCGCTGACATAGTACCCGTCATTAACCCAGTGATAACGTTTGAAGCATTTCCAGCCAGAGAATCAACCGCTGAAGCTAACATTTCATAGCCTAGGTTCTGCTGTCTCATTAGCTCCCATTGTGCCGCTAATTGCTGCTGTTGATATTGTTTATCCATTGCTGTGATTAACAGGTGATATTGCATATCGGTTGCAGATTTAGCCGCTGTGTACTGCTCGTGGGTCATTTGCTGCTTAGCGTATGAATCATCCAGTAGCTTCTGTTCCTGATCGTAATACTCTTTCATCATTGCAAGCTTACGGGTGTTTTCATTATCCAATGCTTGGATAGGGTCGAATTTAGCGCGGTTTTCACCAATATCTGTGATGATATTATTTGAGGTTGTTTCTATGCGAATATCAGACATGCCCTGCTCAAATGCCTGAGTTGCTTCACGGCCTAATTGCGTAAACGTTTCTTTATCGATGAATCCCTCATCAAACATGCGGCGAATAGTTTTAGCTTCCTCTCCGAACTCACGAGCCAGCTTTAATTCTGGTGTGGCTTCTTGCGCTTGGATGAAGTCATTGACCTTTTGAGTAAGGTCATATATTTCTGCTGCTTCTTTTTCAGTGGCTTCTTTTTGCTTATCTGTAGCCTTAGCGCCTAGCTTCTGGACGGCTTCAAACATAGCCATATCTCTATTAGCATCAGCTACACCAGTGCTAAGTAATTCAAACCTTTTATTAAGTGCGGCGACTTCATTTTGTTGGCGTTTAAGCTCGTCTCCTGCCTTATCTTTTTTGCCGCCACTGCCTTTTTTCTTTCCGTTAGATATTTGCGTTTGAAGTTCATGCTGCTTTCTTAATCCACTAATTAAGCGATCAAGCATACCATCATCGCTAACGCCAGCCTTAGCCATTTGGACAGTAGCCAAATACTCTATAGCAGCGTCTTTGCCTTCTTCCATCTCTATCTTTAAGGCTTGGACGTTTTCCTCAATGCCTTGAAGCATTAATTCAAAGCTGTCAGCCCTTCCAGCTTCTAATGTTTGCTTTAAATTGGAAATTTGAGTTTCAGCTTCTTCTGAGCTAATTCCAGCCGCAGATAAACTTAGTTCAAGTGCGGAAACTTCCATTTCCATCTTGGCCAGCGCAGGAGAGCCTAGCTCTATAGTTTTGGCTAGCATTTTGTTGGATTCAATAGCACCTTTAGCAGCATCGTTAAAGATGTTCATCGCATCTACGCGTTCATCTTTAAGTCCTTTCCTATCTGCTTCAACTTTATTTAGTTGTTTTCGTTGGGCTTCTTGCTCTCTTATTCTTCTTGTTCCCTCAACAATAACAAGATTGTATTCCCCTAACTGTTTAGTAGCCAACTTGATAGATTGTAATACATCCGAGTTCTTATTGGGGATGGCATTCATCCTTTCTAGGGCACCTTCTAGCTTTTTGACTTCATTAACGCTTTTTACTAATTCCTCTTTTGTTTTAGCTATCCTAACGCCTAGCTCCCTCGATACCACCTCCGCCTGCTTAGATGTCAGAGAGTCAATCTTAGTGATCATCTCATCGATTTTAGCGTTGTACTCTTTTATTGCTGTGTCATCAGTCATTGCCTCATAGAGAGCATAAACTCCTGCGGCTGCCAAAAGAAATAAACCAGTAGGCCCGCCAAGCAAAGCCATTACACCACGCAAGCCATTCATCGCTATAGCTTGTGCTTTGGTTGCCGCTGTCGCTTTTGCGCTAGCTGTAGCAACTGCTTCATTGGCGGTTGCCAGTGTCGCCTTAGCTTTCTGTTCAAGCGCTGTAGCGGCTGTTACTTTTGCGCTTGCCGCTATTTCTGCTTCTTTAGCTTTTTTCAGGGCCTGTGATGCGGAAACTTGCTCTTTGTCTATCTGATTACCGATGGCTTGTATTTTCTTTTCGGTAGCCATCATTTTATTTCTAGCGACAACAACATCTTGAAAATTTTCATCTTTTGGCGCTATTTTATATGTTTCTTTAGCGTCCCTTAATATCTGCCTTTGGACTTTTACCTGCTGCTCTAGCTCTACTCGCTGTTTTTCTAACGATATCGTCAAGCTATCTGCTGCTGCCACTTTATCTTTAGCGAGTTCAATTGCTGATTGTGCGGCTGCTTTTTCTTCTTTGGCATTTAACACCATTTGCGCCGCTGATGCTTGATAGGTCTCAGCTTGTTTCTTGTTGGCTTCAGCGTTCGCTAATTCCGCCTGTGTCGCTTCTAAGGCTGCTTTAGTATGATTGATTAGTGATGCCGTAGCGCTACCTACATTACCAATATATCCAGCGCTTAATTGGCTTGATACGGTGCTAAGTACACCTGTAAATCTATTATGTGACTGCATGGCCTTATCTGTTGCGATGGAGTTAGCCCCCATCTTCCCTGATAATTGAGCCATATCTCTGGATAGCCTATTTAGCTCGGGCATTTTTAATGAGTTAGATACTGCCATTGCTGCTTTATCTAATCGGGCAATCCCCTTACTGGCCCCATCAAACCCTTTCTCAAGCTTGGTTAGTTCTTTTTCTACAGCCTTTCCACCTCCGACTAACCCCTCAATATTCATGTCTACATCATAATGAATACCACCTACACTTTGACTGTCAGCCATATCATCACCTATTAATTACAATTCGTTTTATTGGATAAAATATTTCGCGCTTTTAATGCTTTCGCATTTAAAAAATTAATCACGTCATAAGCACGCTCTGTTAGTGAGTAAGGCTTTGTTGAAAGGTTAATTAGTGGTGACAGTAAATTAAACGCCTTACCTTCAACGTCAATTTGCTCTCCATCCGTTTTAACGATATACACCGCATTATCAAATAGCCCTGCCGCCAGCAATTCAGGGATCACCTCGCCTGTAATGCCGTTATAAGTCACTAATGTTGTTCCCGTTTCCGCTTTTAGCCCATCAACATAAATCTGAGCTATGGTACTTGCTAACTGCTGTAACTTTTCCATTAGAACCCCTCACGCTGTAAGGCATCACTTAATAGACCTTGAATTAATTGACCAATAGGCGCTCGTTGAATGAAAACATCTTTTTCACCCTGTTTTTCTTTAAATTTTTTAACACGGTCTACTATGTCGCTTTCAATTGACACTGCCTTGAAGGTTCTTTTTTGCTTATCCATGATTATTTATCCACCCTGTTGTTATATACACCACAATTATAATTCAGAGTGAAAAATAAACAATAATATATTGCTATAAAAAGATATAAATATAGAAATATTTTCTACTTAATTTGATTTAATTGAAATTTAAGACAACAAAAAACCGACTCAAGGTCGGCTTTCATTTCTAAGTTTTAAATAGTCATTTTTTGGGGATTGTATACTCTGTTAGTATAAATACGGCGTCATTTTTACCATCTACCATATACAAGTTTACGGCATATCCATCTTTATTAAACTTGGTGGCAAATTCAGCACAGCCAGCTTTTTGTAAGCACCCAAACAAATTAGAGGCATCATCCAATCTTTTTATATTTTGTATTGGGCTACCATAAACCGCAGTCAAATTGGTGATTGCCCGTTCATATTCATTAAGCGCCTGCTCTTCGCTGGTATTCATGATTTCAAGCGTATTTGTATAAAGTATTTCAACTAACTTTGATTCTTTGTTAAACATTAGCACGGCCTGTCCGCGGGCGTGGTCTGGCATTTCTTCAACATTACAAACAGCCCCCTCATAGCATATTATCCCATCTAAGTTTAACTTTTGGATATCCTCCACCGATTGCCCCCACTTAAATCCGTAGGGTGCTGGTGGACTGTTATCACATCCCGATAGAAACAAAGCCAATAGAGCCGTTATCATGATTTTTTTCATTTAGTGATCCCTTTAGTTGATAAGGCCAATTATACATAACCGCCTCGGCTTATGCGTTGGCGGTGTTCAACTAATAACTATCTGTAACGCCTAATCAGAGCCTTTCTAGCAATTTTGATTTGTTCTGGCGTACCTGTAATAACCATGCGCCTAAAAATAAATCCTGAAGTTTTGACATTAACGTCAGCGATACGCCTGACGGCTTGCATGGCATATTTAATTTTATCAAGCTCAAAGATTGTATAAGCCAATTCAATTACATCTTGATTACCATTGCTTCTGTAAATAATTTTCATAAGGCTCCTGTATCATTTCTTTAGCCACTCTATCAGTTTTTGCTCTGCTATGCTTTGTTGTTCTGGCGTAACCTCTCCGTTAGGTTGTCCGTGCATATCAAACCGATTGCCGCCCAGAGTAAGCGCTTTCAAATATGCCTTGCGGCTGATGTATGACCGTAATCCCTGTTTAATGTGGCTCTCTGGGATATCCAGCCCTTTATCTTTAACATCAGCAATCATGGCTTCCTTGATGCCAATCATTAGCGGCTTGGCTTCTGGCTCACTAAATAGCGTCCAATGCTTCGCTATACGGTCGATACGGTGTTGCTTCTTCTTCGCGTGAACATCTGCCTTGTTTTTCTTCTTCGGTTGCTGTGGGGCTTCCTGTGTCGTTTTACGCTTTAGCATTAATGTTGCTCTCTGATCCATGATTACAGCCTCTCTGATATTGTCGATTCTAAGCGTTCTAGTTCAGTGGCTACACTTCGCAGCTCTCGAATAAGCAAAAAAGCGATTGCCTCCTCGCTGCTGAGGCCTTCGGCTTTCAAGCCAGCCAGTGAAGTAATGTAATTTTGTTTCGCTATTTCCGATTGATTTGTCATTTTTTATGCTCTTAATTATTTTTCGTTGCAAGGTGTGAAAAGTTTTATGCGCTAACTGTTCATGTGTTCATAAAAAGTTATTTTCCATATATAACAATCAATTAAATATGAACACTTCAATGAACACCTATGAAGACTTATGTAGAGTCTACATATCAACAATGAACACTCATGAACACTTAATGAATACTTTAATATCAAGTGTTCATAAATTACCTATTGATATCTATACCTATTTTTCATTTATGAACACTATGAACAGTTTTACTTAAAACTTTACTTTTACGTTATTTTGTCGGTACTCGTGGTAGCCAGTCCTCGGCTTCCAGTTCGTTTAATTCGAGGTTTGTTCTGACTCCCTGAGTAAAGCGATCTTTAATGTATTTTTTTCCTAACTCTTTGAGCGCACCGTCGATAGAACGCCCAAAGGTTGTGAGTGTTAATGGGTTCCTGTTGCCGTTCCCTTGCATATAGGCCATATAAGCATGATAAAGGTACTTTCTCGGTGCGGGTGGTGAGATATTCGCGTTACCCATAAACATGCCTTCAACCCTTTCGAGTGCGACAAGATAGGCGCAAAAATCAATTAATGAGTCAGTTTCACGTTTCACATCAACCGCCTCACCAGAGCCTCTTTGTTCAATCAGTAATTTATTGGCTGTATCAGGGTTTGGAAACTCGCGCAGCAAGTCACGGATAATGACAGGAATTTCTGCCTGTATCTTTTCTGGCAGGTTCTTATCTTTTTTATCCTCGCTCACCGTTTCATTGAAATGAAAAATAACGCGCCTACGACCAACGCCATTACTACGCTCAGTAAATTGCATGGGTCTATTGCCCGTCATGAATACAACGGATTTCATCACCATAGAAAATTGCTTTTCGTATTTGGGGTCAATACCAACTGGATCACCGCCCGTAATCGCCTTTAACCCTGCACCATCACCAACATATTTAGGTTGGTCAGGGAGTAAAATCAGTTTTTTACCCACAAATTGCGCTCTGCCTCTCGCATCGTCCAAGGCCTTTAAATCACCGCTTGATGTGTTGTGTTTCCCTGCTAACAACTCAGCGATATGTGCGAATACGCTTTTACCACTACCGCCTACGCCTGTTGCCTCGATAAACAATTGCCAGTCATGACGATTAGCAAACACCATATACAATCCAGCCTTGATACGTCTTGCTTTTCCCTCATCTCCCCCCGATACATGAGATAACCATGCGGTAAAGTTTGGCGCGTTATCTTTCAGATTTTCACTTGCTGCGGGTTCGGTATAGGTGATCCCATTTTGATGTAATAACCAATCGTTAGCGTTGTGAGGTCTAAATTCATGGGTTTTCGTGTTCAATACGCCATTAGTGAAACCGATTAAATCAATGTCAGACTCGCCCATGGGTTCAGCAATGACTTTCAATACATCAATGACACCAGTGATCCGCCTCATACTAAAGTGGGTTTCATTCTCAATAAAAAAGTCAGCCATTTCGCGGGAAAGCTCACTATCTTTAATTGCCTCCCACATCACCCCGCTATAGGTGTATACCGTCAATGACTCTGTGTTAACGGCTAATTGTCCGTATCGCTCAATCAGCAACATAGCCAATTGATTCGGGGCTAATTTGGCAATATCGGTATCAGTATCAATACCGCGCTTTTTCTTTTTAGCCTTAGTGGTATTAATGATGACTGTGTTTGCTTCCTGCATGGCGTTAATCCCCTCATTAAATGCCTGTATTGCTGCCTCAATGCCGTGTGATAGGCGGTAATCATCCCAATCAGCTTTATCCTCGGTAGGCGGTAAAACCGTAATACCATTGACTGCCTTAGCTGCCTTTTCTGCCGCCAGCTTTCCTATGTTTGATTGGTCGGGCTTAATGTCGTTATCACCCGCAATGATAATCTTGCTCTCTGGGTACTGAGTCCGCATCACCTTAGCCACATGAATTAAGTTACCCGCATCAATTGCCGCTACTGTGTGCGCTTCTGGCTGGATTAACTGGCACGTCATGGCGGTTGCTAATCCCTCGGCGATAATCACCGTAGAAACGTTTACAGGCTCATTAATGGGGTAATAGCTGCCATTCTTCGTACTATCGAGTAATAGCCGTTTATCGCCATTGGGTTTAATGGTCTGTGCGGCTGTAATTGTGCCGTCAGTGTCTATCAATGGAATAATTAGCGAACCATCAGACAATAGAGTCACGGTGGTACTATCAAACCCTTTCGCCTTGAGATACTCAGACTCGCCCTGTTTAGCTTTGGCAATAGTGCGGTTGTATCGCGCTGTAAAACGTTTATGCTTCTCTATCTGCTCGTTAGCTTGGCTCTGGGCTTGCTGCGCTTTCAATGCGTCCTGTTGCGCTTTTACCTCATGGCTACGGTAGGCTGGTGGATTATCTGAAAGGGTATCAATTCCAATCATGCCAGCCACTTCATACGCGGCTTCTGTCACGCTACCACCCAGAACACGCTGAACTAAGTCCAACCCATCACCCGAGCCGCACTGACTACAAATAAATGTGCCGTTGCCGTCTTTGTCGTCAAATCTAAAACGGTCTTTACCGCCACAGTGAGGGCAAGCCGTGTGCGTGTTTAGGGGCACTTCTGCCCCGAGGTTAGATAATATGTTTTGCCATTGGCCGTTAGCTTTCAGCTTTACATCACGGATAACATCAATCGGCTTCATTCTCTGCGCCTCCAGCTGGTTCAGCCATTTCATGAGACACACTTAAAACAGATTGATATAACGCCTCGCCTTCCAGAGTAAGACGCCCACAATCTACCGCTTTAGTTAATGCTTCTAATGCGGCCGTTTCGTATTCCTCAAACTGGTCTATTAGCGGCTCAATAAAACAAACCTCAGTTAAGAAACAAAGGTACTCAATCGGTGAAATTTGTTGTTTGTTAGTACGGCCTTGGCATGTTTCCGTGTAGGTGTAACATTCCTCAAAGTCATTCGGGCGGCTTTTAAATACAGCAAAGGCAAAGGCTTTCAGCGCATCATCAAGCGAGTTCGCTTTGGTTTTAAATGGGATAATGTTACTCATTGAAATGCTCCTTTGTTCGCCAGTAAATGGGTTAAATTATTAATCATGCTCCCCCCCTATCAGTGAAACACTGGCATAGTGCCAACTTCACTAGAACGAGCGATTTTCATAAGGCCATCATGCAAGATAGTTAGCCCCTTTCGCCCTTTTTCAGAGAGGCGATTTCCCACTTCTGGCTGCATATTGATAAAGTCCATGTAAGCCCTGATAACTAACTGCCGCCCCATTTCCTGCCCGTATTGCTCACAAACAAAGTCCTCCATATGCGTAGTTAACAACGCACGTTCGCCCGATGGATAAACCGATATCCCCGAACCGTTATCGCTGTAATACAGCGTGGCAATATCTTTGCCGCCTCGCTCATTGTCGAGTTCAATAACGCCATGTTGATCTCTTAACTCTTGAACAAATGACGCAGCCACTACCCAACGGCATAGAATCAACGTTTGCTCTAATGTTGGATTAAATAAGCGTTCTCGTTCACCTTTTGAGAGTGCCAATACAAGCTCAAACCCCATGAGCAAGTCAGTGTCAAAATCACCAGCATCAAGGGATTTAAGCGCATCGTCGTAACTAATCACCTCATTAAGCTGACCATTCTCACGATAAACAACCAATACACCTGTGGCACCATAGCCAAAACTGGCAACGTTACGTTTGATAAATAAGCTCATTATTTTCCCTCTGCCGCTTCGTTCATTTCATCCCTAATCGAATAAACAACAATCAATACTGCCCAGATCATGTTTCTGGTTTCGTCGCATTCCTCTGCGTCCAGCCACGTGGAAAGCAAGGTGATTAGCATTAATACTTTTGATTGGTGCGGCTCCAGTAACCTTTCCACTTCGCGTTTTTGTTCCTGCTTCATTACTTCACCTCACGCACATAGTTAATTCGGATATCGGTTAAACCGTCACGTTGCGCTTCTCGCATCACTTGCGATTGTGCGTCTTTCTGGGTGGTAGATATCACCTGCTTACAAATACCTAGCGTTAACCCTTTAGGTGTTGTGCCATATCCTGCGATTTGAAACGTTCTCATGAGCGATAATCCCCCATATCCTGAATGTGTAGCTGTGAGGCTTGCTCAATGGCAATTACCATTGGTTTAAGTGCTTTTTTCTCCTTACGACGTAGGTTCATGGCATAACTACCGCGCCTACCGTGACCTTGATAAGAGTCAGCTTCTAAACGGCTAATCAAGTTCTGAGCCTCACCAATTGGCATGGCTTCAAGTTCCGCCAGCGTGGGTATTTGAATGTGTTTAATTTCTGGGAATTCAGAGAGTCGGAAATAACTGTTAACCATTGAACGCTGAACCTGCCACGACAAATCATCAGTAAATGGCTTGGCAACCATCAAATAACCTGACTCAGTGATAAGCATTAGCTCTTTTGCTTTTCCGCCTATTTCCAGTTCGGGCAACTCGGTACGTATTACGTACTTAGTGAGCAAAAAGTAATCTACCCCATCAATGAAGTGCTTTTTATGCGTGTTGAATGTGCGCTTTGCTGTACCTTTCGGGCGTTGGTGTACCTCGTCAATCATGGCAAAGGTCACTACTCGCTTACCTTGATACATGAATGGGCTTAAGCTGGTGGCATTGATAGTGACCTGTCTCATTTCATCACCTCCGCTAACCGAGTAATTTCTTTCCCTTGAGCATGTACAAGGCGATTAACAGCTCTCAGTAGAAAATGTGTATCTGTATCAGCCTCATTCTCTACAGCCGTTAAGAGTGGGATTAACAACGCTTGGAGTTCCTCGTTGATATGCTCGACTTCTTCCAAGGTAGATAAGTGACCAACCTTTAATTTGATTGTTTTCATTTGGTCGCCTCCTCGAGGGATTCACATATTTCTGCGTTGAAGTCATACGCAATAGAAACGAGGTCGATTAACTCACGCGAACAATCGCTACTCACTTGCTCCAAGATAACGGCAAGCAATGAATTGTTTTGCTGTGCCTTATATGCGGCTCTGTCTAATGGAATAGGCTTGCTCATGAGTTCGCCTCCAGTACCACAATTTCCTCTTGAAGAAATGCGCAGACGTCACCGGATAACTTCGCCATAAGAGAAGCTAAAGTAGATATTTCACTGCCTTGTAACTGGTGCGGGTGCGATTCAATGAGTAGATTAATTAACTCAACCTGATGAGCTTTTTCAGCCGCTTGGTGAATAGTGATATCTGCGCTCATACTTCCCCCTCTAATTTTGCGTCTACGGCTTCTGCGTCACTAATACGGTTAATAGCTTCCAACCAGTAATAGAGTTCTTGTTTTTTTGGATCATCAATCTGAGGGAATACCTCACAAAGAATATGAGCCATACCTTTTCGAACCCTAAGCAAACGGTCACGGCTACGTTCTTCTGAGTGTAAAGGGGTGTTATTGCCTAACATGTCCGCTATTTCAGCTTGAATACGCTGATAGTTATCAGGATATAAACGACTCATAATTAAGCCCTCCCTGCATAGGTGTATTCGTTGCTGAACTGGCTTAATGGAACAATGACAGGACTATCAAAGCCGTCTCGCTGAAAGGTCACACGGTTGAATTGAACCGACAGAACTTTGACGGTTTCGCCATTATTTTTGTGGGTGTAAAAATCATTAGGTTGAGGGTTACGCATGAGCCACCCCCTGAACAGGTGAGCGACCAGCGAATATCAGCATGTAATCACGTACAAGCATCAGTCTTGCACTGTTCTCGTTCGGTGCTGTAACAGCAATACGGCAAGGTTTAGCGGTGTAATCGCTACGGTTTAACGCGAGGAATAACCATCTGTACGATTGGTTAGGGGTGAGACTAGTCCGCCCTGTGACGGGTGTGTTATGCTTACTCATAGTTACCTCGATAATTAGACTATCGTTGGTGATTAGATGCCCCGTTAGTGTTAGCGCACAGCGGGGCATTGCTTTTTTAGTAAGTAACCATTGCGTTATGGTATCGCGGTAGTTACCATACTCATAATCATTATAACCGTGGTAGTTACCAATGCAAGAGAAAAAAGAGAAAAAGGCGTTTGACCGTTCAGGTAGCACAATGAAACATATTCGCTTTGAAGATGATCTATTAGAGCAAATCAATACTGCCTCTGCAGATACTTCATTTAGCGCATGGGTTAAGACAGCCTGTCGTAACGAGCTGGAAAGATTAGGTGTTAAGCCTAAAAACTGATATTTGCCATACCAGAGAAGTAAGCTAATATTAATATTCTCACTTGCTCGGTATTTAATATCGACGTTTCCAAGGGTAGCCGATTGGCTGCCCTTTTTTATGGACTGTAAAAACTCAATTACTTTGCCTTTTATGGACTCGCAAAACTCAATTTTCCCATTTTTTGAGATGAACGAATTCAAATAGCGGGATTTCCCGACTTTAGAAAGGTGAGAAAAATCACCTTTAGCAAATGGTGTAAATTCTCCACGTTTTGAGTGACTCAAATTTGAGTAGCGCAAAATACCAGCGGATTTATAACCTGAGAAATATTCCCCTGATTGATTTCCCGTAAATTTGGGTGATTGATTGGCGTAAATTTTCGCTGATACATCGGCTAAAGTTTTAGCTGATTGCTGAGCCAAAATATTAGCTGAGCACTGAGCCAAAATATTGACCGAGTAACCAGACGAATGTTTGTCTGATTGATTGCCAGTAATACCGTAGTTTAAAGCTATGGTAATCGGCTGATTAGTGTAAGTTGAACTTACGTTATTACCTGCCAGTAGGGAATCATTCACTTGGTAGGCAATATTCCCCAACTCTGGGGATAATTGATTAATATTTGAACTTTGATACACCGCTTTGGGTGTACCAAACATTTGTAAGTTAATAGCCGTCATTAGTGGATTTCTCCATCAAGAAAATCAGGCTGGTACTTTTCCCATAGTTCGCGTTCTTCACGCTGTAAATCAGCTTTCTTTTGTTTGCAGGATTGCAAATCACGCCCATGTTGTGAGGATGTAATTTGGTATTGTTGCTGACGCTTGGTAAAGTCATTTAACGCTGAGAATGGCACACCATACGCGCCAGTTTTACGGATAGATGGGATAACGTCACGGAATACCCAATTAGTGAAGCGGTGCGCGAATGTGCCTTTAGTGGTTGCCTTACGGCTACGGGCTATCAGTTTATAAAATCCAGACTCAGAAATAATATTCAACTTCTGATTACCGCCAAGGGTGTAAATTAAACTTACATCCTTTTCGTCCTCATCTAGAGCCAGCAAAGCAGCCCTTGAGTTAGTTAATTGTAGAGCATCACAAACATCTTTAGCTACGAACCAAGGATTGTTATTAATTTTAACTATCCGTACCTCTATTCCCTCAAATCGAATAACGGAAATATCATCTGAATTAATATTTAAAATAGGCTCGTCGCTGAATTTAGGGTGAGCGAATCCACCAGCATTTAAGCTGTTATTTTTTAGTTTCATTTTCTTATTCCGTTATTTTGTCGGGTAGAGACTTAAAATGTTATTTGCGTGGGCTTTATCCAGTGTTTGGTAATTACCTTGTTCAGCGCGTTCATTAATTAAATTGATAACCTTCTGCGCATCCTGAGCCGTCTTAAAGCGGTAACGGTAGTGTGACCCGATACCATCAGGATTAGGCTCATCAATGCGTTCTAGTTCGATATTTAATAAACGTTCCAATTCATTTGGATAATTACGACCTGACGATAAGCGACAATGAATTAATATTTCATTCTCTGTAAATCCATTAATGCCTGTACCTAACATATATAAACGGGCACGGTGTTTTTTTGGTGGATTCTTTGATAGAATAGATACTGTCGCGTTATCCTGAGAAGCCACCTGTAGCGGGTGGTTTTTCTTTTCCATTATGCCACCTCGCCAGTACGTGATTCAGCAATCTTATTTGCTACCCACTCATCGACTTCTGACTCAACAAAAGCAATAGAACGAGTACCGATTTTTACTGATTTAGGGAATTGACCTGCTTCAATGAGGCGATAAATCCACGCCTTACCATAGCCAGTACGACGCATAACTTCAGGTAAGCGAATGAGGTTTTCTTTTAAGATTGTTACTGTTGGCATAATGCCCCCTGTTATCTAGTTAATGATACGCCTTAGTAGACGTTCGTAGATCTCAGGGGTATTTTGCTTTCTACTATTAATCTATAGTAGACATAAGTAAAAAAATGATTTACCGCATAATTATTTACTATTAATTTTCGGCGAGTTTCAGTATGTCTGAAAATCGCATACTTTGAAGGTGTTCATTTTTCTTGGTAAAAAATAAAAACTCCCTTAGTAAATCTTCATGAAGTATTTTTTCAACAAATGGTCTTATGGTATCTTTTATTTGTACGCCACTCATAATTTCACTATCTGATTCCGTTAATGGAAAGAGCACTCTTGCTAAAATTTCATTGCTTATTTTTTTGTTGTTGGCCATTTCCCAAACTAGTAAATCTATAAAAGGGATAATCTTATATGTGATTAATTTCTTTAGGGTAGAAAGACCTATTCTATTATTGGCTCTATCTGGCTCTTCTATTCCTGCCTCTGCTCGCCAATACTTAATTAACTCTTTAAATTCCGTGACCAATTCATCATCCGAATATTCCTCCAGATTACACTTGATAACTATTTCACCACCAAAAGATTCATTCAGATAGTCAACATTAACAATTGGAGAGAAAATACTAGTACTCTGGACCTCTACTATGCCTTTACTTTTTTCTACTATGTATTCTTGTCTAGTGAGAGCCTTATAGTAAGATATTAAATCTCCGACATTAAAAGATGTGCAGGCAACACCATCTGTATACTCGCAATGCTCATTTTCCTCAAAAAAATTCCTGCCAATAATAGGATATCCATTGCTTGTAATAGTTATATCTTTTGGCACTTCTTCAACTGGGGATTCATTCGTTTTGTAATCACCATCACCAATAGCGTGAAGATATGCAGCAGTTGACCATACATGACCTTTCTTTAGTCCCTCAATAAAACTTAATCTTGACTCATGCATATCTCTAGTGGTCATCATTTTTTCATTATCATCGCCCGGATACAATAAAAAGCCTCTAAATTGCACATCATCTATAAGCTCACTCACTGTCATGTCTAATAATTCTTCGTACCGTGATACATCGAACCATGAGAGTATATCTTGTCCTTTAGCTCTAGCCATACCGCCACCTCACGCCCTCATTCTGTAGGAGCTATGCCAGCTAGTAGAGGTGTACTAGTTTTCGGGGATCAGCCTAGGCATAGCTTTATTCTTTATAGTCTACACGAGTCTACTACAGTCTATAATTACTGTCTATTTGTCCAGTTATGGCTCTTTAAGGTACAAAAAAACCAGACCTTTTATTGTCTGGTTCTGTATTTGGTAGCTGGTGGATTAGGCACGTTTAAAATTGCCGTGGACAACGTTATCCCCGTTCTCTAATGCCCCCATGTAATCAGCGTACCATTGAAGCATTTCTCTACGCCCATCAATATACTGAGCATGGTTATACGTCCCACGAATAGAGTTTTTATCAACGTGCGCTAACTGTGTCTCAATCCATGCAGTGTTATAGCCTTGTTCGTGTAGGATGGTGCTCATTGTGTGCCTGAATCCGTGACCTGTGGCTCTACCACTGTAGCCCATGCGCCTAATCATCGTATTCAGTGCCATATCTGATATGTGCTTTCTATAATCGGTGCGGCTAGGAAATATATATTGATAGCTGCCACTGATTGGATGTATCTGTTTCAGTAAATCAATAACCTGCTCTGATAGTGGCACAATATGCGGTCGGCGCATTTTCATTTTTTCAGCTGGTATTTCCCATACTCCAGTATCAAAGTTAATTTCTGACCATTCCGCCTTTCTCAATTCGCCTGGTCGAACTCCAGTTAATATAAGCACCCTTAATGCCACTCTTACAATCTGGCTTCCCATGTACTTATCTATAGAAGAAAGAAACTCTGGTAATTCACTAACTGAAAGATGGGCGTAGTGCTCACGCTTATGTGGTACAAAGGCACTGGCTAAATCTGGCGCAGGGTTATACTCTGCCCTACCAGTAATAATGGCGTACTTCCACACCTCACCGCAACGTTGACGCACTTTCTTTAGCTTCTCGGTTGCTCCGCGCTTTTCCATAATAGAAAGTACTTCGAGTAGTTCCATGGGTTTGATTTCAGCAATCGGGCGATTACCTATATAAGGAAAAACGTCTTTCTCAAATGCGTCCATCATGTCATCACGATAACCAACAGACCAGCGATCCTTTCTTCCCTCATACCATTCAAGGGCAATATTTTTAAAGGTGTTTACACTGTCAATCTTTGAGGCTTGCTTTTGTTCTTTGCGTTGTTGGTTTGGGTCAATTCCATCCGCCAGCAATCTCTTTGCATCATCACGCTTTCTTCTGGCATCAGCTAGTGTAACGGTTGGATAAATTCCAATAGCTAAAAGTTTCTCTTTACCATCGATTCGGTATTTTAACCGCCAATACTTTCCGCCATTAGTTTTAACCAATAGATACAGTCCACCACCATCAGATAGTTTGTAGTCTTTTTCTTTAGGCTTACTGGAATCAATTTGTTTAACTGTTAGCTTCATTTAGGGGTACTCAAATCATGGGGTATAAATGTACCCCCATATGTACCACCTAAAGGGGGTAGTTTTCAATAGACGTTAGTAGACGTTGGAATAATGGGATTTAGTTAAAATGCTTGATTTACTTGGGATTGGAAGACTTTAGAAGACGTTGCTAGAAGTGAAGATGGCGGAGGAGGAGAGATTCGAACTCTCGGATGGTTTCCCATCGGCGGTTTTCAAGACCGCTGCCTTCAGCCGCTCGGCCACCCCTCCGCAATGACGTGCACTATAAACATCCTCTCATTGGATGTAAACCCCTAATTTGATCATTCGCTTTAAAAATATACGTCTTTCATACTGTTAGATGAAAATATCGACATTCTAACGACTTTACTTGGGTTATATCCCAATTTTTGCTAAATTTACGTTCTAATTTTATTTGAGTTGAATAAGAGTATGTTGGTTTTTAATAATCAAGAAATAGAAACAGATGCGCAAGGTTACCTGCTTGATAGCCAACAATGGAGTGAAGAATTAATTCCTTTACTCGCGCAGCAAGAAGATATTGAAATTACTAATGAACACCTGGAAATTATCCGTTTCGTCAGGAATTTCTACTTGGAATTTAATACCTCACCGGCTATCCGTATGTTGGTTAAAGCCGTTTCTCAACAATTTGGGGAAGAAAAAGGCAATAGCCGCTATTTATACCGGCTATTTCCAAAAGGCCCAGCTAAACAAGCCACTAAACTTGCTGGCCTGCCAAAACCGGTGAAATGTATTTAATTTCTTGCTAATAGCGGACACTAAAGTCCGCTATTGGCTCGGCTTGCCAATTTTCGGTGAAAAAATGGTCTATCTTGGCACCTGGGGGGCCCCCCGCTTTCAGCCACTCATCAACAAACTCAATATCTTGCTCTGAGCCATAAACAGCTAACTTAACGCTGCCGTCATCCCGGTTACACACAAAACCTTTTATGCCATTCTGATTAGCCCAATGATAGGTTTGGTAACGAAACCCAACCCCTTGAACACGACCATAAATATAAAAATAACGACCTGATGCAGTCATGTGAACCTCCATTGTCAGAGCATAATGTATTGATACCTTCTTTTAACAGTTGTTTTTTATTCATTGAACAGATAATCTGCTAAATGAGGCACTGCTTTTGATAGTTACGTATAAAGACAGTGTATTGCGTTATTGATAATTGTCCATATCTTAGCTTGAAAACGCGTAGCACTGCCCATATATAGTTTGAAGTATAAGCAAGGCTTTTAGGAGGTCGCTATGATGATCACCAGTAAATATGGAATCGGGCAACAAGTTAGACACAAACTTCTCGGCTACTTAGGCGTCGTTGTAGATGTAGACGCTGAGTATTCGCTCGAACAACCACATGATGATGATATTGCCGCTAACAGCACACTACGCGATCTACCTTGGTATCATGTTGTTATGGAAGATGACAATGGGGATGCTGTTCATACTTATTTGGCTGAAGCTCAAATTACCTATGAAACCGTAGAAGATCATCCAGAACAACCATCAATGGATGAACTAGCGGAATCAATAAGGTCTCAGTTGCAAGCACCTCGCCTTCGCAACTAACCTTCAAATATCGATATTGTTATTTATGAACGCAACCGTAAAGCAGCTAACTAGCTGCTTTACTTTTTAGCGTTAGAAAATTATTTATTTTTCAAGGCCTAATGCAGGGATTTCTTGTTTTGGGCATTTATCCATAACAAACTGTAAACCTGCCTGCAAAGCGATTTTTTGCGCTTCTTCGCTAATCACGCCTTTTTGTAACCACAAAATTTTAGCTTTAACTTCTACCGCTTCCCTGGCTACTCCTACTGCGGCTTCTGCATTACGAAATACATCGACCATATCAATGGGCTCAGGTATGTCACTAAGCTTTTCATATACAAGCTGCCCTAATAAAGTTTGCCCTGCCAATTTTGGGCTCACTGGAATAACGGTATAACCTTGATGCAAAAGATATTCCATAACTTCATAACTCGGCCTATTTGCTTTATCACTCGCTCCGACTAAAGCGATAGTCCGGACACTCTTTAAAATTTCAGCAATTTCTTGATCTCTCATCAAAATATCTCCCAAAATCTATAAACTATTCATTAGCATTATGATATATGTTGTATATCTTTGCTCATTCAATTTTTAAAGATGTCTATCTCGCATCTTATTTAAGGGAATATCATGGAATCAACTACCCGTATAATTACAGCCTCAAAAAATATTGCTTTGGTTGCCCATGACCACTGTAAACCCTCATTATTATCTTGGACTAAGAAAAATAATGAACGGCTTCAAGCTCACAATTTATATGCAACCGGAACAACCGGTAATTTAATTAACCAGCACACTGGGTTGCCAGTCACTAGTATGCTAAGTGGCCCAATGGGGGGAGACCAACAAATAGGTTCAATGATTGCGGAACAAAAAATCGACCTATTGATTTTCTTCTGGGACCCTCTTAATGCAGTACCTCATGACCCAGATGTTAAAGCCTTGCTACGTTTAGCCACAGTTTGGAATATTCCTGTCGCAACCAACCCTGCAACCGCTGATTTTTTAATTACTTCTCCCTATTTTGATAATGCGATAGACATTGTTATTCCTGATTACCAAAGCTACTTAACTAAACGAACTAACTAATCTATCAATATTAAGCGCCACTGCATTCTGGCGCTTAATACAAAATAAAATTACCTTAAGGTTTCTTTTGCTTTGGAACGCCCAACTGCTTGAGTTCATCAACAAATTCTGACGGCTTTTCTGGGTGATAAAGCAACCAAACTTGCTGCTTAGCCCGTGTTAATGCGACATATAGCAAACGTCTTTCTTCTGCATGATCAAAATCTTCTGGCTTAGGCAGTAATGCTTGCTCAATAATTGATTCGCGGGCAGGAGCAGGAAACCCCTCCTTTCCACTATTCAAGCCACAAATTATCACATGATCTGCTTGCTGCCCTTTTGAGGCATGGATAGTCATAAACTGAATGTTTAATTTTGGCCAACGAGTCTTGGCTTTATCTAAAATATTAGGTTTTAAATAATGATAGCGAGCGAGCACTAATATCGTTTCATCATCAAGGACATAACCACTCATTTTATCCAACAAACGTTCCAGCGCATCTTCATACAGAAGAATAACGGATTTTTTATTTCCTTTAGTTAAGCTATTCAATGGCTTATCTAACTGCATAGGGTTTTGTAAAATAAACTGATTAGCAATCTCACCAATACGCTCATTAAAACGATAAGTCGTGTCTAAAGCGCAAAGTTCTCCAATACCAAAGTTATGTTCAAACGATGTAGTTAAGTCTAATTCTGCGCCACTAAACCGGTAGATAGCTTGCCAATCATCTCCAACAGCAAATAACGTCGTTTGCTTATTCTGCTTTCGTAGTGCTTGCAATAACTTAGCACGAAGAGGAGAAATATCTTGAAACTCATCAACTAAAATATGTTTCCATGGGCTAATAAAACGCCCTTTTTCTAGAATATTGATGGCCTGATGAATTAATCCTGAAAAATCAATTGCACCTTCATCTTTCAATGCACTTTTCCACGCTTTCAATAACGGCGCCATTAAACGAATACTTTTTTGGAAAAGATCTCTTATTTCTTCCGCCGCATTCTCAATCATGTCCTTCTGGCTACCACCATGCATACGCATTAAGCTTAGCCAGCGGTCTAACCGAGTAGCGACTTTAGTGCTAATTTTTTCGTCTTTCCAGAATTCACCGTCTGGAATTTCCCATTGTAACTCTTCAGAAAGCCATTCTCTCCACCCTTTTGCTTGCGCTTTCTTAGCTGAACATTGTTCCCGCCATTCATTTAATAATAATGTATGCCGTTTTTGAGTGTCTGTTTCTAACTCACTAATCACTGGCGATTTTTTGCTACCTTCACGAATAATATGTAAAGCAAGAGCATGAAAAGTTTTTGCTTCAATATCTTGTTGTAGGCGTGAGTGAATACGTTCGTTCATTTCATCCGCAGCTTTACGACCAAAAGCCAGCAAGAGAATTTGTTCTGGTTTTGCTAAACCTCGCAAGATAAGCCAGCCCGCTCTAGCGACTAGGACTGATGTTTTACCACTCCCAGCCCCCGCCAGCACTAATACATTGTCCTCACCATTGATCACTGATAAGGACTGTGAATAATTGAGTGGCGATGTTTCTACCTGCTGGAAAAAATCGTGATAGCGAACTAAAACAGACTCACACCAGTGATCATTAATTTGTTTTCTGCATTCTTGACTGTTACTTAGCCAATTCAAACATTCTTGATACTGTGATGCACAATTTTCAAACAATGAAATACGTGCTAAAGGCATAGGCAATGACGAGAATTTTTGTGATATTTTATCTTTTATTTCGGCTAGTTGGTGTAATGTCAACCAATGATCTTGCTGCGTCAATTGTTCAATCGCATTAACGAGCTCAGTCAATACATGAGCACTGACTTGACTCATTTCAGTGCTCCATTGCTGCCATTTTTCATTTAAATAATGGTAAAAGCGCTGAGTTTGTTTCCATTCCGTGCCATGTAAACGAACAACCTGTTCATTCACAATTTCAAATTCTAACTCCCCCCAAACAATCCCTCTCTTACAACGAAGATCAATGAGTTCATTAAATGGGATAAGATATTGGTGGTTTTCACCACTGACTTCAATACCTGCGTTGAGTAAGCGAACCCGATTGTAGGGATGCTGAGCCAGACGCTGTCCAATCTGTGTTGATTTCAGTTCCATACGTCCTGCACCTGAGAAAATCAATGATAAAAATACGGTTGGCTTGATTCCAAACGGTTTTTTATTCCTTGCAAACAAGCTATCCTATATAGATTAAGGCTTGTCTTACCTTTGAGGTACTTTGTGTTAACACTGCTTACCAGTTATCGTCGTGTGCTATATAACAGCCATATTTTATATTATATCCGAATATTTATAGCCCTGACAGGCGCAACCTTAGTGCCATGGTTGTTAGGTCAAGAACCTAAAATCACCATCCCACTCACATTGGGTGTCGTTGCTGCAGCACTAACTGACTTAGATGATAGGCTAACTGGTAGAATAAAAAATTTAATTATTACACTTTTTTGTTTTTTTATTGCATCCGTTTCTATTGAACTCCTTTTTCCCTATCCTTTATTTTTCTTTTTTGGCCTCGCTTTTTCTACGTGTGGCTTTATTCTTCTTGGTGCTTTAGGACAGCGATACGCTACCATCGCATTTGGCGCACTATTAATTGCCATTTATACCATGCTCGGTGTACCCATTTTTGATACTTGGTACCAACAACCCGCATTATTACTGACAGGGGCAATTTGGTATAATATTTTAACCTTGATTGGGCATATTTTATTTCCAGTAAGGCCATTACAAGATGCAATAACCCAATGTTATCAGCAACTTTCAGCTTATTTAGATGCAAAAGCTAACTTATTTGATCCTGATTTAGAAGATGACTACCAACGCTCTGTTTATGATTTAGCATTAGTAAACAGTCACTTGGTCAGCACCATGAACCAAGCAAAAATGGCATTATTGAGTCGATTAAAAGGAGATCGGGGACAAAAAGGTACACGAAATTCGCTACAATATTATTTTGTTGCTCAAGACATTCACGAACGGGCTAGCTCCTCTCACATACAATATCAACAACTTAGCCGCACTTTACGTCATTGTGATATTTTATTTCGTTTCCAACGCCTATTAACCATGCAAGCGAGAGCCTGCCAACAAGTTGCTCAATCTGTTTTATGGCGTAAACAATACCAACATAATCCTCGTTTTGAACGCACTTTCACTTACATTGAAAAATCGCTACAGCTACTAAAACAGCAATCACCTGAACTTCATGAAATTAAAGCCCTGTATAACTTACTTAAAAACTTAAAAGGAATTGATGTTCAACTTAAAGGCCTGAGCCTTGAGCAAAGTGCATGGCAGCAAAATAATAAACAAATAGAACAGTTATCTGATGAATCGTTATCAGGGATTAGTGATATTATTTCACGAGTTAAACACCATTTAACGCCAAAATCATCTTTATTTCGCCATGCAGTAAGAATGTCAATTCTCCTTTGTTCTGGCTATATAATTATCCAACTATTTGATATGGAACGAGGATATTGGATATTACTCACTAGCTTATTTGTATGCCAACCTAACTACAGTGCCACTAAACGCCGCTTAGCCCTTCGCATAATAGGAACTATTGTTGGTATTCTCATTGGTTTACCTTTGCTGAATTTAATCCCCTCGATGGAAGGCCAACTTACGCTAATCGTTATTTCTGGCTTACTGTTTTTTATGTTTCGCAGTAGCCAATATGCTCAAGCAACCTTATTCATCACACTTCTCGTTTTGTTTTGTTTTAACCTACTGGGTGAAGGGTTTGATGTTGCACTTCCACGGATCATTGACACATTAATTGGTTGTTTTATTGCATTACTTGCCGTTAGCTTTATTTGGCCAGATTGGAAATTCCGCCAACTCCCCCAAATCATTCAAAAAACCATGGATAGCAACTGCCGTTATTTAGATGCTATTTTACAGCAGTACTACCAAGGTAAAGACAACCGCCTTGAGTATCGAGTTGCACGTAGAGACGCACACAATAATGATGCAGAGTTCGCTTCCATTGTGTCCAATATGGCTTCTGATCCTAAGTCTTACCGAATCACCCAAGAACAAGCTTTTCGCCTTCTTTGCTTAAACCATACTTTACTCAGTTATATTTCAGCGCTAGGTGCGCATCGTGAAAAAATGCAAAATGAAGGCAATCTTTTATTACTCAACGACGCTATTTGCTATGTTGAATCATCCTTACAAATCACAACCATTGACCCGCTAGTTGTTGATGAAAAATCAGATAAACTTCGCCATAGTCTATTACACCGCATAGATGATATTTCAACCAGTGATGACGAAAAAACGTTGCTTATCATGGAGCAAACTAAGTTATTACTTGAGCTAATCCCTGAGATACAGCAAATCATTCGCACTATCAGTGCAACATAAATATACAGATGAGCGGGTATTAAAATTCTAAATACCCACTCATCCTCGTATAGCTATATGTAATATTGATTATATTAATGGCAAAAGTCGTTTTCAGTGAGTTTAGGCTGACGTCAACTCAAAGCTATTATACCAAGCAATTAGTTCTTGTTTGATATCCTTAGGCAAAACAGCACTATGACATCCTTCTATTGCAGCTGCTAAACCAATCAGTAGCTTGATGCTGGGGTTATTTCTACCATGTTTTTTTAGCTTCATAAAACAAGCCTTTGCACCCATCATGCGCAAATCATCAACATGAGATACGCCTATTTTCCCTAGAGCACGCTCAACTGACATATTCATATTAGGTAAATCTTTTATACGCATGGTCATTGATTGCTTTTGTTTTAATTCCTCGATAGCTGAACGGTACGCTAACTCAATATATTGGAGAAACAAAACTTCGTCATGCCAAACTTGTTCCGAAAGTTGATAGTACCGCATTTCCAATGGAATACCTTTTTTACTATAAACTAACCGATTAAACCCTAACGCTTCAAAGTGGCTCCTCGCAACTAAACAACCACGTAAATAAAAACAGTCATCAAGTACCAGCCCCACAATTGCATCATCGACTAATAAACAAAATCCACCAAAATGATTTTTACGTTTTAATGCGCCAAATTGACTTAACAAACCGGATAAATAAAAAATTTTTTCTTCTTCTAACAACATTACCAAACTCCTTTTTGGGTATGCTCAATTTTCATCCTTGAGAAAATTAATTTTATAATTTCTTTTTTTACAGATAATTACGCGTAACCAATTTTGAGAGTTTCCATAAAAAATGCCAAGCAGAATGCAGAGAAAAACAACAAAGTTGCGAAGCGCTTTGAAAAAATAGTCTTGATATTGGATGGATATACAGTTACTGTATGTTCATACAGCATTGTAACGAGGTAAATTATGAGCATCTATTCTTGGAACAACTCAACAGAACATTCTCTTAATAATTACGCACAATCAATCCCTGCTACAGGGCTTACCAATAGATCTATGCAACAAGGTATGGTGAGCGAACTTGTTTACGATGAAAAACACCCTATTATGGATTATATTTTATTACCAATGCTTCGTCAGTTTGGGGTTCAATCGCGCTGGTTACTTTGGCTAAGTCCAAATAAACGACTAAGTAAACACTGGTTAGAACAATCAGGTATACCTACTCATAAAGTTATGCAATTAAATCATATGGAAGATATCACTACGATTGATGCCATGGAAAAAGCACTAAGAAGTGGTAATTATAGTGTAGTTTTAGGGTGGCTACCGGAAATAAGCGAGCAAGATTTTATTCGCTTACAATATGCAGCTCAAGAAGGCCGTTCTATCGGTTTAATTATGCGCCCACAAGAAACATATAATATGGTTAGCACACATGCAGGACAGCCAAACCACTTAAAAATTCACTCAAATCATTATCACTAGCTAAGATTAAGAATTTTCTTACTAAATTTAACCTTTAGAAATATTTATCTCTAAAGTTAAATTAAAAGTATTGTAGATCAATCAGATAGATAAAAAATAATCATTACAAGAAATATACATATCTCTCTGATTTATACACTAAAAAAATACTTTTTTTAACGATTATTGCTCACTCTACTTGTATCTTTTTAAGTTCGTTGTAGACTTTAGCTTGTTCGGCTTATGGCATTATTTTTTTACTTTTATTATTTTTTTGTAGATAATGTCTGCGAAACCTAGCAAGTAAATTAAACCAATGGCATATAATAAGGCTCAGCGAAGCCAAGCCAATATTGGATGATAACGAGGCGTAAAAATGAAAAAAACAGCTATCGCAGTAGCAGTGGCAGTAGCAGCTTTTGCAACCGTTGCACAAGCAGCTCCAAAAGATAACACTTGGTATACCGGTGCTAAATTAGGTTGGTCTCACTATGAAGACACTAAATTCACTTCACCTGAAACTGATCTTCATGTAGGTAAAACTACTGACCGCGACACAATCGGTGCTGGTGCATTCGCAGGTTACCAATACAACCAATACATGGGCTTTGAGCTTGGCTATGATTGGTTCGGTAAAATGAAATACAAAGGCGCTGGTAACAGCGGTGACCTGAAATCTATGGGTGTTTCATTAACGACCAAATTAAGCTATCCAATCATGGATGACTTAGACGTTTACACTCGTTTAGGTGGTATGGTTTACCGTACTGAAGCAAAAGCAAACCAAACTCAAGGTCGTTTCAAAGAAACTGACACTGGCGTTGCACCTGTATACGCATTGGGTCTTGAGTACGCAATCACTCCAGAGTGGGCGACTCGTTTAGACTACCAATGGGTTAGCAACTTAGGTGACAAAGACAATATCGGTACTCGTCCAGACAACGGCATGCTGAGTGTTGGTGTTGCTTACCGTTTCGGTCAAGCTGATGCTCCAGTTGTTGCTCCAGCTCCAGTTGTTGCTCCAGCTCCAGTTGTTGAAAACAAACGTTTTACTCTGCGTTCAGACGTTCTGTTTAACTTCAACAAAGCAAGCTTGAAACCAGAAGGTCAAGAAGCTCTGAATGAGCTGTACAACGAACTTAGCAGCATCGACCCAACTCAAGGTCGCGTACTGGTAGTTGGTTTCACTGACCGTATCGGTTCACAAAACTACAACCTGCCACTGTCACAAAAACGTGCTCAGTCTGTAGTTGACTACTTAGTTGCTAAAGGCGTTCCAGCTAGCGCAATCGCTGCTGAAGGCCGTGGTAAAGAAGATCCAGTAACTGGTAACAAATGTGACGATGTTAAAGGCCGTGCTGCTCTGATCGAGTGTTTAGCGCCAGACCGTCGCGTTGAAATCGAAATCCAAGGTACAACTGAAGTTGTAACTCAACCAGGTGCTTAATTCTTAGCCCTAGTTTGAATTTCGAACTGAACATAAAAAACCCCAATTAATATTGGGGTTTTTTTACTATTAGATGCTATTAGAATAATAGGTATGATAGAAATATTCACTTTAAAAATAAATATCCCATAATAAAGGCATACCACTTGGATACACACAACAGTAATGATCCTTACCGATCTTTATGAATTATCCTTTTCCTTTGATGTCCCGAGGATCGCTTGTAAATCTTGCTTTAATGAGCTCATCTGGCTTTCGTATTTATCTTTATGTTCTGCATCTTCAATCAACTGAATAATAGTTTCAGACAATGTTTTATTACGTTTCACTGCAAGATTAGACAAACGCTGCCACACCGAAAAATTTAAATCTATTGATTTCTTACGTGTATGGGGATGTTCTGCATTAAAATGACGTTTACGCCTCGCTCGAATACTCTGTTTCATTCGATTATCAAGCTCAGGATTCATATGCAAAGTGATCCACTTTAGTACATCAATCGGTCTATTTTCCATTTTTAGCAGCAAGTCTATCGCTTCTTTTTCTGCGCTTCTTTCTATATAACGGGTAATAGCTTCACCACCTCTTGCTTTATTGACGAGGTATTCCCATTTCCAGCCACATTCAAGATTTTCAAGCTGCTGATATTTCATAATTTTTCCTGAAGAAAATTGAACCTATCTTTATATTAGCAAGATTATAAGCAAAATACTCAAGCAGATATTCGATTTAGTAGAATATTCACTTTTTCAGTAAAGAAGACAAACTACCCTTGTGAAAATAGTGTACAATCCGCCCCTATCTGTTAACAAATTAATAAAACTGCATGTCCACATTTGAATACATACTCGTCATCTATGGGATTGGCGGAGTATGCGCAATGCTATTTACCCTACTCGTAACAAAAGACCCTAACTGTTTTATGCGTTTATTGAGCGCCATACTTATTGGCTTAACTTGGCCAATGACACTACCTATTGTGTTTATGTTTTCGTTATTCTAGTCGATAATTCAACAATTATTGCTGCAAGATTGCCTATCAAAGGCTAATATAACAGGCTTGCCCATTGGGTAATGAATTAGCCTGAATTTTGTTTATAAAACAAACAATATTATTTAGCAAATTTATTAAATAAACCTTGTTCAAGCATATACGCCCAGCTTATTGGCAGGCATTCTATTTATAACCCTATTAATAGCAGATAATTATAGTGATCAGTCAAGAACTAACATGGCAAGGCCTAATTCCTAACTTATCGTCATTTCAGACGAAATTTGTATCTTCAGAAACGTTGACCCCTGCAATTTTTTCAGACATTCAGCCTAGGCTGTCTGATGGCATACAACATTTTGTTGATGAATTTGCCCAAACGCGCTTTATGTTTATCAAGTCTGATGAAAGTGAGGAATATCTTAGCCTTTATGCTAATGCAATTACCCCCTTGCTAGCAAATATCAACACCATTGATGGTGATTATCAATTATCTGAAGATAATCGACTTTTTCAGTGGAAAAATGGTGTTAAAAGCCGTTTTTCTTCTCGTGAAAAAATCGCTTACCGTAATTGGATAGAACCTGAACAATTATTCGGCTATGTCACCCCGTCCTTGAATTTAGTACCTGGCTTACTTCATCAAATCAATGGCGGCATATTAGTTATCGCAGCTAGTGCTTTAATTAACCAGCCTTTAATGTGGGCTCGCTTAAAAAATATGGTTAACCGTCAACAACTTGAATGGTTACCTTATTCTGAAAATCAACCTTTACCAATTGAAATTGAGCCACATCCCTTAGAACTTAAAGTTATTATTGTTGGTGACCGACTCGCTTTAGAAGAATTTGAATTTACAGCACCGGAGCTATTTAGCTGCGCTATTTATGGCGAATATGAGCCTATTATGTTCTTCGAGGATGAAGAGCAATTGGCCTTATGGATGCGTTACATAAAATCCATTATTGATTCGAATAAATTACCGAATATTTCGCCTGATGGTTGGGCTCCTTTTATCCAACAAGCTGTACGTTACTGTGAAGATAAATTTAATCTTCCTCTTGATATTCTTTGGCTAGTTCGCTCTCTTGTCGATGCTAGCCATTACCATGTTAATCATTTGCTAACTCAAGAGTCATTTAATCAAGCAAATGAGAATCGCCAATGGCGCCACAGTTTTCTTGCCGAACGAACCCAAGATGATATTTTACAAGAACAAATCTTTGTTAAAACCGAAGGTGAAGTTATCGGCCAAGTTAATGGTTTGTCTGTTTTGCAATACCCGGGGCACCCTGATGCCATTGGTGAACCTTCGCGAATCACCTGTGTTGCACATTTAGGTGATGGTGAATTTACCGATGTAGAACGTAAAGCCGAGCTAGGCGGTAATATTCATGCCAAAGGCATGATGATCATGCAAGCCTATTTAAATTACGAGCTTAAATTAGAACAACCTCAGCCTTTCTCCGCCTCTATCGTCTTTGAGCAATCCTATGGTGAAGTTGATGGTGATAGCGCTTCGCTCGCAGAGCTGTGTGCTTTAATTAGTGCATTAGCTCTACAACCTATTGATCAGCAAATTGCCATCACCGGTGCGGTTGACCAATTTGGTTATGTCCAACCTATTGGTGGGGTAAATGAGAAAATTGAAGGCTTCTTCGATATCTGTGAAAAACGAGGATTAACAGGCAACCAAGGTGTCATCATCCCAATGGCAAATGTGCGCCATTTATGCACCAAGTCGGCTGTCGTTGAAGCGGTTCAAGAAGGTCAATTCCATATTTGGCCTGTTGAACATGTTGCCCAAGCCATTACTTTACTCACTAAGCAGCCGTACTTTGAACAACAAGCTGAAGAGGAAAATGTACACCTGTTAGCTTTAATTCAAGAACGAATCAACCAAGCAAACTCACCAGATAAAGCTAGACTCCCTTGGTTCTTAAAATGGATGAGTTGAGTAAAGATTGCGTAAAAAATAGCAGATCGGAGTTGTTCAGCGTACAAGTGTACGCTATCCTGTAGCCCTACACATAATAAAGGCTATCTTAAGAACATGGTTGAGAAACGCGGATCCTACACAAAAGATGATTTAATTGCTTCTGGTAAAGGCGAGTTATTTGGAGAAAATGGTCCTCCATTGCCATCAGGAAACATGTTGATGATGGATCGTATCGTCAGTATGACTGAAGATGGCGGTACATTTAACAAAGGTTATGTGGAAGCTGAATTGGATATTAATCCGGACCTTTGGTTCTTTGGCTGCCACTTTACAAACGACCCTGTCATGCCAGGCTGTTTAGGCCTTGATGCAATGTGGCAGTTAGTTGGCTTCTACCTTGGCTGGCTCGGCGGTGAAGGTAAAGGGCGTGCGTTAGGCGTTGGCGAAGTTAAATTTACGGGCCAAGTTCTCCCTACGGCGAAAAAAGTCACTTACCGTATCAGCTTTAAACGCGTGATCAACCGTAAGCTGATTATGGGTTTAGCAGACGGTGAAGTATTAGTTGACGGTAAATTAATTTATACTGCAACAGACTTAAAAGTGGGTCTTTTTAAAGACACGAGCGCATTCTAAGCTTTGAAATGCAAACCTCCGCAATGGCGGAGGTTCTTAAATTGATTGATCTCTTTAACTTAAAAACCCAAAAATACGCAAGAAAACGAGTACAGGCTATTTAACCTAAAAGATCAACGAATATGGGGATTATACTACCGCTACGGTTCGATCCTCCATCGCCTTTCGCCAACCACCTAGCCAATGCGACCGAGCATCTACTGCTTGATATGGGCACAGCTCTTTAGAGCGCCCTGCTAAACCTGCT
Source organism: Providencia sp. PROV130 (assembly GCF_028482225.1). Classification (NCBI taxonomy): domain Bacteria; kingdom Pseudomonadati; phylum Pseudomonadota; class Gammaproteobacteria; order Enterobacterales; family Morganellaceae; genus Providencia; species Providencia sp. PROV130. The sequence goes on along the minus strand of NZ_JAMPQC010000003.1, from coordinate 90,172 downwards.
TGATAACCTCTCGATAAAGCTCTTTCTAAACGGTCTCGCTTCTGTCTTTTCATGCCTTACTTCCCTCATCATTTAAATGGAAAAGAAAACAGCACCTACTATTTTTTAATAGGTACTCTATAGAAATAGCGCCCGTTGATAAAAAAATCAAGTAAAGATTTTCATATATTTGTCATAAATAGCATAAATGTGACTTGTATGTGGCAATTAATATAACTCATTGATTTAAATTAAAAACAAAGACATTCTTTTATTTATCATAATATTAGCGAACAAATATAATTATTATTTACTAAATATAAATTAAAAGAATATCTATATTTGATAAAAATAATAATGCACCTGAAATATATAAAACTACATATATTCAAGGTGCATTTAATATAATTTACTTAAATAGTTGCCAATAACTAGTATTTATCTATTTCTTTCGCAATACTCTCAGCCACTTGCTGCCAACCCATCGATAACGTACGGACTAACTCTGGATAGCCATCTTCGTTTTGATCTAACTGCACATCAAAATTACGGCGGATCACGTTGTTATCATGAGAGTAAGTCCAAAAACCTTGCACTAATACTTTACCGTCATACCGCCCATTAAAGGCCGTTAAAGTGATATCAAGTGTATCCGGTGAGTTCTGTAATGGCTGTAACGATACCAATTTTTCAGGTAACGCCGCAGATAATTCACTCACCATCGACTGCCCAAGTTGTTGCTCTAATGGGCTAGCCCATAAGTGGGTACTTGCATTGGTATAACTGACATCTGTCGTTTGGTAGGTAATACCATTTGACGTCAGTACATCTGATAACATAATACGCTGCAACCATACTTGGCCTTTATCCATCACCTCGGCAGATTGTATCTGAGGAGTTTTCATTGGCAATTGGTAGTACTTTTTCTCTGGAGTACTACTACAAGCCGCCAATAACAAAACAAATATCGATAATAAATATCTCATTATTTTTTCACTCCTTTAGGCTCAACATCCTTCGTTGGTTCAGCTTCAAAAACTAGTGCATTACTCTTATTATTCAAGGTACGTAAAAGCGGCTGAACTTCTCTCAATACTTGGTCTAAACGCTGCATGTTATCCACCATTTTATTATAAGCTGGTGAACCAGGTTGGAAACCTTGCATTGCTCGGTTCATTTCTTGCAGTGTTTTTTGCAAGTCATGAGGTAAATTCTGGAACTCTTTACTCGCCATCACTTTGTTGAGCTGTGCCAACATAGCATTAGCCTCTTTAACAACTTTTTGCCCTTCTGCCAATGTTTGTGTGGTTTGATTAAGCATCGGTTCAATTGGCATATTGTTAATTTTATCTAACACTGCAATGACTTTTTGTTGAATTTGCGCTAACCCTGCACTGGTTGTTGGGATAATTTTATAGCCAGCAACCACCGTTGGGCCTTTATAAGGCTCTGCATTTTGCACAAAATCCAAATCAACAAATAATGCGCCAGTTAGCAAATTCCCTGATTTTAATGATGCTCTCAAGCCATCTTTCAACGCTAAATTTAATTCATTTTTTAAATTAAAATTCTTACCAACATCTTTAGAGAAACGTTCTGGCTCAATGTGAATTAAAACAGGAATTCTAAAGTCATTATCCAGAGATTGGTCTAAACCTTCCGTATAAAAAGGCACTTGTGCAACAGTACCTAAACGAATACCCCTGAACTCGACCGGTGCTCCTGGTTGCAGGCCTCGCACTGAGTCGGAGAAAAATAAGACAAAATCTTGATACTGTGTATACAAGGAGTTTTGAATACTGCTTTGGTTATCAAACAGTTGGAATTCAGTATTTTCCTTTACATTCGCACCTGGAACCCACCCCGTTGGAACATCAAAACTCACACCACCAGTAAGCAATGTAGCAATTGAGCCCATTTCAACGTGAACACCTTGGGATGACATATCAAAAGCAATACCACTGTCTTTCCAGAAACGTACATTTGAACTAATTAATTTATCATACGGCGCATTGATAAATAATTGGTAGCGCATATCACGCTTATCCATATCAAAGTTGCTAGTTTCAACAGAACCGACTCGGTAACCACGGAATAATACAGGATCACCCGGGTTTAATTGCCCTGCCTTATCACTCACCAGTACTACACGAATGCCCTTAGCATCTGGTGATGCAAGAGGCGGGGTATCCAACAGAGTGAACTCGAAATGCTCTTTTGCCGCTAAGCCCGGTTGAAGCTCAATATAAGCACCTGAAAGTAATGTACCCAGCCCAGTGACACCATCACGACCGATTGTCGGTTTTACAATCCAAAACGCGGAGTCGGTACGCAGTAATTCTTTCATTTCATTGTTCAAACGCGCTTTAATGATCACTCGACTAAAATTGTCATCGAGTGTCACGCTTTCCACAACGCCAATATCAACGCTGCGACTTTTAATTTTCGTTTTACCCGCTTCTATTCCTTCAGCATTGTAAGTGATTAATGTCACTTCTGGGCCTTGGTTGCTAAAGTGGTAAAATAAGACCCAAGCACCAAGCAAGACCGTCACGATTGGGATCACCCATACAGGCGACCAACTTTTTAGCTTGCTAATTTTGGCATTGGCCTGTGGTGTTTCTTTATCAGTCACCCGATGACTCCTTCTTGTTCAACAGTATTTACTGCATTTTTTCTTTCACAGCGGTCCCATGTTAATCTAGGGTCAAAGGTCATCGCTGCAAACATTGTGAGAATAACAACCACACCAAAGAAAATAATCCCCATCGCAGGGACAATATTCATCAATTGCCCCATTTGAACCAAAGAGGCTAAAATAGTAATAACAAACACATCTATCATTGACCAACGGCCGACATATTCCACCAACTCATAAATAAAGTGCATACGATGCGGGTCGCGATTACCGTACCCTTTAGAATCTAGGCAAAGCCACGCAATTCCTATCATCTTCAATGTAGGTACCATGATACTGGCCACAAAAATCACCATGGCAACAGGATATGACCCGTCTTCCCACAACAAAATCACACCATCAATAATGGTCGAATTTAATGCCGTTCCCAACGTATTAGTAGTCATCATTGGCAGCACATTAGCAGGGATATACAACATAATTGATGTGACTAAAAGCGCCAAAGTCCATTGTAAACTTTGGTTTTTACGCACACTACCATGAGAGTGACAACGTGGGCATTTGGACTGCTCGGCAGGTAAAATCGCCGTACACACAAGGCATAAACGTACATTTTGTTTAATACCCGTCTGACCCACGATTAACGGCCTATCTAGCTTCGGAGCCGCTTCAATTCGGTTCCACAGCCAATGGCGGTCTAAGCACTGAAAAGCCCTTACTTGTAGCATGCAATACGCACAATAAGGTAAAAAGCTTAACCCGATACCAATATCACCGTAAGCTATCAATTTAACAAAGCTGACTAAGACCCCCGCTAAAAAGATCTCAGCCATACACCACGCTTTCATTTGGAACAAAATACGGGTGATCACCACTTTAATACCTTTAGGAATATGAACTTGCAACCCTAAAAGAATAATTGTGATCATACAAAATGCAGGAATAATCAATGAAAAAAATAGAAAAAAGAGTGCCAGACCGCTATAACGCGTGGTTGCTATAATTTCAATTATTTGGAATAACGAGATTTCATTTTCAATCCCTGCGGCGCCCATCTTAACAAAGGGGAATAAGCAGGCAATAAATAGCATAATTAATGCACTAACTGCATATGCTGCCGGCTGCTTATACGGATATCGCCACTTTGAGACCAATGTGGTTTCACAGCGTGGACACGTTGCCTTGCTCCCTTGCTCCAATTCAGGAACTGCAACCAACATGTCACACTGAGGACAAAGCACATGTTCATGAGACTCATGGTTGCACAAAGTGTATTTGCTCCTTTAATTAAAACGTAATTAGCCGTTTTTCAGCAATTCAAGCTCTTGCCAACGGTCAAACGCTTGCTCTAATTCAGCTTCTTTTGCCGCTAACTGACTCAGCGTTTTTTCTGTTACATCATGTGGTTGGTTGAAAAAATCAGCATCCCCAACTTGAGCTTGCAGCGCTTCAATTTCACTTTCAAGTTGTTCCAATTTTGCTGGTAATTGTTCCAATTCACGTAATAAATTGTAACTGAGCTTATTTGAACGTTTTACCGTTTCTTTCGGTTTCGGCTGTTTATCTTGGCCAGTCACTTTACTCGTTTGTTCTGCTTTCAAACTCACGGTTTGTGCTTTTTGCTGTTGAGCATCGTAATACCCACCAGCAAAACGGTTAATAACCCCATTACCTTCGAAGATCCAGCACTCTGTCACGCTGTTATCGACAAATTCTCGGTCATGGCTGACCAGTAGAACCGTTCCTTGGTAACCATCAACTAATTCTTCAAGTAACTCTAAAGTTTCGACATCAAGGTCGTTAGTCGGTTCATCGAGGATCAATAAGTTACTTGGTTTTAGGAATAAACGTGCAAGCAGTAACCGGTTACGCTCACCGCCCGAAAGTGCTCGAACAGGTGTCATCGCACGTTTTGGTGGGAACATGAAATCTTGCAAATAGCCTAGAACATGGCGTGGCTTACCATTCACCATGACTTCTTGTTTGCCTTCTGCCAAGTTATCCATCACGGTTTTATCTGGGTCCAATGCTGCACGATGCTGGTCGAAATAAGCAACTTCCAACTTAGTACCACAATGCACTCGTCCGCTATCTGCTTGTAAATCCCCTAGCATTAGGCGCAACAATGTTGTTTTACCACAACCGTTTGGCCCAACTAAAGCGATTTTATCACCGCGTAATACTTGAGCTGAAAAATCTTTTACCAGTACTTTATTATCAATCTGGTAATTCACATTTTCCATTTCAAATACAATTTTGCCAGATCGAGATGCTTCACCTACTTGCATTTTCGCTGTGCCCATCACTTCACGACGCTCTGAACGCTCTACCCGTAGCGCTTTCAGTGCACGAACACGCCCTTCATTACGAGTACGACGCGCTTTAATACCTTGGCGGATCCACGTCTCTTCTTGGGCTAATTTACGGTCGAATTCTGCATTTTGCATCTCTTCAACACGCAAAGCTTCTTCTTTATTTACCAAGTAGTCATCATAATTACCCGGCCAAGAAGACAATTGCCCACGGTCTAAATCGATAATACGGGTTGCCATATTGCGGATAAATGAACGGTCATGGGAAATAAATACGATACTACCTTGGAAATCTTTTAAGAAATTTTCCAGCCAAAGAATGGTTTCAATATCTAAGTGGTTGGTTGGTTCATCTAAAAATAATACTCTCGGGTTACTCACTAACGCACGGCCCAAAGCGGCTTTACGTAACCAACCACCTGATAATGAAGATAGTTCTGCATCTGCAGGTAAACCGAGTTTCTTCAGGACATCACTGATACGAGAGTCTAATAACCATAAATTACGGTTATCCAACACCTCTTGCAATTCAGCTAATTTATTTAGATTTTTCTCGCTCGGGTCAGTTTCGACCTCTTTCGCAACATGGTGATAATCTTTGAGGTACTGAGCTTGTTCTGCAACGCCTTCAGCCACAAAATCAAAAATAGTGCCTTCAATATTACGCGGTGGATCTTGCTGTAAGCGGGCTACAATCAAGTCTTGCTCGTAAATTAACTGGCCATCATCCAGCGGCTGCTCTTTCGTTAACACTCGCATTAATGTCGATTTACCCGCACCATTGCGACCAACCAAACATACACGTTCGTTATCTTCGATATGAATTTCGGTATTATCCAGTAATGGGGCATCACTAAACGAAAGGTATGCACCCGACAAATTAATTAAAGCCATTGATTCTATCCTTACTCTGCGTGGCTAATTAGCCAGCAGTTATGTATTTGACGGTTACGAGCAAAATCTTCTGACAGTGTTTTCGCTGTGATTTCTTGTGCTTGTAATCCTAATTCTTTAATTGCTTCAAGATCCATTTTGAAACCACGTTTGTTATTAGAAAACATCACGGTTCCACCACGGCGCAATAACCGTTTTAGATGGGTAATCAATTGGATATGATCCCGTTGTACATCAAATGTACCATCCATGCGTTTTGAATTTGAAAATGTTGGGGGATCAATAAAGATCAAATCAAATTGTTCCCGGCTATTTGCCAACCAGCTCAAGCAATCCGCCTGAATTAAACGATGCTGACGACCTGTTAGCCCATTCGCTTGTAGGTTTTTTTCAGCCCACTCAAGATAAGTACGTGACATATCAACGGACGTGGTGCTTTTCGCTCCACCAAGCCCTGCATGCACTGTGGCGGCACCGGTATAACAGAACAAGTTTAAGAAATCCGCATCTTTACTCATTTGGCCTAACATTTTACGGGCAATACGATGGTCAAGGAATAACCCCGTATCCAGATAGTCCGTCAAATTCACCAACATTTTCGCATTGTATTCTTGCACTAAAAAGAAATCGTCTTTTTGGGCTAATTTCTCATATTGCTGCTTACCTTTTTGGCGCTGGCGTGTCTTTAACACTAGCTGATTCGATGTCAGTTCTAGCACATTCATTGTTGCAGTGATCACATCAAATAAGCGTTGACGAGCTTTACGTTCATCAACGGTTTTTGGTGGTGCATATTCTTGGATCACCACTTTATCGCCATAAATATCAACCGCAACATTGTACTCAGGTAAATCAGCATCATAAACACGGTAACTATCAATACCTTGTTGTTTTGCCCATTTACTTAATTTCTTGATATTTTTACGTAAACGATTTGCAAAATCAGGTGAAATTTCCGCGATAGTTTCTGACGGTGTAGCCGCTAATTGATAATTCTTTTGAACGCAATCTAAAGGACCATTCTTAGCTTTAAATTCACGCTCTGAACGCAGTTGCAAGCAGCTAAGTAATTCAGGAGAGGCACTAAAAATCGATAAACGCCACCCGGGGAAACGGGCCTTCACGATACGCCCTAACTGGCTATGTAGCGCAATTAAAGCAGGCTCACTTTCTAAACGCTCACCATAAGGTGGGTTACTGATAATTGTTCCTATCGTATCGGTGTTAACTGGGTTTTCCAATGCTGCCGCATCACCTTGCTTGAAGGTAATTAAATCCTGTAACCCTGCACGGCGAGCGTTTGCACGAGCCATTTCAAGTACACGCTTATCAATATCAAAACCATAAAAACGTGATGTCGTCTCTTTCAAACCTTGGCGGAAACGAACTTGCGCTTCCGTGGTTAGTTCACGCCAAAGTTCCGCGTTAAATTTCGACCATGCATAAAAGCCCCAATGAGTACGGTGTAATCCCGGAGCTTTATCTGTTGCCATCATTGCAGCTTCAATTAACAGTGTTCCTGAACCGCACATCGGGTCGACCAATGGTGTTCCCTGTTGCCAACCGGAACGGTTAATAATTGCTGCTGCCAGTGTCTCTTTTAAGGGCGCTTGGCCTGCCAAATCACGGTAGCCACGTATATGTAGCGAGTCACCACTTAAATCGAGTGCCACACTGGCTCTTTCTTTATTAAGGTAGACGTTGATACGAATATCTGCTTGCTGGCGAGCGACATCAGGGCGCTGATCAAGCTTACGTACGAAGCTGTCTACGATAGCATCTTTAACTTTCAATGCACCGTATTGGCTGTTGCGAATTTCTTCGTTAGTCCCTGTAAAATGAACAACAAAGGTATCATTGACAGAGAAAATCTCACTCCAGTCGATAGCTTGTACACCGAGATACAAATCTAAGTCACTGTAAACGTCAAAATCATTCAGTGGCAATAAAATACGCGATGCCAGCCGACTCCACAGTAGGCTTTGGTACATAACACGTTCGTCGGCCTGAAAATAGACACCCCCTTGGGCCACTTTGCATTGGCTAGCGCCAAGCGATTCTAATTCCGTTTTCAGTAGTTCTTCAAGGCCGCGAGCTGTGCTGGCAAACAGAGAATTCATAGTATTTATTACCAATTTGGATGAAAAATTGTTGCGCATTATAGCTAATCTTATGCAGTTGTCATAAAGTTGCTACGCACAATTATAAGGATTAAAAAATGATAACGCTTTCGCGCCTTTATACACACCCAGTTAAATCTATGCGAGGAGTTCGTTTATCCCACGCCTTCGCTGATATTAGCGGTTTGACTTTTGATCGTAATTTTATGGTAACCACGCTGGAAGGTAAATTTATTACGGCGAGAAAATATCCACAAATGTTACTTTTTACACCGGTAATGCTCAATAATGGTCTTCACTTGCGAGCACCAAATGGCGAAAGTGCAACAGTATTGTATCAGGACTTTGATGAGAAACAGAGCCCTACTGAAGTTTGGGGCAATCATTTTCACGCACTTATTGCACCTGAAGCGATAAATAGTTGGTTAACTAGCTTTTTTGACGAGCCAGTACAACTACGCTGGCTTAGTCCTCAGCTTTCTCGCCGTGTCAAAGAATACCAAGATGTGCCAATGTCTTTTGCTGACGGCTATCCCTTTTTACTGATCAACGAAGCTTCTGTCCAAGAACTGCAACGTCGCTGCCCTGCCAGTATTAAATTAGAACAGTTTCGTGGCAACTTAATTATTACTGGCGCCAAGCCGTTTGAAGAAGATACATGGAAAACTATTCAAATTGGTGATGTCATTTTTACATTAGATAGGCCATGTAGCCGATGCATTTTAACGACTGTTAGTCCGGAAAAAGGGGTTAAACACCCCCACAGCGAACCACTTGCAACACTACAAACCTTCCGTTCAGATGAAACCGGCGATGTCGATTTTGGCCAAAATGTGATTATCAAAAATACAGGTGTTATTCGTGTTGGTGATACCCTGACGATATTAGAAACGAAACCTGCAAAACAATATTTAGTTCAAGAGCGGGAAAATGACCTAGCAGCTAATAAATTAAATACTCAAGCCAATAATGTCAGTTTAGTTTTTGAGGAAACAGAATATACAGGTGATAACCAAAATGTGATCCTTGAACAATTAGAATCCCATGGTTTAACTATCCCTTATTCGTGTCGAGCTGGTATCTGTGGTCGCTGTAAAATTAAGCTTATTTCTGGGGAAGTCACTCCATTAAAACAAAGTGCCATCAAAGAAAACGGTTACATACTCGCTTGCAGCTGTATCCCAAAAACAGCGGTTAAATTAGCGTTTAGCTAAGTGTTGGTTTTGCTTTTTAACACCATCAGGGGAAAAATTCTATGATGGTGTTAAACATTCAAAACTAGATTAATTAAATTAGCAAAAAAACCTATTTATTTAACTATTTTTTCACTGGATCTTTGACGATCATTTAAATAGCATTACCATATAATTGACGTTTAACTTTAGATGAATATTCAAGCATGCGATCGTTCATGATCTTAATTGGATCACAGAATCGTAAAGTTCGATCGGGTAATTCTAAGATTGGTTCTGCTAATAAACATAAACTCGCAGATGGGCCAGCTTCAGCAATAATAAATGTGAAGTACTGGTTTGTATTTTCTAAACACACTTGAATTATTTGCCCCTGCTTAGGTTCATTAATATAGTGAAATGAAGAAAAATACCAACTCTTTGGCATCTGTGGTTTTAAAAAACGAAAAGCAACTAAGCTATTTAAGACTAATTCAGCTCTTTCTTCTTGAGTAATATTTAATCTTTTAGCCTGCTCATCGAATAAATAATATTCACCTGCATCTTCGATACTAAAAGGCATCTCATTACGAGCAAAAACCGTTAGCATCTTAGCAGGAAAACATGAACGAAATATCATGCCGTTGGCGAGATCTAACATCACCCTATTATGGTCATGATCAAAATACCAACGCCAATGATCATCAGGTTTAATATTCATAAACGACCCTTTAGCGATTTACCGGTAAATATAGCAGAAATGATCTCTATAATGATCCTTTCTAAATTTACTCTAAGGCTTATTTTTATATGCTAAAAATTGGATCTACTAAATAAGATACGTTAGAAATATCTGGATAATATTGTTATCTAAATAGCAAATCTGCTGAAAATTGCGTTCAATTTGATACAAAAATAGCCACTATTAGCAATATAGTTTAAAAGGGGGAATAAATAAACCCCCTTGATAGGTAAATTTACAATTTATTACTAGATATGATTAACAATATCTTTAATTAATTTTGGCCCATGGTAAATAAAACCAGAATAAATTTGAATTAAAGAGGCACCCGCTTCCATTTTTTCACGTGCTGCAGTAAGGGAATCAATTCCACCTACTCCGATTATTGGCAGTTTGCCATTTAATTCACGTGAAATAATCTTAATAACTTGTGTGCTTTTTAATTGTACAGGACGACCACTTAATCCACCCGCTTCATTGCAATGATTTATTCCTTGAACCAAAGAACGATCTAACGTGGTATTCGTTGCAATAACGCCATCGATATTATGTCTAACTAGGCTATCTGAAACTTGGATAAGTTCCTCTTCAGATAAATCAGGCGCAACCTTTACAGCAACAGGCACATATTTTTGGTGCTGTAATTGTAATTCCAGTTGTTTTGCTTTTATGCTACTTAATAAATCATCCAGCGCTTCGCCATATTGTAATGTACGTAACCCTGGCGTATTTGGTGAGGAGATATTAATAGCAATATAACCTGCATGAGCATAGACCTTATCCATGCAAATTAAATAATCATCTTTACCTTGTTCAACAGGTGTATCTTTATTTTTACCAATATTGATTCCAATGACCCCACCGTAATTCGATTTCTTGACATTCTCGACAAGGTTATCGACACCTTTATTATTAAAGCCCATCCGGTTAATTAAACCTTCAGCTTCTACAAGTCGAAATAACCGCGGTTTGTCATTACCAGACTGAGGACGAGGCGTTACTGTACCAATTTCTATAAACCCAAAACCCATTGCACCAAATGCATCAATACATTCACCATCTTTATCTAAACCCGCTGCAAGTCCTAGTGGGTTTTTGAAGGAAAGCCCCATACATTGAACGGGCTTAGTGGCAACTGATTGGCGAATAAGACATTGGAAAGGGGAATGATTCAAACGTTGAAGCTGGCGAAAAGTCAATTCATGCGCTTTTTCGGGGTCGAACTGGAATAGTGCCTTGCGGGCAAGGTGATATAGCATATCCAATAACCTATTTTTACTAGTACGTTTCAATAGAGTAGACATCATGTCGCATGCTAAAACCCCGCCAAATAGGATTTGCCGAGCTTTCATTCATACATGCGGTTTTTTCGTCGGATAAAACGCGCTACAGATTACCCTATCTTATTGCCCTTTTACCACGAAAAAATCAATAAAAATGCATTTGTCTGGGTTTTCGAGGGAAAAACAACCATTTTATGAGAGTTATCTCTCATTTAATATTCCACTTTTGTCATAAACAATAATAAGCCGCTAAATTAAATTTTAGCGGCTTATTAAAACCAATAATTGGCTAGCTATATATAAACTAGCTTTCTAACGCTTTGGTTATTTTTTCAAATAGATCACCAGAAAGGTTATCAAGCGCTTTTAACTGCTCAAGCACTTTGCGCATCTGTGCTTGGCGCTGTGCATCATAACGTTTTAAACGGATCAATGGCTCAATCAGTCTTGATGCTACCTGTGGATTACGCGTATTCAAATCGACTAAAATGTCATACAAGAATTGGTAACCACTGCTATCTTCCGCATGGAAATTAACTGGATTCCCTGCAGTGAAGGCACCGACAAGTGAACGAACACGGTTAGGATTGCTCATGCTAAATGAACGGTGATTCAATAATTCACGTACATTGGCAAGGGCTTCTTTCGCTGGATTTGCACCTTGTAATGTAAACCACTTATCCATAACCAACCCATCATGGTGCCAGCGCTCATCAAAGTCTGCCATTAACTGCTCTTTACAAGCTAACTGTGATTCGTTTGCTGCGGTCAATGCAGCCAGCGAATCAGTCATGTTATCGGCAGATTGGTATTGTTCCAGTACTAATTTGTTCGCCAGCTCGCTATCGTCACCCGCGGCTAAGTATTGTAGACAAATGTTACGCAGTGAACGTTTAGCTATATCTTGGTGATCAACCCGATACCCATCAATATTAATGGAGCGATAAACGGTGAGAAGCTCATCATGCATTTCTACCGCTAAATGATGATAGATAAAGTTCACAACTTCGTGGATCGCGACAGGGTCGATAACCGTAAATAATTCGGCAAGCTCATTTTCGGAAGGTAACGTTAAGATCAATGCGACTAATGCAGGATCAATCGAATCACTTAATAATACCCCACGGAAAGCATCAACCACCGACTCAGGCAAAACTAATGCCTCGCCGTTTTGATAATGAGCCACGTTAATTTTTACATAATTATTAATTAGTTGCTGCGCGGCATCCCAACGAGCAAATTCATTGCTTGCATGCTGCATCAAGAAAGCTAATTGCTCATCCGTGTAGTTGTAATCTAATTTTACAGGGGCTGAAAACTCACGTAATAAGGATGGAACTGGACGACTTGTCACCTCATCAAATACAAACGTTTGAGTTTCTTGCGTAATGTTTAGCACTGAATTTACAACACTGCCATCACGTTTTAGCGTAATAATTCCACCTTGTTCATCATAGAGCTCAATATCCAATGGGATATGCAATGGTTTCTTTTCCGCTTGATCTGCCGTAGGCGGCGTCATTTGGCTAACATGTAGGGTATATTGCTGTTTTTCTGGTGAATATTCATCACGTACAGTTAAAACTGGTGTCCCTGATTGGCTATACCAACGACGAAATAGTGATAAATCAACATTTGATGCATCTTCCATCGCCTGTACAAAATCGTCACAGGTTGCCGCACTGCCATCATGGCGATGAACATAAAGTTGTATTCCCGCTTGGAACATTTCCTCACCGAGCAGCGTATGGATCATACGAATAACTTCGGATCCTTTTTCATACACCGTTAAGGTATAGAAATTATTCATTTCAATAACTTTGTCAGGACGGATCGGGTGCGCCATTGGGCTTGCATCCTCAGCAAACTGGGCTGAACGCATCACTTTAACATTGTTAATACGGTTAACAGAGCGGGAGCCTAAATCCGAACTAAATTCTTGATCGCGAAAAACGGTTAACCCTTCTTTTAGGCTTAATTGAAACCAGTCACGACAAGTAATGCGGTTTCCTGTCCAATTATGGAAATATTCATGGCCAATCACAGATTCGATATTCAGGTAGTCTTTATCCGTCGCGGTTTCGCTTTTGGCTAAAACATATTTAGAGTTAAAGACATTCAGTCCTTTATTTTCCATTGCTCCCATGTTGAAGAAATCAACGGCAACAATCATATAGATATCAAGGTCATACTCTAAACCAAAGCGTTCTTCGTCCCACTTCATGGCATTTTTCAAGGACTGCATTGCCCAAGGAGCACGGTCTAAATTACCTTTATCAACAAAAAGTTCTAACGCAACTTCACGGCCACTGCGAGTCACAAAGGTGTCTTTTAAAACGTCAAAATCACCTGCTACTAAAGCAAATAAATAACTTGGTTTCGGGAATGGATCTTCCCACTTAACCCAATGACGGCCGTCTTCTAACTCACCTTCTGCGATACGGTTACCATTTGAAAGTAAATAAGGATAACGTGATTTATCTGCTGTAATTGTGGAGGTATAGCGAGCCAGCACATCTGGTCGGTCTTGGTAATAGGTAATATGGCGAAAACCTTCCGCTTCACATTGTGTGCATAACGCCTCACCTGAAACATATAGCCCTTCTAGTGCTGTGTTTTTTTCAGGACTAATTTCATTCACAATCCGCAGTGTGAATGATTCAGGTAATGACTCAATAATCAATTTACCTTCAGATTCTTTATAGTTTTGCCATGCTTTGCCATCGACTTCGAGGCTAACTAACGATAAATCTTCGCCATTGAGTTCAAGCGTTGAAGATTGCGGATTAAGGCGTTTTACCTTACTTACTGCGGTAACCACTGTCTTCACTGGGTCAAGATTAAAATCGAGGTCAATTTCTGTAATTGTGTAATCAGGTGCTTGATAATCCTGACGATATTTCGCTTGTCTTAACTGGGTCATAAGTAACCTTTTAATTCGTTATATTCAATATCGTACTGCTTTAATACTTATACAATACTATAAGCCACAATAATGTGAATGGATTTGAGAAACATTTTCATCAAAAAATGTTATCTATTTTTATGGCTATGTTAGCTTTGTATGTCCCACCCTACTTAACTTTGTTAAAAATTCGTTTGTTTGTTGGTGCTATAGCACTATTAAATATTTTATGGCGTGTTAGTATCTTTTCGTGATTAATGCTTTTGTCTGTTTCTATGGACAGAATACACATAAAACGTATTTATTTGATTTCATAGTAATACAGAAAGGCAATACGCGAATTTAGGTTGCCGTGCTCCTTGAAAACAAGAGATAGAATAACACTTCTATCTTTTGCTAAAGTGGGTATACTTTTGCAACTTTAACGATTTAGCTAACGACTATTGCTGCTTTTATCTCATTGTGACTTTTAGGGGAACAAGAGTAAAAATGAATAGCATTAGTGGTAAAGATAAGCTCCGCGAGGATGTCTGCGTGCCATGAATTTAGACGCTACACCAATTATTACATCACTGCTTGATACCGATGCTTACAAGCTTCATATGCAGCAGGCCGTTTTCCACCGTTACCATCAGGTACCGGTTGTCGCTGAGTTTCGCTGTCGTAGCAGTGAGATCTTAGGTGCTTACGCCAATGAAATTAGGCAACAAATTCAGTTAATGGCTAAGTTGTCACTTTCTGATGACGAGCTAAATTTTCTCCGCCGCTTACCTTTCTTCCAAGAAGACTATCTTATGTGGTTAAAGTCGTTCCGCTTTAACCCAGAACAAGTCGTTGTCAGTACCACAAATGAAGGTCAGTTAGCGATTCGCATCAGTGGGCCTTGGCGTGAAGTGATTATGTGGGAGGTACCGCTCCTTGCATTGGTCAGTGAAATCATCCAAAAAGATAGGCACCCAAACATTCATCCTGACGATGCTGTTCAGCAACTCAAAAAGCTGTTAAATGTTTTCTATCAACAAGCCGATGAACACCAACTTGATTTGTCTAACTTTAAGCTTATGGACTTTGGGACACGCCGCCGTTTCTCCTACGACGTACAATCCGCCATTGTTTCAATGCTTAAACAAGAGTTTCCTTATCTTGTAGGAACAAGCAATTACAAACTTGCACACGAATTAGATTTATCCCCTGTTGGCACACAAGCCCATGAATGGTTCCAAGCCCATCAACAAATCAGCCCTGAGTTAGCAAATAGCCAACGTGAGGCATTGCAGAGCTGGCTTGATGAATACCCTAATCACTTAGGTGTGGCATTAACTGACTGTATCACTATGGATGCCTTTTTGCGTGATTTTGATGCTAACTTTGCGAACCGCTACCAAGGGTTGCGTCATGACTCGGGGGACCCGATCGAATGGGGTGAAAAAGCCATCACTCATTACCAAAAATTGGGTATTGACCCGATGAACAAAACGTTGGTGTTCTCTGACAGCTTAGACCTACAAAAAGCACTTGAGTTATATCGTTATTTTCATCAGCGGATTAACCTTGTTTTTGGTATCGGTACTCGTCTAACCTGCAATATTCCACATGTAACCCCATTGAATATTGTGATTAAGCTAGTCGAGTGCAATGGTAAACCTGTCGCTAAGCTATCTGACAGCCCAGGAAAAACCATTTGTGAAGATGATGAGTTCGTCAATCAACTCAGAAAAGCGTTTGACCTGCCTAAAATGGAAAAAGCCAGCTAATTAAGTCGCTTTTCCCTAGCTCTGAGTAAGAATTTGCACTTTTCTTGCCCAGAGCTTTAAAACCCCTTTTTCTTTTATTCACTTACTATTACTATAGCTTTTAAGCTCAATAACCACGCTTCGCTTCAACAGAAATGTTTTATCGCGATTTTTTACTTGTTTCCTAATAAATGGCAAGTAACATAGAGCTTTGGCCCCATGAAACATGGGATTTCGTTAATATCCCTACTTTAACTATTTTAATCGCCATAAACCGATGACATTTTTTGAATAATATTCATAGATATAAGCGGTTGAATGGATTTAAAACAATTTGAATTACATCCTAAATAATTCGAGTTGTAGGAAGGCGGCAAACAAAGTGAGCCCTAGGAGCATACATAGGTATGTGACTAGGGTCGGTTTGTGAAGCCAACGCATCTACGGCTCGAAGTATGACGGATTGAGATAGTCGAAGTAGATATCGTTAAATATGAAGAGAGTGAATTATATGATAGTAGCGCCTGTAGTCGACGTACTGCAAGGCCGAGTGGCGGTAGGCACAGAAGTCACCGTTCAAGGCTGGGTACGTACAAGGAGAGATTCAAATGCTGGTTTTTCTTTCCTCGCCGTTTATGACGGTTCTTGCTTTAACCCGTTACAGGCTATCATTAATAATAATTTACCTAATTATAATGACGAAGTCCTGCATCTCACAACGGGTTGTTCAGTTGAAGTTACGGGTACCGTAAAAGAATCCCCAGGCCAAGGTCAATCCTTTGAACTTGAAGCCACCGCTGTTAAAGTGGTTGGCTGGGTTGAAGACCCTGACACCTACCCAATGGCAGCAAAACGCCACAGCGTTGAATTCTTACGTGAAGCGGCCCACTTGCGCCCGCGCACTAACTTAATTGGTGCCGTTGCGCGTGTGCGCCACACATTAGCTCAAGCCCTGCATCGTTTTTTTGATGAACAAGGCTACTTCTGGGTTTCTACGCCATTAATTACCGCGTCAGATACTGAAGGTGCTGGTGAGATGTTCCGCGTTTCCACGCTGGATTACAACAACCTGCCACGTAATGACAAAGGTGAAGTGGACTTCAGTGAAGACTTCTTTGGTCGCGAAGCGTTCTTAACTGTTTCAGGCCAGCTCAATGGTGAAGCTTACGCAACGGCTATTAGCAAAGTGTATACTTTCGGGCCAACTTTCCGTGCAGAAAACTCAAATACCAGCCGCCACCTAGCGGAATTCTGGATGTTAGAGCCTGAAGTGGCTTTTGCCTCTTTAGATGATGTGGCTGGTCTGGCAGAAAAAATGTTGAAATTCGCCTTCAAAGCTGCTCTTGAAGAACGCCGTGATGACTTAGAATTCTTTGCTCAGCGTGTCGATAAAGACGTTATCAACCGTTTAGAAAGCTTTGTTAACTCAGACTTTGCACAAGTTGATTACACGGATGCCATTAAAATCCTTGAAACTTGTGGTCAAAAATTCGAAAACCCAGTTTATTGGGGTGTCGACATGTCTTCTGAGCATGAGCGCTACTTAGCAGAACAGCACTTTAAAGCACCAGTGGTAGTGAAAAACTACCCGAAAGACATCAAAGCGTTCTATATGCGCCTTAATGAAGATGGCAAAACCGTTGCCGCGATGGACGTATTAGCACCGGGTATTGGTGAAATCATCGGAGGTTCACAGCGTGAAGAGCGCCTTGATATGCTCGATGCACGCCTTGAAGAAATGGGTATGAATAAAGAAGATTACTGGTGGTACCGTGATCTGCGTCGTTATGGCACCGTTCCTCACTCAGGTTTCGGCCTTGGTTTTGAGCGTTTAGTGGCTTATGTCACTGGTGTCGGTAACGTGCGTGAAGTAATTCCATTCCCACGTACCCCAAGAAATGCAGCGTTCTAATAACGGCTTTCTGTATTAACACCCTAATTTACGGGCCAGCTGATGTTGGCCCGTTACTTTTCAGCCCTAATATACTTTCGCTGTAGAACTATCTCATCTCGTTACATCGAATTGCAGCCACATGATAACCAGATCACAATTTTTACGTTATCACCTTATTATTCTCCGTAAACAGCCAGCAATCTGCTAGTGCTAAGAATAATCTGCTTTTTAATCTCACTATTCTCTTTTTACTAGTGATAAATAACCGCTTTACATTCGCTAAACTGCTCAAAAAAAACTCAATTTGTCTTTTGAAAAAGTTCCCTAATTTTTGTAATATTTTTTAAACTGGTACGATGAGTGGTTATTTATTGATCTATTTTTTACATTTTGAAACATCTAGTTACCATTTGTTTCAGAATCTTTGATTTTGTAGCACTTTGAGGGTAGATAATTTTATTTAGCAATGGAACACTGGTCGCCGACATAGACGACACTAATCTCTCACAAATAGTTCCAATTATTTTTTGCGAATTATTTTTGGCAGTGGCAGGTGTCCGAATAACACCAATGAGGGTAATAATAATGATGAAACGCAATATTCTTGCAATGGTTATCCCAGCTCTGTTAGCTGCTGGTGCAGCAAACGCAGCTGAAGTATACAACAAAGACGGCAACAAATTAGACGTTTACGGTAAAGTTGACGTTCGTCACTACTTTGCAGATGGCAAAGGTAGTAATGGTACTAAGAGCGAAGACGGTGATGATTCACGTGTTCGTTTAGGCCTGAAAGGTGATACTCAAATCACTGATCAATTGACTGGTTTTGGTCGTTTCGAGTGGGAAACTAAAACCAACAAAGGTGAAGACAACAACACCAACAAAAACCGTTTAGCGTATGCTGGTCTGAAATTTGCTGATTTCGGTTCAATCGACTACGGTCGTAACTACGGTGTTGTATATGATACAGCTGCATGGACCGACGTTCTGCCATTATGGGGCGGCGACTCTATGGCTCAGACTGACACATTCATGACTGGTCGTAACCGTAACCTATTAACTTACCGTAACAGCGACATGTTCGGTTATGTTGATGGCCTGAGCTTCGCTCTGCAATATCAAGGTAAAAATACCGAAACTAACAAATCTGGCGTTTCTGAAGTTTACAAAAACAACGGTGACGGTTACGGTTTCTCAACAGCTTATGACTTAGGCTGGGGCGTAACTCTGGGTGGTGGTTATTCTAACTCTGCTCGTACTGAAAACCAGAAAACTAGCCAAGCTCGTGGTGACCGTGCACAAGCATGGAACGTAGGTGGTAAATTCGACGCTAACAACGTTTATTTAGCAGCTATGTACGGTGAGACACTGAACATGACTCACTACGGTAGCAAAGATTTCATCGCTAACAAAACTCAAAACGTTGAATTAGTTGCTCAATACCTGTTCGACTTCGGTCTGAAACCATCTGTTGCTTACGTACAGTCTAAAGGTAAAGACCTGCCAGGCTACGGCAATAAAGATATCCTGAAATATGTATCTGTTGGTTCTTACTACTACTTCAACAAAAACATGTCTGCAGTTGTTGATTACAAAATCAACCTGTTAAAAGACAATGACTTCACTAAAAACACAGCTAACGGTATCAACACTGATAACGTAGTTGGTTTAGGTCTGATCTACCAATTCTAATTATCAGTTAACTGATAAGTTAGAAAACGGTAACATGTTTTTGTAAGCAGCGCTTCGGCGCTGCTTTTTTATTTCTCTTTTTTCATCTCTAGCATAAATTTCTCCTCCACAAAAACACCAGAATTATCAATAAGACAGACAGATTCACCATCTTTATAGATATTTATGGTCAGATTACATGCAATTCCTACCTAGTTCACAAGATCTCGCCAATTTTTGGTAAAACGGTTGGCAAAAAGCCTTTATCACGTTACCCTGAGAACTCGACTCGTTCGACTAAACCCGTTTTCAGCTACACCCGCGAGTTTCGTATGGTCTGGGCAGATAACAAGCAAGGATAGCCAACCGCATTCTCACTTATGCCTTCATACCTTAGGAACTGTGTGGGTACCACTACAGAGCTTTGGAATCGACAACATGTTTGAAAAAATTACTTCTGCCCCTGCTGACCCAATCTTAGGTCTTGCTGATAGTTTCCGTGCTGATCCCCGCGATAATAAAATCAACTTAGGTATTGGCGTCTATAAAGACGAATCAGGGAAAACCCCTGTGCTTGATACCGTTAAAAAAGCAGAAAAATTCCTGCTGGATAACGAAAACACCAAAAACTATCTTGCGATTAGCGGAATGCCAGAATTTGGCCGTGTAACACAAGAACTGTTATTCGGTGCACAACATGAAATTGTCACCTCGAAACGTGCACGTACAGCGCAAGCACCGGGTGGTACAGGCGCACTGCGTATCGCCGCTGACTTTATTGCCAAGCAAACCAATGCAAAACGTGTTTGGATTAGCAACCCAACTTGGCCTAATCATAAAAATATTTTTGAAGCTGCTGGCTTAGAAGTTTTAACTTACAACTACTATGACGCAGCCAACCACGGTATGGATTTTGACGGCATGCTTAACAGCTTATCATCTGCGATAGCGGGTGATGTGATTGTTTTACACGGCTGCTGCCATAACCCAACGGGTATTGACCCAACCGCTGAACAATGGACAAAACTCGCCGCATTATGTGCAGAAAAAGGCTTATTACCGGTTTTTGACTTTGCTTACCAAGGTTTTGCAAAAGGTTTAGATGAAGATGCCGAAGGCCTGCGTATTTTCACCAAAAACAACCCTGAAATGATTGTTGCGAGCTCATTCTCTAAAAACTTCGGTTTATACAATGAGCGTGTCGGCGCTTGTACCATCATTGCCAAAGACAGTGACAACGCAGAGCGCGCATTCAGCCAAGCGAAAGCGGTTATTCGCGCAAACTACTCAAACCCACCAGCACACGGTGCCGCAGTGGTAACAACCATCCTTTCTGATGACGTGTTAAAAGCTGAGTGGGTCCAAGAATTAACCGCAATGCGTGAACGTATTAAGCGCATGCGCCAACTGTTAGTGAAAACATTGGAAGAAAAAGGCGCTAAACAAGACTTTAGCTTCATTATTAACCAAAATGGTATGTTCTCCTTCAGTGGCCTAACAAAAGAGCAGGTAGAGCGTCTACGTAGCGAATTTGGTATCTATGCGGTAAGTTCTGGCCGTATTAACGTAGCAGGCTTAACACTTGAGAACATGGTTCCTTTGTGTGACGCTATCGTGAAAGTGCTGTAATTGTTCGGATGCATTAAAAATTAATCATTGAAAATGTTAAAGCAGCGTATTTAATATCATGCCAGTCAGTCGCGTTACTGACTGGCATTTTTTATAAAAAGCTATTTAAGATGGCTAAGGAAGCGCTCCGTTATTTGTACCGCTCCCCAATTCTTCCGGTAATTATCATTAGGGATGCTAAGGTCGAGATTTCGTTCATAATCAATGCGCTCTTCAACGAGTAGCTGAACCAAACGGTCAATGGTTTTCTCTATATGTTGTTCCGATAATTGCTGATAACTGTTAAGATGACGCACCTGCATGACATGATTCTTTGACCCAATATGGTTGTTATGAATCAGCGTTACTTCCCTTCCACTCTTTGAGCGATATGTTGTTTCAGCAATGTTAGTTGATAATTGTTTATAATTAGTTTCCTCTAAATCAATTAACACCACTTGATTGCGCCCCTCAACATCCGTGATCTTCACATCACCTTTTCCATGACCGCTGACAATATAGAGGTCATCACCTTGAGTTCCCGCTAATTGGTCTTTTCCATCTAAAGAGATTAGTACATCTTGATGCATCCCTTGTGCCAATAAAATATCATCACCTTGCCCGCCATACAGCACATTTTCACCGCCTTGGGTAATCAGCTTATCGTGACCACTCCCCCCCTTAATAATGCGCCCTTGTTGAGACATATCCATGACATGATCATTGCCACCTAAGGTATCAATAAGCCAATTATTTCTTGTACAATCCTGATGTAATACAATGCCATCATCTTTCAACGTTAGGTTTAAAGGTCTCGCGCCGTCATTGACTACCACGCCATTTAATGTGCTTGTAAGTTCATCAATAGGTTTCCAAGTGGTGAATTCCCCAGACTGCTTGGCTTTATGGAGTTTTTCAGAGAGATAATTAACGAGCGGGGTCATCCCGTGGCTCGTGGAGGAGCTAAATTTTTCGTCTAGCCGCTCATAGTGGTGAATATTGAAGTTTCCTTCGCCATCGTCGTTAAAGGCTTTAATTTTTACAAGCTTACCGGCTGATGATGCATAAAACTGGTATTTTGCATCACCCTCTTCGATTGGTTGATGTTTAAAATTAACCAAATGAATATTGTTATTCCCAATAGAGTCTTCAATATATACCGCACCAGTCTGATTACCATCGATGATATAGTGGTCATCCCCAACGCCTCCCATTAGCGTATCGTTTCCCTGACTTGATAACAGCAGATCATGGCCTAATCCACCACTGACAAAGTTATCCCCCGCACCACCATATAAAATATTATTTCCACCACTAGCTTTAAGATTATCATCACCATCTCCCCCCAACAGGACATAACTTTCTAAACCTTTATTGATAATAGTATCGTCACCGCTTTGAGCATCAATAACATGCTTTTCGGATTGATAGCCCATTGGCAAGATAATTTGATCGTCACTTGTGCTACTTTCTTTAACTGGGTTTACTGGTGATAGGCGGTTTTCCTGTAAGTTGACTTTAAATAAATTGCTATGCTTATCTTGGATTAAAACAACGTCAGAGAGCTTATTACCTACGTTGCTAAATTTAATCGCCAATTTTTTTTGCCCAAATTTATCTACGCTGTATAGCTGTCCATCGTCCATATAGAGTGAATAACCAATCTCTGTAGGTAACAATAAGCACAGACTATCTTTATCTGTAAAACAGTCATTTACTTTAGAAAAATCAAACTCAACCTCACCATACTCCTCTTTGCCTTGCACTATTTGATAGGTATCTAGTCCTTGACTCACTTCAATATAACTCCCTAGTTTTATCAGGGGTAATACGTTGTTTTGACTATTTCCACGGTAAGTTAAATGCTTTGCATGGCCTATTGGAATGAACCATCCCCATGTAGGCTTTTTATAATGACGAGATTGGTTTATCGTTATAATACCCACTGATTCATCTATTTTGACGGATTTTCCGTCTGTAGAAGGGAGTTGGTCACTTTCTTGTACATAACTTAAGCTGAAATACTGGTTAGGATGTTTTTCATCTATCACTGTTATCATCACCCAACCATCAAGAGTTTGTAGCTGATATCCATGATGTGGTGCCTTCAAAGCCGAATCTTGCACATTTTCGAGAACAATAGTGACTTCACTTTCCACATTTTGAAAAAAATGGCCATCAATACTATTTTTGGGTTGTTTGAGCGTTAAAACCAAGTGGTTGCCGTCTATTTGAACGTGCTTTATTTCATCTAAAAAATACTCTAAAGTGACTCTGCTTTGTAAGTAATTAGATTCTTTAATAACCACCTTTGCCTGAAACTGATGGCGACCTTCTGTATAGCTAGGGTTAAGGTACTTTCGCGTTTTCACTGCTTTGTCTTTTCTGTCAAAATAACGCTCTGTAAGGTACAAGTCATCAGCATGTTCAAGCCACTCATAGCGGCGAATATGATAATTGTCATTTCCATCACCACCAATGGCAATACCTTGAGTTAAAATGAGTTTATCATCCCCTCCTTTACCCTTTAAGATATCCTGACCTAGCCCACCATCCAATATGTTTGCAGTGTCATTCCCCTGTAAATGGTCATTGCTATTCCCCCTGACCATCACACTTTCCATACTTTGCAAATGCGCAACCGGAATAAATGGGTTATCTCCCTCTCGCTGATAATGCAACATATTTTTGTTTAAGTTTACGCATACACGATAGCTATCGGGTAGGTTATCAATAATGACGGTATCCTGCCCCCCTTGGCCATCAAGGTACTTAGTCGGCTTGTTATCTTCTCGGGATGTTAACGAGGCTAAACTGCTATCTCGGATAAAAAATAGATCGCTCTCATCTCCTCCTGCAAAATATTTCTCACCGGATAACACCTGAAAGGCATTTTTCTGTGCTTTTTTACCAATGACAACATCATTACCATTCGCCGTATTCCAGCTGGTTCCTTCACTATTGGTATTTTCAATATATAACGCTGTTCGCTGGCTGTTATTCACTAAATGCTCACTAAAAGCACGTTCGTTTTCTCTGAACATATGTTGCCCTAAGACACCGAACTCCGTTTTTTTCGAATAAAAACTAATTTGTTCCGGGTGAGAATTTATTAACTGATATTGCAGGGGCAATGACAATTCATTATCTAAAATTTGATGTCGTGCTTTAAATGCCTCAAATAATGGGCTCTTATAAGCAGAATTTAAAGAATAACGCTCATGAGTGGCGATACTGCCCGTATTTTTAAGATCAAATACCGCTTTCTTTTTTGATTGAAGACGAAAACCATGACGAAAAGGCCAGCCCATTTTTTCATAGAGATGCTTTAAATTTTTAAACCACGCAGTGGTTCGGACAACTTTATTTTTTAAAATAAAATCAACCTCATCAGCCGTAAACGTGGGAGCCCCTTTACGTACAAACCGTACAGAAGTCTCCCCCGCCCCCATATATAGATTCCCCAGCTTACCGTAGAAATAATTATCATAATTATTATAATTATTATAATTATCAACTAAATAGTATCGCTGTTCATTTTCATAGGTGGGCTTTTCAATAATACTGAGGTGATGAGCAAATCCTGCTTGTAGAATATTATTTTCAAATAAAGCTAGATCCATATGCCAATCTTGCTCTTTAAAAGCATTAATATAATGTTGTACATTCATTTCTTGCTGACTACGTAGGGTTGGGTCTAGGCCTAAAGCACCACGGATCCCTTCTTCTAATTCACGATCCCAATCAATATCAATAACTTGTTTGATATTTTCAACCGCGCGAACGCCGCTATAAACCCAGCCTCCTACTAGTAATATCCCACCAATAACTAGCCCAGCGACTGGAATTGCAGAGGACCCCACTAAAATACCAATAACGGTGACTCCATTAATCACTGCACTCGCAATAGAAAAAGAAGCATTTACAATAAGGTCTTGGCGCTGTTTAGAGTCTGTTACGCAGTCCAATTTAGATAAGCTATCGTAAGCTTGATAAACATCAATTCCCATCCCCACCAAATTGAAAATCACCACGGTTCCTGTAGCAATCCTCGCGCGAACTAATGAGGTGGCTCCCTTACCTGGTGCGATATTTAATAGCATTGGTTGCACTATCATATCGCCATAATTAAACAGGGCAGACGCAGCCAGCAAATAAAACTGTTTTTCTAACTCTTTAATTTCCTCGTCACTAAGGTCAGGGTTATCTAATTTATCCAAAATTGTATGCGCGCTAATCAAACTTTGGATAGCACCGGCTGCGCCCATTATTTGCCCAGAGCGATTTGCTATACGCTGAAATTGAGGAAGCTTATGGCCGGCTTGGTGAATCTTAAGCAGCGTTGACGGTGGGATAATATCCCGTTGAATATCGAGATTATTCGCCAAATATTTGAACTGTCTTTTCAATACCCCCGATTCTGCAAAATTAACTTGGCGCTCGACTAGCTGATGGATATCTGCTGATTTTAATTGCTCATGGAACACTTTAATGAAAGCGAGATCTTCTTTTCCGCCTTCCATCAGCGTGAAATACATGGTTAGTTTATCAGGGGAAAAACGAATTTTATTATGTAAATCAGTAGTATTAAGGTCACCTAAAGAAATTGGTTTTCCATCAATCGTTGCACCTAGTTGTTGTAATTTCGCAAAGGCAATTTTTTCACCATTGAGCGTGACCCAACGGTTTTTTGGTAGCGTAAATTCAGCTTGGTCAATAATTGTTTGTCGTTGGCTGCGCATAGAAGGCAATGCGCTTTTAAAACCTGTCGAATCCAAGTCAATAAGCTGGAAGTCTGCTCTGAATTCACCATCAGAAAGTTGGAGGCTTTCACTAAAGTAATGCTTAATTTGCCGTTGGAATTGCTGCTGAGCTTGCTGAGAAGATCTGTTTTTTACACTCAGTTGGACCCCTTGAGGGTCAAATAAGCTAATTTCATAACCTCCATTACGTTGCACATGAGTGACGGTGTAAGTGACCGTTTTCCCCTTTAAGAATATTATTACGTTATTCGTATCTGTAACTGCTGAAAATAGATTTTCTATCGGTTGATCCGCTATTGAAACCCCATTATTGTGAACTTCAATATTAATATATTGGCTGTACTGTTCCATCTTTCTCAACAGTGATCTTTCTGCTGATGTCGATGCATTTTTCACTGTAGCTTGCTCTATTTGCGATTTACGTTCAATAAAGTCTCGTGCTAAATGACCACCTGCTAAATAAAATTCAACTGCGTATGTTCCCCCCAAAGTTTGATCCATCCCGCGGCTTTGAGAGCCAAAACGAATAACTCCATGGTTCACTAGCTCAACCTTATTACCATACATTAACTGTTGGTTAAATTGGGTCAATCGCTGTACTTGGCTTTGTTCATAAATACTAAATGCATCCGCAAAAGAATATTTTTTTAATGGCGCATTATCGCCAGTAAAATTAGCTGTGGAGAGTTTACTAAAGTCATTTAACCTATTGCTAAATGAAATGAATTCATGATTATCTGTCACTAATGCTAAAATTTTGCCTTTATCTATTCCATCCCCTGCGGGAAATAGTTTCATTAATATCTTCTGCGAACGCCCACTTAAGTGATTTAATATTGATATGTCATTTTTTATTGCGATCAATAATGTCTGAATATCGCCTGCTTGTTGTTGATGGCTACTTGATATTGTAGGTTCTAAAAGCAGCTCTAGTGATAATGTATTCGTTTCAGCGTTATGACTTAGAAATTCATTTAGTTTTCGGTTAACTAACGGGTCTGATACTGCGATGTTTAATTTTTTAACATCTATATTTCCATTTTCATCTGAAAAATACGTCAATAAATAAGCGTGATCTGTCTTATTGATATCTTGAATAGAAATTTCTTTTAACGCTATTTTTTCAAGTATCTCAATAATAGAATGGGGTGATTTTTTACTGAGTACTGTTTCCTTTCTTTTTTTATTATGTGGCTCTAACAAATGACCTTGAGTTTCATCATTAAAGTTAGATTTAACTGTCAATGGAATTCCACGTGTTTTTAGGTTACTAGAAAACTCATAGATAAATTGCCTATGCCGACTTCCTGTCTCTTTCATTGAAGGATCGGTTAAATGAAATATAATATTTTGAGCATCTATTTGTGGGTACTTCTTTCTTAATACCGATAATTCAGCGGCCAACCTAGTCGCTGATTTTTGAATAACGCCATCATCCCCTATAAGCAACCAACTGACCTTATGTTGCCTTTGAGCTGAAGTGGCTAAATCTAATGAACCATATTCTAAAATGTGTTTTTTCCGGTCTACATCCATTTGAAATATTACCGTACCCAATGGGTCCCTAGTCGCTATTTTTTCTGCTAGATGTAAGCCACTCTCACCCTCAGACAAGCGAATAACAACAACCTGCTCTGAGCTCGTCGGCTGTCTACCCGTCGGTGCTTTAAGAATGCGTTCAGCGTCGACCATTTCCCAAAGAGGCACATCAGTAATTTTCATTTCGCTAAGTTTCTTGGAAAATTTCGTGTGAAAATCCGCCGGTAAAACTCCATTACTTTTGTTTAATTCTTCATCGAATAATCTATATGCATCAGGGTTATAACACACTTGTTTTAATAAATTGATATCAAATATTCGAGGATCTATACCTCTAAACATACGTAAAGGATCTATCTTAGAAGATTGTATTAACTGGGCAAAGGTGAGTTCACCACGACGTAATTCATTAATAAAATGTAGTGCTGCGAACCGATTATTTATCTCTACTTGGCCCGTCTCAGAATGATATGTATAAATCATCTTATAACCCTCTGTAGCAACTGAACTTCCATATTCCCCAGTAGGATAAATTCTTTTCTGGCCATTATTTGCCACATTAATTTCCCGGCTGTAAGCAACAACTGGCACATTAATATGGCTCTCACTTAGCAGTACAACGGCTTTCAATGCAAAGTTTTCATTTATCCCGCCGCGGCTTAACTGGCAGCCCAACATGACTAACTTATCTGGATTATGATTATTGAACACTTTTTGTTTTAGATAATTTAGTCCTTCGGTATATTCACTTGCTGATTTATAGGCATAGACGGTTGGATTATTTGCGCCAAAATAATCACCATGCCCTACCGTTATCCAACGCACTTTCCCTGACTGAGCTCGGGTAATATCACCATGTAAAACATTATATTGCTGTGTCATTAAACTATATTGAATAACCATCGTATCAGCAGGGTGTTTAGAAAATGCATTAGCTACAGCCCCCGCAGTTACACTATCCCCCTCTAATTGAATGATGACATTATAGTTATACTTATTTGGTTGCTCACTATTAGTACTACTTTGTTGATTATTTTTTGTTTCTAAAGTCTTCTCATTATTATATTCCAGCAAAGGCTTCTTCCAAATATCTATGTTTTCTATTTCGGGTGAATGCTCTCCTGCAAGAATAGGTTTACGTTTATTAGCATCATCATCTAAATGGATATCTTTAAATTCATCGTCAATATCACTAGCTTGTTGATTATTTTCCGCATTGTCATTCAGGCTTTTTTTCCGCCGAATTGATATTACCCCTTCTAAGTAGCTGGCTGATATTTTTCTTTTCGGTTCAAATAACCCGCTACTATCACCTTCACTCCATTTTTTGTTTAACGGAGCTCGATATCCCTGATTAATTAATAGTTGTTGGAAATTAGATAGCTGATCCACATCATTAATAATAATAGAGCCATTGGAATTCGTTGGAAAATAAGTTTTTATTGATTCGGTTGATCCCTTAAGTTTATTTTTACCCTTCAAACTTTCAGGTAAGAAAAACGTTATCGGAAAATTTTCACTCATAACGCTGGCAGGGCTAGCATCATCAGCACCGTGGTGAACCATTTCAAACCCATTTTCACGGCCTAGTTGGCGATTAATATTATTTTTAATCTGTTTTATTTTTTTATTGATAACTCCGTTATCTTGCCCCTCATAACGATCATATTCCGTCTTGTTATTAAATAATTTTTTTTGCTTGAAGGATAATTCATCATAATTAACACTTTTTTTCCACTCTTCCCAAGATGGCATTTCACTGACTTTGATATAATGTTCCAAATCCGATATTGGAAATATAATACTAAATAAATCATAATCAGCCGTTATCGGCTTGCCAGTTTTGCTATCTCCAACAACCAGAAATTCAGTGAATTTTCCGCTATCTTGATGATAAACTTTCCAACTATTTGAAGCGCTATTTTCATTTTTCCTCAGAAAAAATACTTTTTCGTTACCATTAACAATAGATGTAATACGTTGATAGCCACCATTATCGATGGGTTCTAATGGTGAAATGGCACTAAATCGCAATAATTCATCAATTCGCTCAGTACTAATCTCTAAATGAACACTAATGACCTTACCAGTGCCAAGTAGCCCCTGAATTTGGTCATTAAATTGGCTGCTATTATCTCGACCTGATTTTTTTGCAAATTGTTGTTGAATTGGAATAAAGCCACTGTGAGGTCCCCAATCTGCACTTTTACCTTTAACGGCTAAACCTTTACTACTGTACATTCCCGATTCAATTAAACTCGTTGATTTAATATCTACTGGCCGTATACCAATAATAATATTTTCTTCGGTAGCTATTTTCGTAAAAATGCGTTGATGGCTCACTGGAATGCCTGTTTTAACCTGCGAGACAGGTTCTGCCAACGGTTTCAGCTGTAGATTGATACTCGAATAACCTCGTCCTGCTTTGTTATTACCTTGAATTGTTACTTTGACATCCTTATCATTCATATTCTTATTTCCCTAAAAATTACAAATTCACTAACCATTTCAATTAATTATTATTAAAAAAAATAATTATTTTTCGATAGGAAAATAGCAAAATTCAAGGTATTCCCAAACTAGATTGAGAACAATTAGGACATAGTGTTAATTATTATTTTTATAACATGCTAAATATCAAACTATAAAAAAACCCCTATATTTAAGGGGTTCAAATCAGATGAGATGATTACCAGATAGGCTGTTCATCTTGCAAGAAAGGGTTTGTTTTTCGCTCAAAACCGAGATTAGACATTGGGCCATGCCCTGGAATAAATTCAAAATCATCGCCAAGAGGCAATACTTTGTTTTTAATAGAGGAAATTAAGTCTTGATGGTTACCACGTGGAAAATCACTTCGCCCGACTCCCCCTTTAAACAATACATCACCCATTGAAATTAATTTATCAGCGTGATTCACAAAAATAATATGCCCAGGGGTATGACCAGGACAATGCAATACATCGAATGTAATATTGCCACAAGTTACTTTATCCCCTTCTTCTAACCAGTAATCTGGCGTAAAATCAGGGCATTCACCTATGTAAAACATCGCATTTTGCTCTGCGAGGTTTTCAATCCAAAAAGCGTCTTCTTTTTGTGGGCCATAAATAGGCACTGAAAAATGCTTAGAAAGAATAGCTGATGCACCTATATGATCAGAATGTCCATGAGTTAACAGAATTTTAGTTAACTTCAACCCAAGGTTTTCAATAGCAGAAATTAATTTTTCTGCTTCTCCACCGGGATCAACAACGACTGCATCTAACGTATTTTCATCCCAAATAACTTGGCAGTTTTGCATAAACGGTGTTACTGGGATAATAGTATATTTCATCGAGCAATTACTCCGTAATCTGTGTCACCTATGCACAGATTACCACGTTCTTGCAGGTCCTGTATCAATATGTATAAAATTGCTTCGAGGATAATAACCAACACCACCAGCCTTCATTTTCAGCGCAGCTTTGCGAATATTGCTCAATTGTAACCCTTCGATATGAAAATCCATTGCTTGCCCGCGAGTATGATAGCTTTTTTTCGCTACCCCTGAACCCTTACGGCGCAGTTGGTTATTTGTTTCTAAGGAACGGTAACCTGAAATCAGCTGTACAGGTTTATTTGTTCCCATCATCATTTGTAATAAATAGATTTGGTCAAACAGTTTAGGGTCGATGGTTTTCACTTTGTCACAACGATAGTCACGGAAAAAATGATTTAAACGTGCTAGTTCAGACTTATTGTAACGGCGCCCGTCAAAAAATTCAGTTTTTAACGATTCGCCTGTATTAATATTTTGAAAACGTAAAATACGTGGTCGAGGGGTCGTCATTGCAGCAAATACATGGCTTGGTAATAAGCTAAGGCCAATCGTTGCGGCCCCAATACCTAACCACTTTCTGCGGGATTGATCAATTATATCCATAGGTGATAGCTCAGACTCTAATAAATTCAGTATTAATCGATAAAATTTTGGCAACCTATTGAGTCTAGCAAATCATGCCTAGCTTTAATGTATAATTATGTAAAGATATGCATACTTCACAGGAATTTTATTGCAATTTTCGTCAAAAAGAGAGTTTTGTCACTCAAACTGCTCGAAACATGCAATTTAAAACACAAATTATGCTGCCTTTATCAAAGGTGAATACAATGGTAATAAGTGGATACCCATAAAACAACGGAATAAACAGGATAAAAACGGATTTTAGTGGAGTTTTGCTGAATGGAAATGTACGACGAAGAATATTCAAACAGTTAATTTAAAATATTTAAGGGGAGAAAAGCTCCCCTTTTAAATAAACGATTAGTGTAAAACCTTTTTCAATATTGGCAAATATTTATCTGCATTATTAATGGAATTATCATACTGATAAATATCGGCTCGATATTGTGGTTGCTGGTCTTTATCTACCCAAGCAGTTTGATAGTACAGAAAAACCGGGATCCTATCGGGTATATTCACATACCGTGTTGAGCCTTCTTTCAATGCACCATCAATTCGTTTTTGTTCCCAACCGGCATCACCTAACAAAATACTGGCTAATTCGCTTGCTTTATTCACTCGCACACATCCAGAGCTTATTGCACGTGCATTACGATTAAATAAACTATGGTTTGGTGTATCGTGTAAATAAATCGCATCTGAACTCGGCATATTAAACTTGTAGCGCCCTAATGAGTTAGTTGGGCCCGGTGCTTGTCGAATGCGATATGGGAAATTCGCTGGGGTGATATTATCCCAGTCAATAGAATATGGGTTGATTTCATATGAATCAGCGCCCCATCCGGAATAAACCGTATATCCTTTACGGCTAAAATAACTTGGGTCTTGTTTTCCTTTCGGTGCAATATCTTTACGGGCCATACTGGTTGGCACGCTCCAAGGCGGATTAATGACCACGTTATTTAGCGCACTGCTCATGATCGGTGTTTTGCGATCAGCACGACCAACAATCACTTTAGAATCTAATATTACTTCATCATTTAAATAAAAATCTAAAGAGTAACCTGGAATATTAACTAAAATCCCAGTACCACTACTTGCAGGAATAATACGCAAGCGCTGAATATTAAGCGCCATTAAACCCGCTTTCTGCTTAGGCTGCATATTTAGCCAAACACGTGTACCTTTTCCAACCACACCATCGGCTTCTAAACCATATTGTAATTGGAATTTTTTTACAGCGTCGACGAGTTCTTGGTCATATACTTTTGACACAGTGCTCACAGGTGTTTCTGTTGGTTCGACTGTTTGTTCAACCGCCTGCTCTGCAATTTGAGCCATTGTTTCTGGAGGTTCAATTTCTTCGGTTACACTTCCACCTTCAAGTAACCCTTCACGTTGCAGAATTTGACGTAAAATAACCACATCATCGCTAGACTGTCCTGGCTTTAATGTTTTTGTTCCCACCATTTCCAAATTATCTTCAGGCATCGCCAATAACTTCAACATTTCCTTGCGCATTGGCAAATACATTGGATGATTTGGTGCCTGTGATTTTACCCAATTACTTAGGTTATTAGACTCAACTGCCTCTAGCCATGGTTTCATTTGAGCCGTCGTGGGTGCAATAATTTTATATGGCCGATTTGTATATAGCCAGTACTGCCCACTCGCTTCTATCGAAGATAAATACTGTAAATATCCAAGCATGGCATCAGATAAAATAGCGTCACGGCCCAACTCATTTAATTGGTTATTTTCCAATATCGCCAACCATTCCCCGAATTGTGGCTGAACCCCAGCAAGAGATAATTCGGCCAATTGCTGTTGAAATTGGCTAATTGCTGTTTCATCTTGCCACAATAGCTGCATTTGCCTATCAGCATATAGTTTTGCTAATTGCGTAGAAAAAATGGGTTTCACATCCGCAGGAAGCGACTGTGTTATTTTGGCTAAACTTTCTGTTGGTGTAACTGAAGCTACCGTTTGAACTTCAGAAACACTTTGTTGCGTATTTTCTTCGTTTGAAAATGCAGGAAATTGTAACGCCATCAACCCGCATATTACTGAGACTTGCAGAGCTCGCACTCTTCTCTTCGCCATACATCCACCTTAATTTACTACATGGATAACAATTTTTTTATTATAATTACAATTTTATTGTATTTAATTTTAGCAGTAATGTTATAGGAATAGACTAATTTTCCTTTTTTCAGATTATATGCAGTTACGTTAACGATTAGTGAGAAAAAGAATTATTTTCATCATGAGGAGTTCAAAAATTTATTAGTGCTTTAAACATAGATGAATTTTATTTTAATTAAAAGCTTTACCCAACGTTTTCTTCACCACTTAACTCCATATAAAAAAAGTGGTTTTTATCATGGGATAATATATTTTAAAAATCGGGTTTTATTCAAATTAATTAATACTCCTATGAAACCGCTTTTATGTTATTTGTTAAATATAAAAAAGCCGATATTCATTCCTAAATACCGGCTTTCATTTTATTCACAAAAATTATTGCTGCAATGAGAGTGCTTGTACATTCGGGTTTTCTTGTCCAAACCCTTTTAAACCAACAACATGCACATGCTCATGTGTACCAATTACTTTACGAACTAATTTATACGTCGTGCCTTTCTCTGGGCTAATGTTTTCTGGTGCGGCAATAATCAATTGCATTTCAAGCCTATCGCACAGCTCAAATAATGTCGCAATAGATTTAGCATCTAATCGCGCAGCTTCATCTAAGAATAATAAACGACAAGGAATAATATCTTTCGCACGTAAACGACGAGACTCCTCTTCCCAGCTCTGTACCACCATCACTAAGATCGACATCCCAGTACCAATCGCTTCACCCGTTGATAACGCGCCACTTTCTGCTTTTAGCCAGCCATCTGAACCTCTGTTCACCTCGACGTCTAACTCTAAGTAATTACGGTAATCAAGTAATTCTTCACCTATCGTTTGTGGCAACCGCTGCCCAACATCCACTTGTGGGTTAAGGCGTTGATACAATTTCGCCATCGCTTCAGAGAATGTTAACCGTTGGCTGGTGAACAAGTCTTGATGCATTTCACTTTCTTCAGAAAGCACACTGAGTAACAACGCATGACTTTCTCGAATATTCACATTGAGGCGAACCCCTTTAACCTGGCCAAACGCTACCGCTTGCAGCCCTTGGTTTAGCATACGAATACGATTTTGCTCGCGCTGAATGGTTTTGCGAATAATATTTGCCACACTTTTTGAACTGATCGCCAATTTTTGCTCACGCGCTGTTAGCTCTTCTGTTAAACGCGCCAGTTCAATTTCCATTTGCTCGATTGCATCAATCGGGTCATCTGTACGAATAATATCTTGGCGAATACGTTCACGTAGGTGTTGGTATACCGCGATAAAGAAGTTTATCTTCCGCTCTGGGTGTTTTGGGTCTTCAGATAAACGCAATACATCACGTAAATGCTCGTTATCCGCAACCGCTAAACGCAGCGCACCCAAGGCTTTATCCGACATCGAACGTAAGCTATCACCGTCAGTATAGGCCAGCTCACGGCGATGTAGACGACGCTCAACGCCATTGTCTTTCACCAAGCGCATGACCGCACACCAACCGGCTTTTGCTGTCACTACCTGCTCACGCAGCATATAGTAGTCTTTTTCTAACTTACGAAGACGCTTTTGTAAGTTATCCATTTCAGCTTCACATAACGTCAGCTGTTTTTCTAACTGGTTAATACGACTACGATTTTCCATGACTCGCTGGTGCAGTTCATCACGTCGAATTCGAGCACGTTCTTGAGCATCAGGATCCGCTTTTACGCCAATTTCTTGCATTTCAACTTCGAGTTCTTTCAACATCTCTTGTTTGGTATCGAAAGAACTGCGTAACGAAGCGAGAACTTGATGGAACTGTGCACTTTGTGCTTGGTGCTGACGCAATTGTTCACGAGCACGTGTACGTTCAGTTTCTGCCTGCTCTAGACGCTGGCGTAGTTTTTCATTCAAGTCCGCATTTTCATTCACCATCCCCGTTGAATCACTGTAACTAAAGTGAGCACGGCGCTGAACGACTTCGACTAATGCAAAAGCTTGCTGTTTAGCATTTTGTTGGCTGTGTTTTGCTGACTCATAATCTTTGCGTAATTGCTCGTGTTGTTCAGGGTCACTGAGCAATACTGTCACAATCGGTTCTAATTTTTCTAACGCATGACCATGTTTATTCAGAAAATGTGCGGCTTCTTCCGCTTCCGTTAGCTCTACGCTTATCTCTTCGACTCTGTCCACCAATGTTTCATCGAGTAATAACCCCATCTGAGGTAATAAGCGATTAAGAGCAGCAAGGCTTTCTTTGCCTTGTGCAAATTGTTGACGTTGTTGCTGAGTTTGCTCTTCAAACTGTGCCAAAGCACGTTCAATTTCCGAACGTTTCTGATTAAGCGTACGAATTTCAGCTTCAGGATCATCTTCAAAGGCCACCGAAATATGTTGACCAATAAACCGACTGAATGCTTGGTGTGAACGCTGAATTTTCTGTACGTCAAATGATAAATTCGCATAACGCTCAGCCAACTCATCACGCTCAGCAGTTAATGACTCTAAATGACTTTCACGAGCTGCACGACCAAACAAAGGCAATTCAGGATAACGAGAGTAACGCCATTGGCGCTCAGACGAACGGACTAATACCGCACTTTCAAATTCTTGCGCATCAAAAACGCTGTCATCGAACGATTGAGGATCCCCTTCGATAAAATAAACATCATCAGGGCAATCTTGTAATGTTTCTAGCTGGCTACGAACCACAGATAAGTCTTGAACCACAATACCATGACGAGCTGGGCCATATAATGCAGAAAAATAAGCCGCATCTTCGATGGTAATATCATCATAAATTTCAGATAACAAAACACCATTAAAGCGCTCTGCCAACGCTAACATGCGGCCATCTTCAGCACCGCTTGGCTGGCTTAGCCGCTCTATTTGCTTTTCGAGATCTTTACGTTGCGCAGCAACTTCATCTCGTTCAACCGTTATTTCCCTTTCTTGTTCGAGGAGTTGCTGCATAAATTCAGTCACTGCAGTACTTGACTCAAACGTTTCATGGGATTGCTCATTAAGCTGTGTTAGAGCTTCTTGAGCCATAATCCATGCGGGAGCTTTAGATGAAAGTTGGCTAATACGCTGGCGAATTTGTTCCAATTCTTGGCGCATTTGCATCCGTCTTTCACCACTCTCATTCACACCAACACTAAGTTCCTCTTGTTGTGCTTCCAGCTCAGCCATTAATGCGTCAAGCTCATCTGGCTCATAGCTTTGCCCATGACGTTTACAAAATTCTGCCAACATACGTTCTGCATTTTGCTGGCTATTCAAACGCTGTTGTAATTCAGAGAGTTGCATACGTAACGGTTGCACTCGCTCCGCTAAATGCTGTTGAGATGACCAATCACGCAATAACGCCCGCGCTTGTTGGTATGCATCACTGCGGCTCACGTCACCTACCATACTTTTAACTAATTGATAGGCTTGCTCAAATTGGCTATGTGCGGCATCCGCCACACTCATTTTTTGCTCAAGCGCTAATAATGCTTGAGTTGCTTGTTGCTCACGCGCTTCGAAGGTATCTAACCATTCATCTGCATTATCAATGGATAATTCAGAAAGTTGGCATAATTCACGAGCACGCGTTAAAGCATGCAACGCTTGTTGGTACTGAATAGCACGTGTTTGTTGTACATCCAACGCTTGTTGGTAATCGGCGAGTTGGTTTTTTAGTTCATCAACTTCAATTTCAGCGGCTTCAGCTCGTGCCTCATACTCATCTTGAGTTTCAGTCGCTTCAGCAACGACTTCACTTTGTTCTTCAAGGCGATAAGTCAGCTCTTCGATATCCGCCTGATACCGGTCAATTTTCTCTTGCTGACGCAGTGCCGCTTGCACTAAATTCAAATGGTCACTGGCTGCTTGGTAGTCCGCTTCTAATTCTGTAGAAGCTCCATTCTGCTCATTCAACTCACGCGCCATTTCGACACTGCGGATTTGTTCAATTCGCAATTGTTTACGGCTGGCTAATAACTCATTGCGCGCAGCCAGTGCTGCATCAAGGTGAATCCGTCTTTCATTGGAATGGCGCATATAATCCGCAGAAACATAATCAGTCGCCTGGCTAATCAAATGTTTGAATAAGTCGCGGTCAGATTGCGTTACACGAATGGCTTCTAATGTTAAACGGTTTTCACGCAAAGCAGCTTCCATATCTTGGAATGCTTTACGTACCCCACTGTTTTCTGGCAATAAATAATCACGTAATGAGCGGGTGATTGCGCTAGAAATACCGCCATATAGTGATGCTTCAATTAGTCGATAATATTTGCTTCGATCACTCGCGGAGCGTAAGCGTTTAGGTAAAACCCCTAATTCAAATAAAACCGAATGATAGTCTGTTATCGAGTTAAACTGCTTGAATAAGATCCCGTCTTGTTGCTCAAGGCGTTCTTTGAGTTCATTCAGTGGAATGACTTTGGCTTGGCGCCCATCAATCACTTCAGTCAATATTTCTGTCGGCACAGTCGCTAAAGGAATACCTTGAACCATAAATGGCTTGATATCGACTTTTTTATCGCGCCCAGCGACTTGCTGTAAACGCACTCCCACCATAACACGCTGATGCTTCGAGTTTAATACATCCAAAATAGCGTAGCAGACCCCAGGGCGTAATTTCCCATGCAAGCCTTTATCACGCGAACCTGATGTCGCACCAGCTTCCGTTGTGTTACGGAAGTGAAGTAAGGTTAAATCGGGGATCATCGCGGTAATAAACGCCGCCATTGTGGTTGATTTGCCAGCACCATTACCACCCGATAACGTAGTCACTAATTCATCAAGGTCAAAAGTTCGGGCAAAAAAACCGTTCCAATTCACCAGCGTCAGTGAGCGAAATTTTCCGCGTTCAATCATTATTCTTCATCCTCATCACTTTCTGCCGGTTCTTGACTCTCTTCGCCATTCTCTTCATCACTGTCTTTTAGTGATAATTCACCGTCAAGAGAGATAGCTTCACCATCACGGATCATCCGTAACTGCGCATCTTGTGGATTATCACCACTGCGCACATCGGCACCAAAACGGAATACAGATTCACTAATAATAAATTTACTCGAATCATTTTGCAGGAAATGCACCATTCCCAAACGGCGTAAGCGATTAAGTGATGTTCTTAATTTTTCCTGCAATTTTTGTTTATCTAGGTCAGAACCTGTCGAACGTTGATTAACAAATTTAAGTAATTTGCTTTCATCCGCTAATGATAACAATTCTTCAAATAACTCTTGTGAGGTAAAAATACCTTGGTTACTCAAGCGTTCAGGGCTGAGATAGAGATAACAAAGAATTTTGCCGACCATCATATCTAATTCAGATAACACGGAGCGAGGTATTAAGGTTGTTGAGCGCGGACGTAAATAGAAGAAACCTTCAGGGGCGCGAATTAGCTCTACGTTATATCGTGCATAAAATTGCTCTAATGCTTCCTGAAAATCCATTAAAAATGCGTGGTTATCGAGGTCATCAACACTAATATGGCGACCTGAACGCAATTGGCTGTCTAGCTCTGGAAAAATCGGGTTAGCTAATGCTTGAGCCAGTTTAACTGGCATAAATTGTTCAATATTTGTCGATGACATGTGCCTGTACCTTGGCTCCGTGATCATTAATAGCTTGCCATTCTGCCGGTAATCCCGCCAAATCAGCCTCTGCGATACCTAATTTAACAGCTTGGTCGATAATAATTCGAGCAACATCAAAATGACGTTTTTGTGGATATTGCAGTAAGTAGTCATGCAACACACGGCCCACATCGAGTGGCCGCTGCTCGATTTTATAAATGGCTAACTCAATTTCCATTAGCTCTGCAAGCTGATCATTTAATTCACTAAACTCTTCAAATTCAAGCTCTGGAGGTAATTCACCCGTGACTTCTTCATCATGCAACGCGAGCTCTTCATCACGCATATCGAATAATCGATCCGCATTGGCGTAAGTGAGCGCCCAAGGGCTATCAAGGTAATGCTGAACGGATTGACGTAACCGCTGAGAAAAAATTCTATTTTTATCCATATCGATGGCCGTACGGATAAACTTATGAACATGACGATCATAACCAATCCATAAATCGATAGATTGTTGACCCCAGCTAACGATACGGTCTAATTTATTTTGCAGATCAA
Source organism: Providencia sp. PROV130 (assembly GCF_028482225.1). Taxonomy (NCBI): domain Bacteria; kingdom Pseudomonadati; phylum Pseudomonadota; class Gammaproteobacteria; order Enterobacterales; family Morganellaceae; genus Providencia; species Providencia sp. PROV130. The sequence continues at coordinate 50,739 of NZ_JAMPQC010000003.1, read as the reverse complement.
AAATAAGCCTATCCACTAAGTCCGAGAACACTGGCGCATTCATATTGGCTTCTTGGATACGTAATAAATTCGCTTGCAGTTTATCCCCTGCGGCTTCTAAGGTGTCTTGCAATTCGCGCAATGTACCTGATGTTTCTGACAATAATTGCTCACAGTTAGCGATAGCCGCCTGCCAGTCTTGATTTAATAATGCCGCAATATCTTCTTTTACTGAATTTTGTTGTTCATCCATAATGCGTTGCGATAAATCAATACTGTCAAAAATTTCAGCAACTGAATATTTTAGTGGAGCAAATACATAACGGTGCCAATAAAATTCATCCCCCCCTTCCTCAGCGGCTTCAGCGGCACGTTGTAGTTCTCCTGCAACAATAGAAAGCTGCATGGAAAGTCTTAATGTTGAGAATTCTCGCTGACGAATATAATAATCGCTGATACCAATCCCCAAAGGGGTTAGACGGTAAATTGCATTACCTTCAACAAGGTCACTAGCAAAACGGTTAAATATCTTCTGGCGAACCATATCATTGATAGCATTATTGGCTCTTACCGCCAAAGATTCAGTCGTCTGTTCAAACCCTTTGCAAACCTCACGAAAGGCATCAATCAGCTCCCCTTCACTCATTTCACCATTGACTCTTTCACTGTTTAATACCGCTACCGCCAGCAAAAATGCTAAACGTTCAGCAGGAAGTGAAATTGAAAAATCATTTTTTCGTGCCCAAGACACAAGTTCAGGGACGGTCTGGGAAAAATCACTCATAAATCGTCCTTTTGTATTTGTTTGCGTGCCATGACATGAATATAACGCCCCATGCTAATATAGGGTTCTTCACGGCAATACTGCTGTTCTAATGCCAACAATGCCGGAAAATCTTTTTGCTGTAACTGCCGACTTTGTAAATAGTCATGGAATACCCTAACACCACTTTTACCGATGATTTGCATATTGCACTCCTCCAACCAAGTATCAACTTGATGAGGAAAAAGCGGGTTTTGTGGTGATAACGAGCGTTTACGACGACGTTGAATATGTGGCGTTGCAAGATGAAAATTTCCCAAAATTGCGTTACGCATCACCAAGCCATTTGCATTATAGAACATGACAGAAAATACGCCTTCAGGTCTAATTATATCTACCAGTTGTTCAATTGCATATTTTTGATCGCTAATCCATTCAAGTACTGCATGAAATAAAACAAGGTCGACTGGTTCATCAACATACTGAGCTATGTCTTGCACTGCACAATGAATAAAACGCATGTTATCGCTTATGCCTTGTTTCTTGGCGAGTTCACTGGCACGCTCCAACATCTCTTCGGATAAATCGCAAAGTATCACTTGATGCCCCATTTCGGCAAGTTTGCGTGAAAAATGCCCTTCACCACCGCCTGCATCAAGTATTTTTAGGGTTTTACCCTCAAATTGGCTGCACAATAATTGAGTTAAATCTTGCCAAACTACCGCTTCTCGTATTTTTCCTTTTGTCGTTCCGTAGATATTTTTTGCAAATTTATCGACAATATCATCAAAGTTGCGGTCTGCCATGTGCTATCCGGTTGCCTATCATCTATTATTTAAAGCGGTTTATGAGCCAATTTGTCGCGAAAAAACGTAAAATGGTTGATTACATCCTGATACTGAGAAAATTAATGCTAACCAGAAATATTCTCACATTACATTGTACTTATCACATACAATGCCAAGCGACAGTTAAGGCAGGAATTATAACAGATAATAGCTATATTTTTGCATAGTACTTTATTGTACTCAGTAAATTTCGATTTAGTGCTATTAAACACTAACTTGTTATTTTTACGCCAATTTAGCTGCTTTATTGCGTTTTTTTTCTGCAAACACCACCACAACGATTGTTCGATAACTCTTAAGAATAGGCTTAGTTATGTTATTTCTCTTAAAAAAATATATTGGTTCGCTATTGATGCCATTACCATTATTGCTCATCGTCGGGTTTATCGGGTTACTTTTGCTGTGGTTCACGCGCTGGCAACGTTGTGGGAAAGCATTTGCTACCCTAAGTTTAGTTTTAATAACCCTATTAGGGTTACAGCCTATTTCAGATACTTTGCTTGCTCCTGCAGAAAAACAATTTAATAAACGCTATGAACTTATCACTGAAACTCCACCTCAAGAGGTACGTTACATTGTTGTACTCGGGGGCGGTTTTACATATAACCCTGATTGGAGCCCAAGTTCTAACCTATTGAATAATAGCTTACCTAGAGTGACTGAAGGCGTCCGCCTTTATCTAAAACACCCCGGCAGTAAACTCATTTTCACTGGTGGTAAAGCAAGTAGCCCTATCAGCAGTGCCGAAGTTGCCGCACAAGTTGCGCAATCCTTGGGTGTTCCCGCACAGGATACGATCCCACTCACTGAACCCAAAGATACACAAGAAGAAGCTTATGAAGTTGAAAAAATTATTGGGAAATCGCCTTTTTTATTAGTCACTTCTGCTAACCATTTACCTCGAGCGATGACTATGTTTACTCAACGGGGAATGAACCCTTTCCCTGCACCCGCAAACCAGTTAGTTATCACGAGTGAAATTAATCCATGGGAGAAATACATCCCTTCCTCATATTACTTCGGTCATAGCGAACGTGCTTGGTATGAATTTCTTGGTACGCTTTGGTGGCATTTAAAACCCAATAACACACAAACGTTAGAAGAGCAGCTTGCCACGCCTGAAGTTATTACCGCTGAATAGTAACGAAAAAGGTGTAATCTATTGAGATTACACCTTTCATTTAGCTAAATCGCATATTAGCTATTCCAGCTATTAGGGAAATGCTGATTACTGAATAAATTGCTTTCTAACTAGTTCAAGGTCTTCAGGGGTATCAACACCAGCACCTGGTGTCGTTTTCGCAACATCCACATGAATTTTCTCTCCATACCAAAGCACCCTAAGTTGCTCTAACATTTCAATTTTTTCTAATGGGCTTGCTTCCCACTTAATATAACGGCGAATAAACCCTGCACGATAAGCGTATATACCAATATGACGTAAAAAGGTATCACCTATTGTGTCTTGGCTTTTCGCAAAGTTGTCTCTATCCCAAGGAATGGTTGCCCGAGAAAAATACAATGCATAACCTTCGTGATCAGTAACAACCTTCACAGCATTTGGGTTAAATGCTTCATGAGCATCATTAATAGGCACAGCAAGTGTCCCCATTTCAGCTTTGCTCCCCTGAAGGTTATGAGCAACTTGGCTGATAATCTCCGGTGGAATTAAAGGTTCATCACCTTGCACATTCACGATGATTTCATTGTCAGAAAAAGCGTAGGTATCAATAACTTCAGCCAACCTTTCTGTTCCAGATTGATGGTCTGGATTCGTCATACAAGCTTCGCCACCTGCTTCAATCACCGCTTTAGCAACATCAGCGTGATCTGTCGCAACTATCACTCGACTAGCACCCGATTTAATCGCTTGCTCCATCACTCGAACAACCATCGGCTTGCCATGGATATCGGCCAAAGGTTTACCAGGTAGACGTGTTGATGCATAACGAGCAGGAATAATAACCGTAAACATGATGATTACTGGCCTTCATCTAATGAAATAGGGCGCGCTTCATTTTCTAGCAATACAGGAATGCCATCACGAATTGGATAGGCTAGATGATCAAACTTACAGATAAGTTCAAGGTTTTCTTTATTATAACTCAATTTGCCGTGGCATACAGGACAGGCAACGATTTCAAGTAAACGGTGATCCATGTTTTCTCCCGAATGGATTTTAACTCACTTGGAGTCAGGATATCACATGCAGATATCACCGTTAACTTTAATCTTCCTGAATAAGATCTCCTGCAGGAGATGAGAGGATAAAGCAGGAGAAATTGTTCTGTTTATTATTTAATAAGCAATAACGTCAGCTGCCGTTACGCCATCCGAATTACGAGTAACAGAGAACTCAACGTTTTGACCTTCGAATAATGATTTGATTTTTTTATTAGCAATTGACTTTGTTGTCACAAATACATCATCACCACCATTGAATGGGGAAATAAAACCGTAACCTTCTTTTGCGTCAAACCATTTAACTCGACCCATATGTAATTGAAAATTCATATTAAAACTCCTTTTGTTCTGAGAACAATATTTTTATCTTTGTATCATTACTCTTTCTTGCTTCCCATTTATAAATTGCCGATCTATTAATACATCAAAGAGTAATTAAACTTTACCAATTCATGCGCACAAATCATTGTGCATATTTTATAACGCTCATAAATGTAGATTTCAGACACCGCAAATCTACTGAGAAGTTAACAGTCTATTTTGACATTATGATGACAAAACGCAGTGACAGCGACTTTACAGTATAGATTGTGCGAGGATATGAAGACTAACTAAAGAACGGAGCGTGAAATTTAAGCTAGTATGAAATCCAATTATCAATGTATTGCATCTAGATACATAATAAGTGGATCTATATCACATTGGCGATATTATTATCACAGAGGAACGTTATAGACAAGTTTTTTTGTTATTTGTAATAAGTTTTTTTATTCCACTTAAGATTTTTTCAGCGTCTGTCGGCTGTAATTGTGCTTGGACAGGCAGGAACCACCAATTCGGTTGTGCAAAAGCACGACATTTCACCGCATCCTTTTCGGTCATTAATAAGTTTTGCTCATTTTTAACTAACCGCGAAAGCTGTTTTAATTCATATGACTGATGGTCAGCAAAAGCATAAGTGTTAATGACATCTACCCCTTTGTTTTCTAATGAGGTAAAAAAACGAGGTGGATGACCAATACCTGCCATTGCGATAACCGCAGGTAATTGTGTAACCGCTCGTTTTTCACCACTAACAAGGTTACAAGCAACATCACCTTCAAGGGCCATTAAGGCTTCATTTTCTTGAGCTTCACCGCCGTTAACAACGACAGCATTGACACTCTTCAAACGCCCAGCCCTTTCGCGCATAGGCCCTGCAGGCAACCACCAACCATTACCAAACCGACGTTGACCATCAATAACGACAATTTCGTAGTCACGTTGCAATGCATAATGTTGCAGCCCATCATCAGTAATAATCACATCTAATGGAAATTTCTCTAGTAAAGCTTTAACTGCATCACTACGCTTGGGGGCAACCGCTACAGGAGATTTAGTACGATGAAAAATTAATACGGGCTCATCCCCTGCAACTTCAGTTGTCGTTGTTTCATCGAGTATCAGCGGGTACTTTTCAGATTTACCACCATAACCTCGAGAAACAACCCCCACACGGCAGCCTTCTTTAGTAAGTGATTCCACTAACCAGATAACAACAGGGGTTTTACCATTTCCCCCCGCTGTCAGGTTTCCAACCACTACCACTGGAATTGGGGCTTTCCATGAACGTTTTAGCCCGATTTTATAAACCACATCCCTAATTACCGTTACTAACCCATACAGGAAAGATAACGGCAGTAATAAGAGATACAGCCATGATTTACCAGACCAAATACGTTCTATCATTGTTTAAATTGAATACTATGTAATTGTGAATATGCGCCATCTTGAGCTAATAGCGATGCATGGTTACCACGTTCAATGATTCGTCCATCTTGTACAACTAATATTTCATCCGCATTTTCTATCGTCGATAGTCGGTGAGCAATGACCAAGGATGTTCTATTTTTCTGTAACTCGTCGAGGGCTGCTTGAATAGCACGTTCAGACTCTGTATCTAGTGCAGATGTCGCTTCATCAAGAATAAGAATTGGAGCGTCGCGTAGAAGTGCGCGAGCAATCGCAATTCTTTGACGTTGTCCGCCAGAAAGCATCACACCATTTTCCCCAATAACGGTATCTAGGCCTTTTTCAAGTTTAGCAATGAAATCCATTGCATAGGCCATTTCTGCAGCTTTCTCTATTTGCTCACGACTGTAGCTACCATCTGTTGCATAAGCAATATTATTCGCTATTGTATCGTTAAATAGATAAACATGCTGAGAAACTAATGCGACTTGGCTACGCAATGAAGACAATGTGTATTCACGGATGTCATGGCCATCAATTTGAATAGACCCTTCATCAATGTCATAAAAACGTGTAATCAAATTTGCAATTGTGGATTTACCTGAGCCCGATCGCCCAACTAAAGCAACTGATTTTCCTGCTGGCAAAGTAAATGAAACATCGTCTAACGCAGGATGCTCTTTGGTTGCATAGGTAAAGGTGACATGCTCAAATTTAATATCACCTTTAACTTCTTTAAGTACTTTGGTTCCATTATCTTTCTCTTGTTCAGAATCTAAGATAGCAAATAAAGTTTGGCAGGCCGCCATACCACGTTGGAATTGAGAGTTAACGTTCGTTAATGATTTTAATGGGCGCATCAATGCAAACATTGATGAGAATACAACAGCAATTGTACCTGAAGTTAGCTGATCACGAATTTCAGGAAAACTCGCAGCATATAGGACAAATGCTAATGCAAATGATGCAATTAACTGAACAATAGGGTCTGAAATTGCTGAAGCGGTTACCATTTTCATATTTTGGCGGCGCATATTGTTACTGACTTTATTAAATCGCTCAGTCTCAACTTTCTGCCCACCAAAAATTAAAACTTCTTTATGGCCTTTTAACATCTGTTCCGCGCTAGCCGTCACATGCCCCATACCCGTTTGCATGTTTTTACTGATCTTACGAAAACGTTTGGAGACAATACGAATAGTGACGGATACAACGGGGGCGATCACGATTAAAATAAGGGAGAGTTGCCAGCTATAATAAAACATCATCGCAAACAGCCCGATGATATAAGCACTTTCCCGAATAATTGTAATTAATGCCCCAGAAGAAGAGGATGCAACTTGTTCTGAGTCATAGGTAATCCTAGATAACAGTGTTCCTGTCGATTGCTGGTCAAAAAAACTAACCGGCATTCCCATCATATGACCAAATAATTTACGGCGCATGTTCATCACGACTTTACCTGCAACCCACGAAACACAATAGGTTGAAACAAAGCTAGACCCACCACGAACAATCATTAATCCTAACACCGCGAGCGGAAGCCATTTTAAAACGTCATTATCTGCCTTATCAAAGCCTTCATCCAATAAAGGTTTTAATAAAGAAATCATAAACGCGTCACCTGCTGCGTTTATGATAAGTGCTATTGCTGCAACGATTAAACCCGCTTTAAAAGGCGCTATTATCGGCCACAAGCGACGAAAAGTTTGTTTTGTCGAAAGGTCTTTATCATTCATACTTTTAATTACCAGACTTAATGTAAGCGCACTATTCTACTCGGGAAATAGCGGTAAGCCAAACCACAGATGATACCAGCGGGGCTGAATTTCATAGCGATAACGTGAAACCTGAATTTTTTCCTTTGTAAACCATAAAGTTAACTGTCCATCTTCTGCTGTATTTAACCATTTAATATTACTATTTTTATATCTAAAATAGACTTTTGGCGATGGAATTTTCCATGCACTGTACCTTGCTGATGATACTGCCACCATTGAAGGTTGAACATTTCTTAACAATAAATCTGTTGATGAAGTGCTGCTTCCATGATGTGGAGCGAAAAGAAGAGTCGAACGTAATTGGTTCTTGTACATTGCAACAAGTGATTTTTCCCCTTGTTTTTCGATATCCCCTGTTAATAAAATTTTATGGTGGCCATCCGTTAATTGAATGACACAAGAATCATTATTATGCGATATCGATGCTAACTTTTCAGGCCATAATACTTCAAAAGTTAATATCCCCCACCGCCATTTTTGGCCTTTAAAACATGGAAGGTGTGCCATATTTTTTATCTTATTAAGTTTATTATTTTTTTTCCTGTATGCCGAAGTTTTTTGTGGCCCAAAACTACTTCTTACGCTTAGCCATGGATATTGCTGGATTAAATAATTAGCCCCTCCAGTGTGATCGAAATGATTATGGCTTAGAATTACTCCAATTGGGGTTATATCATGATATTTAAGGAAAGGAATAATTTGACGCTGGGCATTGCTATCCCCTTTCCATGCATTACCTGTATCATAGAGTAACGCCAAATTATTTTGTTCTATCACAACAGCCAAACCGTGTCCGATATCTAATACCGTCATTCTCCAGCCTTCTTTGAATTGTTTACCACTTCCCCTTTCTAAGAAAATCAAAATAACCACACAACTAACAAGCCCGAAATAACGCTTGTACCACTTAAATAAGACAACAATGATACTTAGCCAACATATTAAGAATAAATAATAAGGGACATTGATGAATTCTGACCAAAAAGTACTTAAATAAGGTAATGGCTTTAACCCTAAGCCTATAACGCTATCTATCACATATAAAAGAGACTGCTGAACTACTTCTATTGGCACTAAAAAAACGACTAAAATAGCAGGAACAACACACCAAGAAACGAGTGGGACAAACCAAAGGTTAGCCACTAAGCCCATTACGTTAATACCATTAAATATGATAAGTTGCATTGGAATCAGTAATACTAGTAAGCCAATTTGTAAGTGTATTAATCCTATAATTTTTCCCTGTACACCTTTAGCTAAATAATATGGTAATGGAAATATTGATAACCAATAAAGAATGGCTAGAACAGCGAAACTAGACAACCAAAAACTATCTGACAAAATCGCCAATGGATCAAATAATAATATTCCAGCTATACTCCAAAGAGCCCATTGCCGAACAAAATACCTTGCTGGTTTATTTCTAATATATATCCATAATAGTAAGGCAAATAATGCTCGAGTCGCAGGGATAGCAAACCCCGAGATCCACGCATAAAAAATAGCTAATCCCAAACCTATTACTGTTGGCAGTATTTCATTGATATATTTTATTGGTAAAAGGTATTGAATTCCCCGAGCAATAAAAATGCCAAACAAGTAAGCTAAGCCAATATGCAAACCTGATATGGCCATTAAATGTGTTAAGTTCGTTTTTTGTAGTAAATAAGTTTGATCTGCGGGTAATAAACTTCTATCACCAAACATGAGTCCATAAATAACCCCTTTATTAGACAATGGATTAATTAGCTTCATATAATTATAAATGATTTTTTGCCTTACAGAACACCCCATTTGTAGTGGTTTTACTTTTTGGCTTTTCAAAACCCCTATAATTCTATTCGCCAAATAATAGCGTTGCAGATTAATTCCACCTTCATTTAGTGAGCTGTGCAATGGCCTTACTTTGCCATTGATTCGCCAAGATTGCCCTGCACAAACAGATTCTTTTGTTTTCCATGTTGCATATAGAGGCGGAAAAACAATATGGTTATTAATTTTTTCAATACGTACTTTGATTTTTTGCTCTTTGTTATTCAAAGGAATACCAATAATAACCACATCAATATCATTATTTTTGTTAGATAGGTAATTAATATGATTAATAATATTAACCCCATGCCAATTACCCCATAGAAAAAATATAATAATTAGTGCTAAAAATTTGCCTAACTTACCAAATAGAAAAAATATTATTAATAACATAAGAAATAAAAAAACAAATAACAATTCACTCAACATTATAATTTTAGGTATAAATAAAAGTGGTAACGTACCAAAAATCAATGCAATAGAAGTCATTGTTATCGAAACAGGTAAACTTTCACTAAAGATTGAATTATATTTTTTCAGTGGATTTTTTAGCCATCTTATTATGTAGATGATATTTTCTATCAATTTTTGTATCCCTACATAGCATTTATTCGCTTTAGTTTATTTATTTCTATTAGTTTTTTAAGTTTCTTTCTTTTATTTTACGTAGCGCTTTCCAGTATATTTTTCACTTACAAAAATGTACATATTCGTTTGCGAGGAGCTTCGCAAAATATCGATATACTACTCAATATGGTTTTGAATTGGTTTTAATATTTTTTATAAATATAGAGAATAGAGAGGTGTTGGTGTTGGTGTTGGTGTTGGTGTTGGTGTTGGTGTTGGTGTTGGTGTTGGTGTTGGTGTTGGTGTTGGTGTTGGTGTTGGTGTTGGTGTTGGTGTTGGTTAGATATAAAAAAACAGTGCCGTATAGAATACAAGCACTGTTTTGATGTAATAATTAAGATCTACAGCCTAATTATTGGCCGTAAATATTTACACGATCACGTAATTCTTTACCTGGTTTAAAATGAGGAACATATTTACCTTCTAGTTCCACTTTATCACCAGTTTTCGGGTTACGGCCAACGCGTGGAGCACGGTAGTGAAGAGAAAAACTGCCGAAACCACGGACTTCAATACGTTCACCGTTAGCTAACGTATCCGCCATATGCTCAAGAATTTCCTTTACAGCTTCCTCAACGGTTTTTGCTGAAAGATGAGACTGCTGGCTAGCCAGTCTTTCAATTAATTCAGACTTGGTCATAGTACCTCCCTAAACTACCGTTACAAAGGGACAACACTACTGTTGCCCCCACTTAATTATTCGCCTTTAGCTGCTTTGAAAGCTTCAGCCATAGCATTGTTGCCGAATGCTGTATCTTCTTGTTTGTTCACAGCTGCGACAGCGTCTTTCTCATCAGCTTCGTCTTTAGCGCGAACAGACAGGTTGATTACACGGTTTTTACGATCAACACCAGTGTATTTAGCTTCAACATCATCACCAACGTTCAGAACCAGTGTTGCATCTTCAACACGGTCACGTGAAGCTTCTGATGCACGCAGGTAACCTTCAACGCCCAGTGTCAGCTCAACAGTTGCACCTTTAGCATCAACTGCGATTACTTTACCAGTCACGATTGCGCCTTTCTTAGTTGCTGCTAAGTAGTTATTGAAAGGATCTTCAGCTAACTGTTTAACACCTAAAGAAATACGCTCACGCTCTGCGTCGACTTGCAGAACAACAGCTGCGATTTCATCGCCTTTTTTGTATTCACGAACTGCTTCTTCGCCTGCAACGTTCCAGGAGATGTCAGACAGGTGAACCAGGCCATCGATGCCGCCGTCCAGACCGATGAAGATACCGAAGTCAGTGATAGACTTGATTTTACCTTCAACGCGGTCGCCTTTGTTGTGAGTTTCAGCAAATTGCTGCCATGGGTTAGATTTGCACTGTTTCAGGCCCAGTGAGATACGACGACGTTCTTCATCGATATCCAGAACCATAACTTCAACAACATCACCAACGTTAACAACTTTAGATGGGTGAATGTTTTTGTTAGTCCAATCCATTTCTGAAACGTGAACCAGACCTTCAACGCCTTCTTCGATTTCTACGAAGCAGCCATAGTCAGTCAGGTTAGTAACGCGACCAGTCAGTTTAGTACCTTCTGGGTAACGTTTAGCGATTGCGACCCAAGGATCTTCGCCCAGTTGTTTCAGACCCAGAGAAACACGAGTGCGCTCACGGTCGAATTTCAGAACTTTAACATTGATTTCATCACCAACGTTGACGATTTCGCTTGGGTGTTTAACACGTTTCCAAGCCATGTCAGTGATATGCAGCAGGCCGTCAACACCGCCCAGATCAACGAATGCACCGTAGTCAGTAAGGTTCTTAACGATACCTTTAACTTCCATGCCTTCTTGCAGATTTTCCAGCAGTTGATCGCGCTCAGCGCTGCTTTCAGATTCAATTACAGCACGACGAGAAACAACAACGTTGTTGCGTTTCTGATCCAGCTTGATTACTTTGAACTCAAGCTCTTTGCCTTCCAAGTGAGTAGTATCACGAACTGGACGTACATCAACCAGTGAACCTGGTAAGAACGCACGAATACCGTTCAGTTCAACAGTGAAACCACCTTTAACTTTACCGTTGATAACACCAGTTACAGTTTCAGCTTCTTCGTAAGCTTTTTCCAGCATCAGCCATGCTTCATGACGTTTAGCTTTCTCACGAGACAGGATAGTTTCACCGAAACCATCTTCTACTGCATCCAGAGCTACATCGATTTCATCGCCAACTTGGATTTCTAGCTCACCCTGAGCATTTTTGAACTGTTCTACGGGGATAGCAGATTCTGATTTAAGACCTGCGTCAACAAGGACTACGTCTTTATCGATGGCAACAACAGTACCACGGACGATAGAACCAGGACGAGTTTCAATATTCTGCAGGGATTCTTCAAAGAGTTGAGCAAAAGATTCAGTCATATTAATGATCTTCAAGAGTTTTAAATTAACGTCCACTTAGCTTCCCGCCAAATGGGGTTGTTTCACATACCCCACAACATTCCATGTCGCAAGGTTGATGCTATGCTAATAATATAATCACATAGCGGTAACTGCGTATATTATCTAATTATAAGCTAAAATAAAGCCTATTATCACGATAATTGTAGAATTTTTTTTGCATAGGTGTGTGCTTTTTCAATAACTTCCCCAATAGACATACTTGTGGAATCCAGCACTAATGCGTCTTTCGCGGCAATAAGGGGGGCAACAGAACGGTTACGATCACGAAAGTCACGTTCTTCAATTTCGCTCAAAAGACGTTCAAAATTAACATCAAAACCTTTCTCTTGCAACTGCTTCATCCGCCGATGAGCCCTTTCTTCAGCTGAGGCATCAAGAAAAATTTTTACTGGTGCATCGGGGAAAACCACCGTTCCCATATCACGGCCATCAGCAATAAGCCCAGGTAGAGTTCTAAATGCACGTTGGCGTCGAAGTAACGCTTCACGCACGCGAGGAAAAGTTGCTGTTTGGGATGCCGTGTTTCCTACTGTTTCGGTTCTAATTTGATTTGAAACATCTTCCCCTTCCAGAATGACTTTCAGTACATTGTCTTCAGGAACAAATTTCACATCTAAATTTGCAGCCAAAGGAACTAACGCATCTTCGGATTGGATGTCAACATGGTGATGTAACGCAGCTAACGCTAATACACGATAAATTGCGCCTGAGTCTAAAAGTTGCCACCCAAATTCGTTTGCTAATGCTTGGCAAAGTGTACCTTTACCTGCTCCGCTTGGTCCATCAACGGTGATTACAGGGGCTATCGCCACCATAAAAAATCTCCTTTTCTGCAAATAGCCGAGCTACCCGCAATTAAAATCTGTGAAGGTATTATACCAATTCAGTAGATTTGTGAAATAAGCAGGTTCTGATGATTACTAAAAAATAAGAAAAAATTGATATTTGAACCATAAAAATTAGGTTGATACAAAACAAAATAATATCAACCCAATCAATAGATTAATGACTTAAACGTGCCAACTGTTCGAAGTAATCAGGAAACGTTTTTGCAGTGCAGCCGGGATCCAAAATTGTTACTGGCGTATCTGATAACGCAACTAATGAAAAACACATTGCAATACGATGATCGTTATAGGTTTCAATTTCAGCATGTTGTAATTTTTTCGGTGGGACCACACGAATATAATCATGCCCTTCTTCCACTTCAGCGCCAACCTTTCTTAGCTCTGTCGCCATCGCATATAACCTGTCGGTCTCTTTCACTCGCCAGTTATAGATATTACGTATCACTGTTTCGCCTTCAGCAAATAAAGCGACGGTACCAATGGTCATTGCCGCATCAGGAATCGCATTCATATCCATGTCAATGCCCGTCAATGTTCCGCGTTCACATTCAACGTAGTCATCACCCCAACGAACAGTCGCCCCCATTTTTTCTAATACATTGGCGAATTTCGTGTCTCCTTGCAAACTATTGCGCCCAATTCCTGTGACTCGTACCACGCCCCCCTTAATGGCAGCCGCAGCAAGGAAATAAGATGCGGATGAAGCATCACCCTCAACCAAATATTCACCCGGTGATTGGTATTGTTGCTGCCCTTTGATGACGAAATGTTCATATTGATGATTTTCGACACTAACACCGAACGTTTTCATCAGTGCTAACGTGATATCAATGTAAGGCTTGGAGACTAACTCGCCAATAATTGTAATTGTTGTATCTTGCTCTGCACGCGGAGCCGCCATTAACAATGCGGTTAAAAACTGGCTGGAAACAGACCCATCGACTGAAATCTGGCCACCGATAAAACCACCTTTTAAACGTAGTGGCGGGTAGTTTTCTTGTTCCAAATATTCAATCTCAGCACCACCTTCCTTTAATGCATTGACCAAGTGCCCAATTGGGCGCTCTTTCATGCGAGGCTCACCCGTTAAAATAATATTATTGTGACTTAGTGATAGTGCAGCAGTCAGTGGGCGCATTGCCGTTCCCGCATTGCCTAAAAATATTTCTAGCTCATCTGGATGAGATAAATTTCCGCCTAAACCTTCCACACGACAACGTGTTTTATCTTCAGACAGTTGGAAGCTAACACCTAACTGGGTTAATGCATTCAGCATATGGCGAATATCATCACTGTCCAATAAATTAGTGAGTGTGGTCGTTCCTTTAGCCATCGCGGCTAATAACAGTGCGCGGTTTGAGACACTTTTTGACCCTGGCAAATTAATTGTGCCGTTAATTGAAGGAATAGGTTGTAATGTCAGGGATTGCATAAAAAGCAGTTTCTCCAGTGAAGTTTGCAAGTAAATAAAATTTGGCTCTATTTTCTTTTAAGTCAAATGCAAAGAGCACAAATAACCGACTGAACATCCTATTTCAGTCGGCAAATCTCGTTATTGAGCGTTATGACGTTCGAAATCAGCCATAAAATCAACCAAAGCCTGAACTCCCGCTAATGGCATCGCATTATAGATTGATGCGCGCATACCACCAGCCACTTTGTGGCCTTTCAGCGAAAGTAGGCCTTGTTCTTTGGCTTCTTCAATAAATTTCGCATCAAGGGTTGGGTTTTGCATTTGGAACGGTACATTCATCCAAGAACGGTTTTCAACTGCAACACGGTTAATATAGAACTGGCTATCATCAATTGCATTGTAGAGTAATTGTGATTTTTCATAATTACGCTTAGCCATTTCTTGCAAACCGCCTTGCTCTTTTAACCATTTGAAGACCATACCTGCGAGATACCAAGCGAAAGTCGGTGGAGTATTAAACATTGAATCATGTTTTGCTAATACCGTGTAATCAAATACAGATGGAGTCTGAGGTGAAGCTTTACCGAGTAGGTCTTCTCGGATAATAACGATAGTTAGTCCTGCTGGCCCAATATTTTTTTGAGCCCCTGCATAAATTACACCATAACGGCTTACATCAATCGGTTTAGATAAGATAGAAGAGGAATAGTCAGCAACAATAATTTTATCTTCAGGGAAGTCAGGTTCCTCATGAATAGCTAAGCCGCCAATGGTTTCATTTGGGCAATAATGGACATAAGCAGCATCGTCACTTAACGGCCATTCTTTCATGGATTTTAAACTCACGACACCGTCTTTTTCTTCAGTAATTTGAATCACATTAGGCGTGCAGTATTTTTCAGCTTCTTTTGCTGCAGACTCGGACCAATAACCGCTTACAATATAGTCTGCTGTCGTTTTATCACCTAATAAATTCATTGGTAACGTTGCAAAATGGGCCCGTGCCCCGCCGTGACAAAATAAAACTTTATAGTTATCAGGGATATTTAATAAATCACGTAGATTTTGCTCTGCTTCTGTTGCCACTTCGACAAAGTCTTTTCCGCGGTGACTCACTTCCATCACAGAAACGCCTAACCCCTTCCAATTACAAAATTCTTGCTCAGCACGACGCATGACTTCAACAGGTAGCATAGCTGGACCTGCACTGAAATTATAAACCTGACTCATTGACCTCACCCTATCCATCTTCAATTATGGTTAATAAAATTCACTCAGATAATTAAAGTTGTACCACTCCAAGCCTTTAGCTGCAACGGTTATTGTCAACAAGCCTAAAAAAGAAAGGGGGGTTATTTTTTGATAATGAGGAAAAGAATTTTGTTAATCTTGTCACACTCTCGACAAGCATCATTTTATGGAGAAATTAACAATAAATAAGCGATAATATCCCGAATTACGTCATTGCGCTGTATTTCGGGATATTCATTGAAATGTCTTTTATTGAGGATTAAAAATTAGCGAATAACTTTGCTTACGATTTCAATCGCTTCTTTTTCTATTTGACGTAAATGCTCTTCACCACGGAAACTTTCACAATAAATTTTATAGGCTTCTTCCGTGCCTGATGGCCTTGCTGCAAACCAGCCATAATCCGTCATGATCTTTAAACCACCGATTGGTGCATTGTTACCTGGCGCAGCGGTTAAACGCTGTGTAATTTTATCTCCCGCCAATGTATCTGCTGCAACCATTTCAGGTGATAATTTACTTAGCTTTGCTTTTTCTTCGTGAGTGGCTTTCGCTTGGATACGGTTATAAATCGGCGCGCCGAATTTCTTAGCGAGATTATTATAACGTTGTTGAGGATTTTCACCTGTAACAGCCGTAATTTCAGCTGCGAGTAAGCAAAGAATGATACCGTCTTTATCCGTTGACCACGGTGTGCCATCAAATTTTAAGAACGATGCTCCAGCGCTTTCTTCGCCACCAAAACCTAATTTACCGCTAAATAAGCCATCAACAAACCATTTGAACCCTACAGGTACTTCGACTAGTTCACGACCGATGTCATTAACCACACGGTCAATCATGGCGCTCGAGACCAATGTTTTGCCGACGGCAACATCTTTACCCCATTGAGAACGATGTTGAAATAAATAATCAATAGCAACAGCAAGATAGTGATTTGGATTCATTAAACCATCTGGCGTGACGATGCCATGACGGTCGTAATCTGGGTCATTGGCAAACGCAAGATCAAATTTTTCTTTCATCCCAAGCAAACCCGCCATCGCCCAACTGGATGAGCAATCCATGCGAATAACACCATCATGGTCAAGTGGCATAAAGCGGAAAGTTTGGTCGAGTTGGTCGTTTACGATTTCAATATCGAGTTGATAATATTCTGCAATTTTTTTCCAATATTCAATACCGGAGCCGCCTAGAGGGTCAACACCAAATTTTAAACCTGACTTGGCAATTGCTTGCATATCAACAACTTCACCTAATGCAGAGACATAAGGCATAACCAAATCTTGCTGGATGACATATTCACTCGCCATCGCTGTATCAAAACTTACTCGTTTTACACCTTCAAGGTTATTCGCTAGCAATTGATTGGCATTTTTCTCAATCACAGAGGTTAAATCGGTATCAGCCGGCCCGCCATTTGCTGGATTGTATTTAATACCGCCATCTTCAGGTGGGTTATGTGATGGTGTAATCACAATGCCATCCGCAACATCTTGGTGTGATTGGTTATAACTTAAGATAGCGTGAGAGATAGCGGGAGTTGGAGTAAACCCATTATTCTCCTGAACAATAACATGAACCTGATTTGCCGCTAACACTTCAACCACAGTCATAAATGCCGCTTCTGATAGCGCATGGGTGTCTTTTCCCACAAAACAAGGGCCTGTTACGCCTTGCTTTTTGCGTAAATCAGCAATTGCTTGTGCAATGGCTAGTATATGGTTTTCATTAAAATTTTTACGCAATGAGCTACCGCGATGCCCTGATGTTCCAAACTTAACAGCTTGAGATGCATTTCCAGGTTGTGGTTGCTGCGTATAATATTGAGCGGTTAATTGAGCGACATTGATCAAGTCACTTTGAAACGGAAGCTGCCCTGCACGTTCATGTATTGTCACTTGTTTTCTCCCAAAGCACTGATGCTTTGTTATCAACACCAGTGGCCTGTCAGTTTTTAAATAGTATTACAAACTTTTTCAATCACATTGGCTGGAAATTGCATTTCCTGCATGATTGCATCAACCATACTACGCTTACGATTAGTATTCGTATTTGTGATCACCCAATAGGGTGTTCCTGGTATATGACGCGGCTTAGATTGCTTGCCAGCTGCAAGTAATGTTTGCTCATCACCCGCAAAATAAATACGAGTTCGGCCATGCATTAACTCTGTTGCACTCGCAAAACGATTTGCATCTAAACTATATAAGGTAGATAAAATCAACATAAAGCGGTCAATCGCTTTACTTTTTTCTGCATAAGCGTCAGATAACAGAAGCTCTCTAATGACTCTAACAGGATTTAATGCAACAGCGGGTGTACTCATCGCAGGTTCAGCCTTAATGGCGGCATGTTCCTGAATAATTTCTTTTGCTTGTACTGGCTGCCCGGATTTGAAATTTAACATACGGCGCAAAATATCCGATGCACTTTCACCGATATGCTGTGTATGGCTCGCAATATAGCGGTAAAGCTCTTCATCAACTTCTATCGTTTTCATTTTTTCCCAGTACTTATTTAACTAAAATTTGCGGTGTGATTATAAGACAGATTTAAAAAAAACAAAACAATTAAAATTTCAATAACTTAAAGTAAACATTATTCTAAGTTCAAAGATAATTCAGTGGGTTATCATGCCATTACTTTCAGTATTTTACTTCCGAGAGCAAATTCAACTTTCTGAAATTTAGTGGCTATAAACCTCTTGGTTATCGACCATTAACTTACCTCAGCCAAGATCGTAGTTTATTTGACCATTTGGATTTTACTCAGAGCCGTGACATGATAAGACCACATGTACCACTGACGAATTGATCAAATAAATATGACTGTGTTACTTAACCATACTATCCATAAGCCTGAAAATCCAATCTCAAATAGCCCTATAGTACTCATACATGGGTTATTTGGTGACCTCAATAACTTAGGTGTTTTAGGTCGTAATTTACAACAATATTTCGATACGATTCAAATTGATGTTCGTAATCACGGTGATTCTTTCCGTGATGAGCAAATGAGTTACCAACAAATGGCCCAAGATGTTATTACATTAATAAAATCTTTAGGGTATGAAAATGCTATTTTAATTGGTCACTCAATGGGTGGCAAAATTGCCATGGCTGCAACTGCAATCGCCCCTAATTTTATTGATAACATCGTTGCTATTGATATGGCGCCTGTCGCTTATCAAGTTCGTCGTCATGATAAAATATTTGCGGCTCTTGATGCCGTCACAGAAAAAAATGCGAAAACTCGCCAAGAAGCTACTGTGATTATGCGTGATTACATTAACGAAGAAGGCGTTATCCAATTTCTGCTTAAATCTTTTAAACAAGGTGAATGGAAATTTAATTTACCTGCCCTTAAAGCGAATTATGAACATATTATTGGTTGGGAAACCGTACCCGCCTGGGATAAACCCGTATTGTTAATCCCCGGAGGAAACTCCCCTTATGTGCAAGTGGAATATAAAGAGCAAATCGCACAACAATTTCCGCAAGCCAAAGCATGGGTTGTCGCTGAAACGGGCCACTGGGTTCATGCAGAAAAACCAGACCATGTATTAAGAGCTATCCATCGCTTTTTATCTATTTCTGAATAATTAATCATATTTAAATATAGGTATTGAAAAGACATATATCTTTTCAATATCTTTAAATATATTTGTAGTTAAATATAATTACTTTATTAATTACATAATAAGACTAACTTCAATACACAGCGAATTACAAACCCTGTATTATCCAAATTCTACTCCACCTTATTACTATCTAGTGCATATTTTATTAATGCAAATTTGGATTTAAAAATTCAAATAACTTAAGGAATTTATTAATATAGAAAATGGATAGTCTAAAATCAAAATCAACATTATATTTCATTAGTGTCATTGCTAAGTTATCAGGGCAAGTAAATCCTAAAGAACTAGAACAAACACTCAATCAATCTATTGGTTATAATGAAAAAATTAACATTATTAAATCGAAACACGCCATTCGCTGTAGGAATAAATATCAGAAAGATAAAAATATAGCTAAAATCGTCTGCCCAGCAATTTTATATAATACCAAAGGCGAAGCTTTTCTATTAGCTAACCGCAATCAAGAACAGGTTCTCATTCAGCAATTTGGAAATAGACCGCCAGAGATATGGAGCATTGACGAGCTAAACCAACAATGGAGTGGCCATTGGTTACAAGTAAACCTTAAACAAGGGCAATTTGACATCACTTGGTTCCAAGCTGAGTTTCTAAAATACAAATCCATTATTTTATGGGTTTTATTTTTTTCATTCATATTGCAAATCCTCGCATTAGTCTCCCCTATTGTTATGCAAGTGATTATGGATAAGGTGCTCGTTCATAATAGTTTAGTCACATTGGACGTTTTAATTTTTGGGTTAATGGTTGCTGCACTAATAGAAGTAACGTTAAAAGGGTTACGTGAATACATTTATCATCATACAGTTAACCGTATTGATATGACACTCGGCTTGAAACTAGTTAATCATTTATTGAGATTGCCTATTCCCTTTTTTAAAAGTAGGCAAATAGGTGCGATTGTCACTCGCGTAAAAGAGCTCGAAACTATTCGCGAATTTTTAACCAGTAGTTTTTTCACTCTATGTGTTGATGTGTTGTTTTTATTTGTATTCATTTTCGTGATGAATTTGATCTCCACGACACTCACAATAATATTTTTGTGCTCTATACCTTTTTATCTTTTATTGGCTTGGTGGCTAACGCCTAAAATCGAATCTGCCGCACAGCAACAGTTTACTAATATCGCCATTAATACCTCTTTTTTGACCGAAAGTATTAATGGGATAGAAACCGCCAAAAGCTTATCCGTCGAACCGAATTTTACGCGTCGCTGGGATGGTCAAACCTCAGATATGAGCCAAACTAACTTTGTAGCAGGACAAATTAGCTCCCGCTCCGAGCATCTCGTTATGGCTATCGAAAAAATCACCAGTGCGATTGTATTGTGGGTTGGTGCCTCTGAAGTTTTAGCATTACAGATGACAATTGGCCAACTTATTGCTTTTTATATGATGGTTAACCATGCTAACCAGCCCCTCATCAAACTGACCAAGCTTTGGGGAGACTATATTCGCACGAGCGTCGCTATCGAAAAACTGTCCCAGATTATCAACTTACCCATCGAACAATCTCAGCAAGAAAATAAATTACCTCTTCAAGGGCATTTAAACCTAAAAAATATCTCGTTCCGCTACCAACCGAACATGCCGTTTGTTCTAAAAAACTTTAATTTAAATATTAAAGCGGGGGAAACCATTGGCATTGTTGGTACTTCAGGGTCAGGTAAGAGCACCCTTGCTAAATTATTACTACGGCTTTATACCCCTGAAAGTGGAACCATATTTGTGGATGGCACTCCCGTATCCGCGATTAACTTACACTCTCTTCGTCAGCAAATTGGTATTGTGTTGCAAGAGAATTTCTTATTCAGCCAATCTGTTTTCCATAATATTGCTCAAACCTCACCTAATGCCTCCATGGATGAAGTGGTTCATGCCGCCAAAATGGCGGGAGCACACGAATTTATTTTGAAATTACCCAAAGGTTACGACACCGTTCTTGCTGAGGGGGGATCATCTCTTTCGGGTGGTCAACGCCAACGCATTGCGATTGCTAGAACGCTGCTTTCAAATCCTAAAGTAATTATTTTTGATGAGGCGACTAGCGCTTTAGACGACGAGTCCCAAGCGGTTATTCAAGAAAATATGCAATTCATTGCGAAAGGAAGAACCGTCATCACAATAGCTCATCGCCTATCAACCATTCGCCATCACCAGCGGATCATTGTGATGCAACATGGTGAAATCATTGAGCAAGGTAGCCATCAACAGCTTATTGAACAAGGTAATTTTTATAAACACTTGTGGACTCTACAGCAGTCTCTGAAATCAGACATGGACGTAAAATGAAACATCGATTAGACAAAAACCGTTATAACAGCTTTTTGCCTTCACACTTGGCGATATTAAAAACTCCCCCATCTTACTTGGCACTATACGTTGCTATTTCTATTAGTGTGGGTATTTTTCTTGCTGTGACTTGGTCATTTTTTGGTAAATTGGATATTCAAGCCACCACACAGGGTAAACTTATTGTTTCAGGGCGAACACAGTTAATTCAAGCGTTTGAATTAAGCCGTTTAGAACATATTCATGTTACTGACGGGCAAACAGTAAAACAAGGAGACCCTTTAATTACCGTCAATGTGTTAGGTGTTGACCAAGATATCCTAAGTTTAAATTACCAGCATAACTTTCATTTAGCCGAAATATTAATTTATCAGGCATTGATTTCACGACAGCCTATTGAGCAGTTACCTTTATTTAATCAATTAACTGAAACAGAACAAAACAATACGCAGGCTAGCTATCAAACACAAAAATTAGAATTTGATTCATTAATGAATGAACTTAATAATGAAATTCAATTGAATACCGCCAATCAACAAGCCCGAAAAGATGAATTACTCACTATCAACTCCCTTATTGTCAATATCAAAAAACGCCTCGATGCACACCATTCGTTAACTGAAAAACAGTTAATCAGCCAAAAGGAATTTTTAGAACAAGAGCGAGAACTATTAATCGCTAAAAAAGAAAAAGTGACCAAATTATCTGAGCTCTCAATTCTAAAAAGCCAGCACCATGCCTTAAATGAAAAAATAGACCGGATAAAAGCCCAAAAAAACCAAGAGTGGGATGAAAAATACAAACAAGCTGACTTTAAGCGGGCTTCCCTTGAGCAAGAACTATTAAAAAATAAAGAAAGAAATCAATTAGAAATTATACGAGCTCCCGTTGATGGCACTATTCAACAGCTTGCCACACACACTTTAGGAGCTGTATTGCAACCCGCACAGCAACTGATGGCTGTTGTTCCTAACAATAATGTTCAATTAGCTGAAATTAAAATCTTGAACAAAGACATTGGGTTCATCCATGAAGGGTTGAGAGCAGAGGTGAAAATAGATGCATTCCCTTACACGCGTTATGGCACGATTGAAGGGGAAGTGATTTCCATATCGCGTGACAGTACTCTCGATGAAAAGCTTGGATTAGTGTTCTTAGGGCAAATTGGTCTTAACCAAAAAGAACTATCTGTTGATGGCAAATCTATTGAACTGACTCCCGGTTTATCCATTGTGGCAGAAATAAAAACGGATAAACGCCGTATTATTGACTACTTGCTTAGTCCTATAAACGAGTACACCTCAAACGCGATGAGAGAAAAATAATCGATGGAACAGTTAAATAATCATGGCTTGGATGCCTTAGTTTGGGTGGCTAAATATTACCAAAACAATGTTTCATCTGATCAACTTAGGCATGCAATTGGTATGCAAACTCTATCCCCCACGGAGTGGGAAATTAGAGAATGTGCACATACACTCGGGTATGAAACCAAACTTATTGCTGTGCAATATACACAATTGAAAACGCTACCTTTACCCGCTTTAATCTATATAGATGGTTTTTGGCAAGTTATTAGCCAAGAAAATGAATTAATTCTCATTAACCCGACTAATGAGGAACGAAAACCTATTCATAATTCTATTGGACATCAAGAAACTGAATATGATGTATTACTCATTAAGGAGCAATTAGAACCGGAGCAAAAAAAGGCCTTTGGCTTTAGCTGGTTTATTCCCTCTATTTTGCGGCAACATGTTAAATTACGAAATATTTTTATTCTCTCAGCCATTATTCAGCTTTTTGCCTTAATTAGCCCGCTATTATTTCAGAATTTAATCGACAAAGTGTTAGTTGGTCGCAGTCTCTCAAATTTACATGTCATTGCATTGGCGATTTTTGCCATTGCTGTTGCAGAACCGATATATGGTTTTATTCGTAATAAAATTTTTAGTCATAGTAGTAGCCAGATCAGTGCTGAGTTGTCAGGGAAAATTTATCGCCACTTAATGGCCTTACCGTTAAATTATTTTAAGTTAAGGCCAACAGGGAAAATTATCGCTAGGATCCGTGAATTAGCCCATATAAGGCAATTTTTAACGGGCTCAACACTGATGCTATTTATTGACTTTATCTTTGTCATCCTTTTTGTCGCAGTTTTATTTTCCTACAGTAGTTTGATGGCTTGGATTTTATTGGGCTCAATGGGGGTATTTTTTGTTTTATGGATGATACTCGGCCCCATTATTCGCCAACAAACTGAAAAATCTTATCAAGCGGATGAAAATGGTCTCACTTTTCTCACCGAAAGTATCACTGGGATTGAAACCATCAAAACAACCGCAACAGAAAAATATTTTAATCAACGCTGGAAAAAAATATTTAGCAAACAGCTAACTCAAAGCTTCAAAGTCTCAATGCGCAGTGAAGTAGCCTCTCAATTAATGACTTTTGTGAGCAAAATAACGACTGCGATCCTTTTGTGGGTTGGTGTCAAAGAGGTATTAAATGGTGGAATTTCTCCTGGCGAATTAGTGGCATTTAATATGCTAAGTGCACATGTTACGCAGCCCGTATTGCGGTTTACCCAAGTTTGGCAAGATTTCCAACATACCATTATCTCATTACGCCGGGTGGGAGATATTCTTGATGAACCGGTAGAAAATGAACGTAAAGGGATTGCAAATACGTCAAATATTCACGGCAAAATCGAGTTTCAAAATATCCGTTTTCGCTATCAACCTGATACGCCTGAAGTTCTCAATAATTTATCCTTAATGGTTAATGCAGGTGAATTTATTGGTATTACCGGCCCCTCAGGTTCTGGAAAAAGTACTTTAACGAAATTATTACAACGGCTTTATATCCCACAACATGGACAAGTTATTGTTGATGGCATGGATTTAGCTGTCGCTGACACTGTATCATTACGCCGAAAAATGAGCGTTGTATTACAAGAAAGTACCTTATTCGTTGGTTCAATCGCAGATAATATCCGTTTGAGTCATCCACAAGCGACTGACGAGCAAGTAATTCACGCAGCAAAATTAGCGGGAGCTTATGAATTTATCATGACATTGACTGATAATTTTAATTATCCCTTATCAGAAAAAGGCTCGAATCTTTCAGGTGGTCAACGTCAAAGGATTGCACTTGCGCGTGCATTACTCACCGAACCCGATATCTTGATTCTCGATGAAGCTACTTCTGCACTCGATTACGAGTCACAGGATGTGCAAATATTGATTAACGATTTTTAGCTAGCAAAGCCGCACTACAAGCCAGCCAGCATTTTTGCGATTTGCTTATTTTTTTCTATTTTTATCGATTCCTCTCATTTTTGTGTCACAATTTCGGCACAGTCCGTCACAGCTTCGTCGCAACGAAATCTCTATCAAAATTGTCTAGCATACCCCGTCCATTTATCGGTGCCATTTTCTTTGTAGAAGCATTAATTGCATTAGATCGTGGAGCATACATAGCAAAGTCATTAGCTAAATCTAAGTTTATTGCTTTACATCCATGTGACGCAGAAACCCAAAAACCTGCCTTCGTAAAAAGTTGTTCGATGTTTGATCCGTCAAAAGTTACATTGCTAAGAGTTGTATATTTCGCTAGAAGATTTGTTCCAGCCCACTCAGATACAGAATTGAACTTCCAGATGCATGATTCTAAATTTATCTTTCCACCAACAGGGACTGAATATTGATTTATTGAAGAGAATAAACCGGCCATTTCACCACCGATAACATTCAACTCACCACGTGCAAACAAAATTTTCCTATTTCCTACTGTTTGCGATGAGCAAGATACTTTTGAGTCTCTTATCGTGATATTTACGTTTACATTATCACTCATTAGTATTGATTGGTCTTGCTTTCCAATCTCCAATCGCATTGCCGACCCATTATCTAAGCACTGTTTTAAGTCCACTTTAAATACATGGTTACTAACCGTGGTCATAGCTACTCTTAGCACTGGATTACCATTAAAGCCAGAGTAATCAACACTCCCTGATAATTTCCCCCAAGGTATATAACTTGATGTTTGGTCTGGATTCCTTGTCTCTATTAGTGACACTTCCTCGCCGGCTCTCCCACCGAGCAATGCAATATTCATGTGAACATGTTTTGGCATTTTAAAAACAACACCCACATTGTCAGGGTCTACATGCAAGTCAGTAACATGCCTGTAGATTGCACCAGAGTTCTGTTTGTTGTGAAGCAACTTGCCGCTTAAGTTTAAGCTTCCTGCTAAAAAGCCGTAATCTGCTCGGCACCCTACGAACGTATTATCATTGGTAACCACTGCATTAATATCATACATCCCTGCTTGTATATGACTTGCGAATGAAAATGCTTTGGTGGCTCTCCCTCCGTTGACTACAACATCACACCCATTCCAATGACTGTGAAAAGCATAGATACTTCCCCCGTTCAACGTGACGTTTCTAAAGTGCGTGCCGTCGATGGTCTTCCATCCGCTATCTGTTGGTGCGGTGGGCTGATTAATATCAACACCATAAACAAGCAGCATGTACGCATCATAGGCTGTATGTGTTGGCGTTCCCATTGACTGATGCGCTGTCAGGGTATAAGAGAAGGAGTGACAATATTCAAATCGCACAAAATTAGAATATTGCGCGGTATTTTTTGCCTTAATTAACTCAACGTGTGCGTCAAAATTGCTGCCATTAAACACCAAAACATGACCTGCGTTACTCTCTACAGCCACAGAAATTTTACACCGTATTTTAGGTCGGATCTGTTTTGGGAGAAATCGAATTTCAACCCCTTGTTTCGTACTATAATCATCGTTAAGTGGGTGCCTCAATACACCATTATCGACATAGTTTATCTCACCATAATGGACGATTTCATCGAGCCCCATTCTTTTCATTAACCGTGTTTTTGTATTAATAAACACCATGCCGGATAACCCTGAAAGAGAGGAGGGAGATATTGCTCCTTGAGTGAGTTCTTGGGCATTAACAGGCAGCATCGCATAGGGTTCATTGATACACGTTAATCGACCATCTCCGATGAAGGTAACAACACCATCAAACGAAAAACCATTGTTTATTGCTAAAGGTGAAGACACCACAACCCCAGTTAAGTCACCGACGGCTTTTTTGTTTTCCAAATTACACTTTTCTATAAACTCAATAAACGCTTGTGATTTATCATTCCGACCCAATGAAAATGAGTTAAAGTCTATGTATTGCATAGATTCTATCAAATCTTTAAGAGTTCCACTTCCAACACCGATTAATGAGCCATCTCCGTTTTTTAAATCAGAACGCAAACTAGCATCACCAACGCTAACCCAAGCTCCTTTGCCAATTCCGCCAGTTGATTGTGGAGTTGATCCTGCTGGAACTTGTTTCGGTAAATCACCATCCCATCGATAGTATTCACCTGTAGTTTCATCGCGCAGTATATGATTATGTTGAGTTAATTCATTATTCGGTAAATCAGCACCTTTCTGGAAGCTATCGATGGTAATGTAACCAGCTGCTACAATCGCGGTATTCATGTCGACTTTAAATTTCTCGACTAACTCTTTGAATAGCCACTCCATCCCTGCCGCTGTTAAATGGCAATTTCCAAAACGGTCAATGTACTTACGCTCTAATGACGTTGCCCATATATCCAATAATCCGGAGTTAAAGAAAAGGTCTTTGATGTCACTACTTGGAACTGGCTTTTGTGTTGGTTTGACTTCTCTCATGCTTATTTTTCCCAATAAAAAAGCCGGCTCTAATGGCTGGCTTGTTGGTTAATGATTGCTGTTATGCGTTATAGTCTGGTTTTGCGTCGAAATATTCTGTTGCGGTTATTGTGTAGCGTTCGCCGCCAAGTGGTCGTTTATCTGTAATTACCCACTTGGTGTTTTCAAGTTCAACTGATGTTGCTATCACATATCGAGAGGGTGATTGCACTAGATATCCATCGTAGAAATTGAGTTCAATATCTTCTGGCACACTTGCGATAAAGCCGAATTCGGTATCTTGCCTAGGTTCTGCTTTAAACTTCTGCGTTGTGTAACCCATCGAATCAGTGAGATACACCCACATTTCATCATCAAATTTGATTTTCTCGCTTGTTGTGAATATCTCTCCTTTTCGTTCAGTGATATATCCTGATTGCTGATTAGAATCGTAGGTATCAGCAATCAGCACCATATCGCTAGGGTACACATTTCCACCATCCGCAAGCGTTGTCAGGCTGATACTTGTTCGCTGATGAATAAGTCGATTGGCCTCTAACAACGCCCTATCTAGTGCCTGATAGCGATTTCTACAGCCTTGCAAAACTATCTTATTTGGTGTGCGGGATAACCCTTCCGTGATACCGTTTTCATCAACTCGAAAGCGGATATAGTCTTTCTTGTTGCGAACCGGCTCGACATACTCCAACTCAATCCCGTCATATCCGCTAGGCATCGACATGTCATACGATATCTTCATATCGTTGCCTGTGATGTTGGAACGGTTGAATGTGGTCATTGGGAATTCGCTGGACTGCTCGCGGGAGAATGTAAGAACCGCATTGTCGTAATAAGCAGTTACCCTTGCGGCGTTACAGATAGTTTCGATGCGTTGGCCAAGGGAAATATCTTCGTCGTCGAATGTGTAATCGAAACATCCCAATCTCTCATCAGGTAAGCTATCGTAAATTCGATACAGGCAGTCAATGTCGATATTCTTCTCGCTTTCGCCTGCAGTAATTAACCAAGTATGCAGCACGGCATCAGCAAAACTCCGTGATGGTCTGAGTGTATAATCCACTTGCTTTGATACTCGGTCATACGAAATAACCATGCGTGTGGCCAACAAGTTATACTTCCTCTCTCTTGCCCCCGTTGGTGCTTCTGTTGCTCTCACTGACACATTAACAATCGTGTCATTCTCAAAAACGGCATTCTCACGAACTCGGACAATGTGAGCGTTTTCGATTTTCATGATGCTCTGGTCACTGCTGTTATTGCGCCGAGTGAGTTGTACAGCGTAACGTCCACGGCCTGAGTTAAGCGTCACCTTGTCGGTTTTGTAATAAACTCGTGCGCCATTGTTAGCGCTTAGCGCAGTATTGAAGCTTTGGCGAGTGCTTGCTATTTCCTCGTTATCCGTGTTTATTTTCCAGATTTCAACGGTTGCATTGCAGTTATCGCCACCGCCAAGTTGCGCTTGCAGGTGAATCCACATCTGGTCGCCATCTACTGGAGAGAAGAACGGACCCACTGTTAAAAACTGATTGTCATAGAGAATGAATTTCGTCGTGTTCACTACTGCATTCGGAGGAAGTTGTACTAAATCTGTTCCGCTTAGGTTAGTGAAGAAGAATTCGTAATACTCAACTGGGTTAATCAATGAGCCATCGTCACTCTCTTTAGCATCAACTAACTGAGCGTCGATTTTTACATCTTTAGTTACATAGCCCTGCGGCGTGTCGTAGCTCACATTCATAGTCATTGAGATAGAGCGTGGCTTTGTCAGTTCGTAGAAGTATTCAAACTCATCTTGCTTAACGATTTTAATCGCAGCCTCACCGCCTTTTATCTCACCTGAAACCACTTCGTTAGCGGTTGCTGTTTGCTGCGGGATATCATTACTTTCATTGGGACCCGGCAATTCTTGCCCGTCAATATCGGGAAACTCAAATCCCTCGTTAATCAGCGGGATAACTTCTCTTGGCTTGTATATCTTGTAGCTAGCACCTGCCATCGCCGTGAAATCAGATTCGGCAAATCGGATACTTTCAGTTTTATATTCGCCTATGCCGATGTTCAGCCACTCGGTTACTGTCTTGAGGTTGTTGTTATACTCAAACATAGACTGCTGAATTAAGTCAGGGAATGCCCTCACTTGCCCGTGAATTTCTGGTCTTGCTTGGTATGCTCGAGCAACGTTTGTTTGCCCTGTGAGTCGGTTATTCGGGCTATCTTTAACATTCGACTCAGCAGCAGAAAATGACGGCGTTTTCGGCGCAAGAAACGAGAACACTTTCGTGACAAGATTAAACACTGGATTCAGGATATCGCCGATAACGCCCTTCGGCTGGTCGAATACTTGAATAAAGTGAGCTGGTGCTATCTCGAAATCTAACTCGTCATCTAGGCCAAGCTCTACACCGTTCACTGTCACCAGTACATCCCTTGATAAATCCTTTCGATGCACTAGAAAATCGCTATAAAAAAAAGAGCCGACTGTTAAATCGACTCTCTCTTTAGGTGTTCCAGCTATTCGCTGAATTTCAACTATCGGCATATTTCATAAACTCCAATTTCGTGAATTTCTTCTCAAGCACAATGAGCCTATCCATTCTTACAGCGCCATTCTCGCCCCTGCTATGAAATGCATTACCATCGATAATTAACCCGATGTGCGCTGGCTGAGAGCCGCGATAACCAATAAATATACCGTCATCTACTGGATGCTCGGTACGTTGCCAGAATTCGACTTCATTCTCATAGCAAGTTACAAAATCATGGTCCGATTCGTAGCCAGCGTCATGATGGATTTCCGTACCTAGTACGTACCTAAAATACAACACGACAAGGCCCCAGCAATCACACGCTTCAAACGTACACGCACGATTCTTCCATGGCTTGCCTATCATCTTGTTTATGAATTCATTCCTCGTCATTAAACAGTCTCCAAGCCTGTGAATTCTTCCATTGTGTATATTCTGCCAACGTTCTTATTCAGCGGGTTATTCATCGACAGCGTGACAGTGACCGACTCGGCATCAAGTGAGCAGTCTTTCACGTACAGCGACCACTCGCTTATCGGGTTATCTTTATCGGCTGAATCAAATAGTCTGAATGTTGCGATAATTGGCTTCATTCGAGTATTTGACCGCCATAACTTGAGTTGCTGTTTAAAGTCCTGTGCGACTCGGCTAAACTTAACCGAAGCATCGATAATCGGCGTTTTACTCTGCTGACTCTCTGCAAGCTCAAAGTTACACGGCTGATACTCAACACCACCAAGCACTTTAGGCTCTATCTGCAAACTGACTAAATGAATGTTTCCGAATGATGGGTGGTAGAACTGGATAGTTTCGTAGAATGTACGCATTGGTCGTTGCGCTCTGTACTCTCTTAACTTCATTCTCCCCCCTTACATCGTGGTAATCGCTCGGTGACGACGATATCGAGCAATCCCCAATCCCTTGGCGGTATCTCAACGATTAAATCGCCAAACTCGTCATCTTCATTAAACAGTTTGCGGCAGATAACTGTGCCAGTCCAAGTTACTACGTTGCCATTAATCGATGTTTGTACAGGGTAACCATTAATGAAGTGCAGTACTTGTGGCTGTAGTCCTGAGCCGCCAAGGTTTACTAGCATCCTGAACCACTTATTGCAGTTATCCAGATAGTTAGGGCTTCTCAACCATTGCTGAAAAGCACGTTCCTCATCCAATGTGAAAATCCACCTCACATTCCACGTTGTCTTTATGTCATCCGTAAGTTTCTGGAATATCGGCGCTCCAACTTGAGGTTGGTCCGTTCGAAACCCAGTATCAAACGTCATGTTCTTATCCGCTTTTTGTGGTAACGGGAACCATTCAGGGTAGTCGATTATTTCCATAGACTCTCATCACTGATCTTTTATCAGGATAGAATATCCACACGCATAAGATATTCTGGTTATACATTAATCAAACAAGGGTGTTTTATGAGTGACTTTCAAATCGAATTCGACCCAACCGAAAGAGAAAACCAAAACAAACTATTGCACTTTTTATATAAGCTACATCCTGATGGTATGGATGATGACGAATACCAAGAAGCAATTAATATCTTTGATAGTTACCGTGAATTTTTATCAAGCCTTGTCTATCTCGTTGAAAGTGGTTTAATTTCAATAGACAGTTTTAAACGAGCCAACTCAGATCATTCAGTGGTTGTCAGGCCATGGATGACAGTTATTACTCGCGACGGGATTAATTATTTACGGTGTGATGGCGGGCTAGCTGCAATATTGAATGTCACTACAATAAAATTTCATGATGACTCTATTGAGGCATTAAAGAGCATAATCATGGCTTCAAGCCAACCCCACGAGCATAAGCAGAAATTGATTCGTGAGCTCTCAAAGCTTCCGGCAGAGTCCATAAGACACCTAGTTCTAAAACTTCTAGATGCGGGAATTTCTCGCGTTCCTGATGTATTTCAGCTAATTCAAACAGCCCTCCATTCGGCGTAAAATCTGTTTCAGGGCGCACCAATGAAAAGCGCCCGTACCCCATATTCTTACCGAAATAAATTAGAAACTCTTTTTGTGAATCCGTCGAAATAAATAACCCGCTATGAATGTTTACTATTGAGAATGCTTTCATGCTGCTAGATGGAGGTAGGAAATAACTCTTTGTTTCTTTGAATATTTCTTTGTCATTGTTGCTCATGTGTTACCCCTTAATTGTTTAAAGTGAACCAACTGCTTTTCTTGGTGCATTATGATGTGTTGATACAGCTCCGCTTATTTCGCGTCCTTCCATAATGTTGCGAACGACTATATTAATAACATCTTGAGCATTGAGTCCTTTCTCTGTACTCACATCAACTGTTGCACCAGAGGCTTGTTGATAAACATTGATAATCGGAGGAAGGCTACCGCCTCCTTGTAAGTCTTTATTAGGAATTACTTTCCCACCTTCACCAGGCAAGAGATAGTTTTTCCCAGAACTTGTCTGTAAAATCTCTGGCTTACCGCCCTCACCAAAACGATAGTAACTATTTGGGTTTACTGATCCGCCATTGTAACGACCTCCACCATAGCTTCTAAAATCAGTAGGCATACCCATACCACCAATACTAGACGAGGATGTAACACTGCTTGCTACGCTGGCTATATTAGGAATAGCACCCAGTCCGCCCATAAAAGTACCTAGTATTGTTCTGGTAATTAATGCCTGAACTGCCATTTGCATTAATTGCTGTATCATCGCGTTCAAGGCTGTGTTAGCCAAGTTACGCATAGCGTCACCAGCCGATTGCGTTCCAGATAACATAGCCGAAACCGCCGTTGCTGTTCCGCTGCTCAATGAATCTATCGCGGTTCCCATGAGGTTGTTTAAATCATTCTGCCCTTTCCAAAGCCCCCACATTGCATCAAATCTAGACTGCTCATATTCTCTATTAGCAGCATTCATTAATGCCAATCCTTGCTCTTCAGTAAGAACTTTTTGATTAACATACTCTTGGATTAAAGCGAGTTTTTGAGCGTTCTCATTGGCTAATTGCTGAACAGGGTCTATCTGACCTGCCATTTCTTGCGTAGGTGTTATGACTGATTTGGCGTTTTCCTCTGCAATCTTCTTAGAGTATTCCGCATTTATTTCAGCTCGACGTTTCTGATATTGTTCCTCTGTGACTAGGTTGGCTTTAAGCTGCCTATCTAGTTGCTCTAATGCTAACTTCTGATCTCTTGTTGCTTGCAGTCCAGTATTTTGTTTGTAGACATCTTCCCTATCCTTAATTGCCTGTTTAAGGTCAAACTCCTTGGCTGCAAGCTCTGTTATTTCTTTAATTTGTGGTTCTGTGGCTTTTTTACCTAGTTTTAACTTGGCTTCTTCAATGGCTGCGTCTCTGTATAATCCTTTAGCTTCTAACGCTGCGACTTTTGTTGTATCAGCAAGATCAGCAATTTTCTTCTGCAATTTCTCGGCTTCTGTGGCTTCTTTAGCCGCTGCGGTAGCTGCATCATTGCTGGTTTTTATTGAATTTCTTCTCGCTTCATCATTCTTCCATCTTGCCGCTTCATCATCCTGAAGTTTTCTTATTGCTCCTCTATCAGTAATTCCTGCATCTTCAGCGGCAAATTTAACTTGAAGCCTAACCTTTGCCTCACCATCCAATGTTGATAGTTCAAGGTTTCTTTCAATTTGTTTTTTTAAGTTTTCCCCTTTCTCACCACCAAAGTTTAATTTTAAGCTTTCTGCATTAAACTTCTGTTTGCTCTTAGTTGCTCTATCAATATCAAGCCCATATGCTTTCCATGCGTTTGCTGCGTTAGGAATCGCGCTTGTTGCCTCATGGGTTAATAAATCTGCACCTGTTAATAGCTCTCCATTTAATTTAGCCCTTGCCATAATTGTAAAGTTTAAAGTTTTAGATAATCTATCCTCTGCTGCTTTAACGGCTTCAAGTGCATCAGCTTGCTGCTCTAGGTTTACAGTCAAATCTTCTGTGGCTTTTCTTCCCTTTCTGGTGCTTGTCCCATAATCATTTGAAACCTTAGTATTGTATTCAACAGATTCACTAACTCGTTTATATGCGGCTCTAGCATCCTCTAAAGCATCTTCTAACTCTGGAATCGCATCTTTGGCTTTTTTTATTTCCTCTGTTATTTGAATTCGACTCATACTATCGAATTTTGAAGTCAGATTACCTACTTCGTCTGCTAGGCTGTTTGCTGCCTCTCTAGCTTCTTTAGCTCTTTGCCCCCATAGGTATATAGCGCCAGCAGCCAAAGCGACCGCTCCAATTGGCCCTCCTAGTAAAGCCATTCCCGAGCTAAATAGACTTGTAGCTTTACTAGCTCTAGTAGCTGCTTGTGCTGCTGCATTCTGGCTTAGCACGCTTGCTGCTGTGGCTTTGTTATAATTACTAGTTGCTACTGCAGCCACCGACCTAGCTGCGGTAAGCCTTGCGGTTGCGATAGCTGCATCATTGGCAGAGAAGGCACTTAAATTTAATCTTCTTGCAAGATCTAATTCTGCAAGGGCATTAATTTTTGCCGTCTCCGCCGATCTTACTCTAGCAATTGACTCCTGATACGCTGATTGCGTTGCCTGTGCGTCTGCTATAGCAAGGTTTCTAGCTGAAATAGCCGCTTCTATTTTAGCTTTAGATGAAAGTAGAATTGACGCAACCAACCGACCACCGAAAACCGCGCCAAGTGCAGTGACAGCCGTGCTAATTACGTCAATATTTTCAGATAACGTTATGATTGCGGAGTTGAATACCTTCACCCCTGCTTGAACAGTGGTGGATTCCCCAAAAAACTTAGTCAGATTGTTACCAGCAGCTTGAATTGACTGCGACATAGTAGCTGTAGTATTTGCAAATTCCTTCCCTATTGAGTTGCCTTGTGAAAGCAATCCATTAACCACAACATCGGTTGTTAACTTTCCTTCTGCTGCCATCTTTCTTAGTTCGCCAATTCCAACACCTAAAGAATCAGCCAAAGCAACCATTAAACGGCTTCCTTGTTCAGCTACAGAGTTAAATTCCTCACCTCTAAGAACTCCTGAAGCAATACCTTGAGATAACTGAATAATGGCATTTTCAGCCTCTTGAGCTGTAGCCCCTGATACAACAAACCCCTGATTTATAATAGTTGTTAGTTTTGCTAGGTCTGCTGCCGATGTGTTATATTCCCTCGTTCCGCGCTCTAATCTTGCATATAACGTTGCCGTACCATTTAAACTTGACCTTGTTCTTTGGGAAATATCAAAGACTCGCTCAGTTACGTCTACAAGCCTCTCATTTTGTCGTATAGAGTTAGCTAATTTATTGCTTAAATCAGTCCAAGCATCAGCATACCCAGCCACAGCGGAAACTGATAAATAAGCAGTTAATGACTTCGCAACATTTGATAGTGACAACATGGCTTTTTCAGCACTATCAATTGATTTAGAAGCCTTATTAAACCCTGTTTCCATACGGTTTAGGCTTGTTCCAACTTGTCTTTCACCAACTAAAAGCGGTCTAACATCCATAGCTACATCATAATGAATTCCGCCAACACTTTGACTTTCAGCCATATCTAACCTCTTTAAAAAAAGAAAGCCCATACAAATGTATGAGCCTTTAGCTAAAATAAAAAACCCCGCCAGTTAGCAGGGTTTATATGTAAATATTCAATTAGCTGGAGCAAATTTCCATCTGCCCTTTTGATAACTGAGGGTCTATTCCATCAGGTAGGACTACCCACTCCTTGATAAACTCTTCATATTCTAAATTATCCAAATCACCGCTTAAGTATAGATCATTTAAATTATCTAAATCTTTCTTGCTTCTTTCGCTAATTGCTGGATTTTCTGCACCAAGAAAAAAATCTGCGTCATCAATGGCTTTTGGATAAGTCCATTTAACTTTTACTTTTGTTGCATCACCTATCGATTCCTCAGAAATGACACTATATTTTGATTTATCATATAAAAATTTACTTAACTTATAGTAATCGTTAGTTGTTGGTAAATCATTCTTATCTATAAAATGAATCTTTTTTATACCTGCTGGGGTGCATTTGGCTATAGACGATTTAGATAGTAAATCTACATTTTCAGTCTTTATAAATGCCATGACCTTTTCTGATGCGGACTGTTCACCACACCCAGCCAGCAAAGCAACCACCACGCCAACCATCAATGCTTTTTTCATTTTCATACCTTATATTTCTTTTCAATTTAGCCAATCTGTAAAATCACCATCTCAAATCAATGACATTCATTTTATAGTTCTTATCTATATTTGTGATCGCGTGTAAACCTGACAAGTACAATATCGGGTCTGCATGGGCTATTGCCTCATGGTTTAGCTTTTCGAACTCATCACGGGTTACATTAATATTTATCAGATAATTACTTTCGTCATCGCCTGTATCGTGATTGAACAATTGAGAATATCCAGCAATGATCACTTTGTTTATTTTAGGGCAACTTAAAAAAGACACTGACATAACTCTTACAACAATTGAGTGAACATGGCGACAATAATCATAATAGTACTTATCCGCTGATTTGATGCCATCGCCATCTGACACTGGCGTGTCTTGAATTTCAGGAAAATCAATCTGTAGGTGTAAAACAGTATTTTCTTCATCCAAGTAGAATTCAATCACTGTTTCCCTGCGCCATTCCAATGACAAGTAAACTCTAGCTAAGCTCTCAGCCAGTGGCTCACCTAACTCAAGCCCAGCATATTTGGATATATCATGATGAGTGTCAGTTATTAATTTCGGCTTACCCGTAAACCCATAATTATAAGCATCTTGATAGACGATTACTTTACCGCCAACTTGCTTAACTAAATTTTTGTAGCCAGTATTAACTTCCTGCTCTTTCCTTTGGCTTTGTCTATCAAACTTTACTTCGCCAATCTCGCTGACTAAAACCTCTCTATTCCCATCCTTGAGCGGCTCAGAAACAATGCAAAACCCTTCCATTTGTTCAACTATTTGAGCAGCGCGGTTGTATCCAATTCTGAATTGTCGCTGCACGCCTGAAATAGAAACCCTCTGATTAGTAATGACAAAATCAATTGCTTCATTTAACAATGGGTCAAGATCATCATTCACATCATCAGCCATCCCACCCTCACCTCAGTTTTTTATCAGTCTAGTTTCTTAGTGCCGCAATTGGGAGCAAATTAACCGCTCAACCAACAAGCTTACCAATAGCCTCTATGATTTTAGGCATAGCGGGAACGACCTGAGAGAAAATAACAACGCCAGCCACCCATAGAATTATTTTATTAGCTGACGAAACTACATCTTCTTTTTTGGCGTAGTTTGATTTAATAACCGCTACATCTGTTTTTAAAGCACTTATGCTGTCTTTCATTTCTGAAACATCAATTGTTAGGTTGCTTATTTTAGTTGCCATACTTCCCTCACATTCTGTTAATTTCACTTAATGAAAAATGTAAAATTCCGCAATTGGGAGTAAATCGTTATTTATTCTTAGTGATTTCTTCAATAAGTTTTTTATTTTGCTCTATCAATTCTTTTTGCAAATCAAAAGTGTCTTTGTATTTATTTATTTCTTCTTGTAGCTGTTTCTGCTCTAGTGCAATTATCTTCATTTGCTCTAGCTGCTCTAGCATTAATCTTTGCTCAGCAATTTGCTTTTGATAGTTACTTGCCTGCTCATGCAAAAGCTCTTTGTTCGCACTAAGAATATCAACTGTTCCGCTTATGCCTGAATCTCTTACACCATCAGGCAGGTCATATTGAACTCTACCATCAAGAATATCTTGAAGTATCTGAACAATTTCAGAGTTCATTGACCTACCATTTTTCTCAGCCCGATCAGCTATGCGCTCTCGCATACCCATTGGCATTCGAACGGTGAATCTTTCAATAAATTCTTTTCCGTCTTGCTCGCTCATAAACTCATTCTCAAAATTAATTTGAAAAAGAGAATAACATCATATTGACAGCACGCTCAATGATGTTATATTGATGTCATAACATCATTTTGATGCTAACGGAGAGATAAAAATGAAAGAAGCAAAGCCAAGTGTATTCCCTTTAAGAATGCCTGATAACATTAAAATGGCGATCAAATCAAAAGCAGATAAAGAAGGACTGTCAATAAATGCCGCGATTATTCAGCGATTAGTACAATCACTACAAGGAGATGAAAAAAATGATAGTAACGCAGCAGTATAAGGACGAAGCCCCGTCGGTTGCAGCCTTCGGAGCTTCTATTAACGTCACACCAACCATAGGAAATAACGTCATGAATACTTTAACAACTACTAACCAAGTTGTCACCATGTCTAGCCGTGAGATTGCCAAGCTAACAGGAAAGAATCACGCACATGTCTGCCGCGACATTCGCACCATCTTAGTTGCCTTACTTGGCGGAAAAGATTCAGACTACACCCGTAATCCAGATTTGGTTTACCTTACTAATCAGCATGTTAAATGCATTCAGTATGATATCGACAACCACAATTCATGGGAATATCACATTTCTCGTCGCTATACTGAAATTTTAATTACTGGCTACGATATCAAGCGCAGAACGGCTGTTATTGATCGCTTATTTGAACTTGAGTCAGCAAACCGAAACAACACACCTACATTACCTAGCGCAAAAGAGTTGGCATTATTAGTTATTCAGGCTGAAGAAGAAAAAGAACGTCTTCAGTTAGAGAATAAAGAACTTGAGCACCAAGTCGAAGAAATGAAACCTGATGTTGATGCGCTAACCCGCATTGCTAAAGCAGAAGGCTCACTGTGTGTTACTGATGCCGCTAAACAATTGCAAGTTAAGCCTAAGTCACTATTTGATTTAATGAGTCATAGCAAATGGATTTATCGTCGCCTTGGCACTGCTTGGATTGCTTACCAAGATAAAATCCAGCAAGGTCTGCTTGAGCATAAAGTTACAGTAGTAAAAAGCTCAACAGGTGAAGATAAGCAAGTATCACAAGTTCGTGTTACTGCCAAAGGTTTATCTAAATTAGCAAAACTGTTAAGCATGGAGGTAATGGCATGAGCACATTAACTGTTCAAAATTTACCACCTGTTCAACATAACGGGTTTCGCGTAATAACTACCGAACTTTTAGCTAACGTTTATGAAACTGAAATTAACAACATTCAGCAAAATTTTAAACGTAATAAAAAACGCTTTATCGAGGGTAAGCATTACTTCAAGATTGTCGGTGATACCCTCAATAATTTGCGACTGACAATGAGTCAGTTACAAATATCAGCCAAGGTTAGAAGCCTTATCCTCTGGACTGAACGCGGAGCCGCACGTCATGCCAAAATGCTAGACACCGATAACGCATGGGATGTATTCGAGGCGCTGGAAGATTTCTATTTTGCTAAGAAAGAAGATGCTCAACAAAAAATAAGCATTCGTCAATCAACAGCAAAAGAGCTTACTCCGCTACGTCAAACAGCCGAGCGTTTAATTGCTACTGGTGTCGGTAATATTTACCCTGATATCTGGAAGTATGTTCACAAAGAGTTCGGTGTTGAGCACATCAACGAGCTTTTACCTGAACAGATACCGCAAGCCATTTCATTTCTTGATGCGCTTGAAGGTGAATATATTCCCAAACAGCAGTTGCCTCAAATTGGATTAGAAAACCTAGCTATGCCTATGTCGTTCTTCGATGATTTCGATTGGCTGTTTGAAGAAGAAAACATTAGCAAGAATGAAGCGCTATCTCATGCAGATGCTTATCCTCGCTGCATGCTGAAAACTGCGCCTGAATATCCGAACCCTGTAGGTGTTTTATTAAATAAATTGCAATCAGCAGGTGTTGATGTATCGGCTGCTCAAATTCAGCTAAGAGCATTACGCAATCACCTGAGAGCTACAATCATGCAGCTTGATATTGCCAGCAGGAAAGATACAAAGACGCTACTGTCAAATACTAACGTGGCCTTTAATCACCTTAAAGCGATTAGAGAAGAATGGAGAACCACGCTAGCACCTGCGATTGAGAAACTTAACCCTAACTTAGAATACGAAGTTACACGCAGACTGGCTGAAATGAACGGCGCTATTTACGCTAACCTCATGAGCTTGCAAGGAACTAAATCAGGCAAGCTGTTAGCCTAACCACCCAGCCCAAGGACGGGCAACAAAAAACCCACCGGAGTGGGTTAGTTTTCATCTCTAAATTTTTGGGCTATTTGCGCCAACTCATCCATGAACTTATAGTCTTGTGCTTTCAGGTGAGCATCAGGATGTAGTATGGCTATAATTGAGTATCGGTGATCTTCAATAAGCCCCTGCACATACACCAAGCAGATATCTTTTTCAGAATTTCCTTTTTTGTGAGTTCTATAATATTGAACCCTATCATCTGGAAATTTATCTGGCGGTATTTTTAAATGAATATGCATCAAACAAGCTTTTTCAGCTGAATATGGCTTAACGTATGAAACATCTCTTCCGAAATAACTAGGAATCCCCTCATCTGACTTATACTTTTTAAAGTCTTTGAGTAGCTTAGCTTCGAGATCTAAATGTTTTTGGAATAAGTCGCCAAAAAAATGATTTCTTGTTTGCTCGTTTATAGTTACTTCTATTTCGTCCATGAATTAGCCAGTAAAGGAATAGTCACCTGAAATTATTTTCTTAGTTGTGTGATCAGCCAATTCCCTTAAAGCATTAAAGTCAATATCACTTTCGAATGTCTTAGGGATAGTGAATAACTGACGAGAAAGATCATTTAAACGAGCTATTGCATGTCTAGCCTTAGCAACTGTTCGCAAGTATGATTTCATTTCCGTTTTTTCTTCATCGGACAAGTCGTCTTGCTTAACCATTACTTTAAGAACATTTTCAAATCCTCTTAAAGCAGCTTCGCAAGCTTTGTTTTCAACAAGCCCATTTTGAAGCATAACGCCATGAGCTTGATAATCGTCCATCTCTAGCAGATTAAAGTAGTACGCGTTTATTTCATCAGCTAGCTTATTAACTATCTGATTTCTTTCTGCATACTCAGACTTAAGCTCTATAACATTATCAATCACATTTCTTTTCATGACATGTGGCTCCTTATCATTACATGCGTCAGCTAGCGAATACGAAGGAATGCTGAGCACTCCACTCGCTAAAATCGCAAAACAATGTTTTAGTAAAGGATTCATTTTCATGCCTTATCAAATTGCTAAATATACCTTGGAGTATATTAGAGTTTTTAAGCTAACTTAACAACCCCAGTTGTGAGAATTTAGCGATCGATAGCGATGCTTAACGATTGATAGATGACTAAAAAAACACTGTATACATATACAATGATACCTACTTGGTACGCATTGATACCTAAAAAACACCTATCTAGAATGAGAGTTTTTGAGGATAGGTGGCATGGAAAGAAAATATAAGCATCCGCAGGTTAACCTCAGATTACCGACTGATTTAAAAGATAGAATTCAAGAGTTAGCTGAATTTAATAATCGGTCAGCCAATCAGGAAATGGTCGCAGCTATCGAATATTGGATACTGCGTAATTCTCATGTTGAGGTTTTAACGATCTCCGATGCGGCTGAGCGCATATTCCAGCTTGAACGAGAGATGGAAGTCGTTAAGGAAAAATTAGGGATTAAGAAGTAGAGTCTCTTGGCGTTATTTTTTATATTCTTTCAAAATGGCGCCAGACTCAGTTAAAACCCTAAAAATCACATGCTCATCAAGCGCCATGAAATCCTCACTTATTTTTCCATCTTCCATAATTCGCTCAACTAAAATACATTCACCAATTGATTTTTCATTTTCTAAGCCATATTCAAACCCATCGCTATGTATAGCTCGATTAATTTTAATAAATTCCTCTTTTGCTCCGTATTTACCACGGGCAGAATTATCTTTATAGATTAATTGTAAATACATAATTACCCCTTACTCGCTTTAGCTTGTGCAATTCGACGTTTTTTACGCTCGAAATAATCATCAACAGCAGTGTCATATTCTTCTTTGGTGAAGCCTTTTTCCTCTGGATACTTAGCTTTAAGCATCATCAAAAACTCTGACATTGTGAGTTTCTCGGCTTCATCACGGTTCATTTCAAAGTGGACGCGGGAGGCATTGATATATTCGACAGCATTAAATGAATCAGTGAACTCTTTATCACTTTCATTGCGTTGCAGCTTCCTGATTTTCACCTTGCCAATTACGCCATGGATCATCAACTCTCTAGCTAGCACGATAATGTCAGATATTGGCATTTTACCCATACGGTATGCTGTGCCGTTTTTACCCGCACGCCACTGACCTATTAATTCGTCGCAGTCCTTATTACAACAGGCTTGCATCACTATCATTGCTGATGATAACAATTTGCGAGATGTACTTTTTTTCAAATATTTCAAAAGCCAATTGCTATTTGAACCGCCGTTAAGCGAATATGCCGCCAATAATGAAATGGCCTCACTAACTACAGAGCCAGATAAAACCGTGAAGGTGTCAACTATTTCTGATGGGCTACCGATATTCGTCATTGCATTAAATGACGGGCTAAAAATGTACTCGTTATTAGGTGTTTGAACAGCGAACTCGCCATATTCTATTTTCGGTGTCATAAGATACTCCTAGTATTATCAAGGGCACTCGTAAGTACCCTTTGTAATATTAAGGAGCCGTTACGGTTACTTCTGACGTATCAGTCAAGCCGCCATCAGCGGTTGTCGCCGTGATGGTAACTTTGCCAGCAGCGATACCAGTAACTAGGCCATTTGGTGTAACAGTTGCCTTACCTGCATCAGAGCTTTTCCACACAATCGCTTTATTAGTTGCGTTGCTAGGCGTCACTGTTGCCGATAACTGCGTTGTCTTACCTAATTCAACGGATGCAGTTTTAGGCGACACCGCAACATTCGTCACAGGGATGGCGTTGTCATCTTCGATAACTTGGAAAGTAGTACCATCAGCCAGTTTTAACTCTAAGCTGTAAGTTACAATTTCTTTCACCCCGCCACCGTCACTTAGCCCAGTAACGTTCATGTAGCCAATGTGATAGTAATCACCCCAGTGCAAACGCATCCACACTGTAGGCTGACGACGAGCCTTAATCTCATCAACAACGTATTTAATAAATTGCTGAATACCAAACTCATCAGAACGGTCATGAAGACGTACCTCACCTTCAATCGAGTAAGTCGGGTCAAGGTTTGAAATCATAGTGGAAGAAATACCGCCATTATCAGCATCAGAAACCAGCGTTTCGGGCGCTAAATCCCACGTTACCGATGTTGGCAGGCCATTTAGTTTTAACTCTTCGTCAGTCGGGAGCTGGTCAGGACAACCATATGCCAACTCGACAGTTTTCAATCGCCCAGTCATGATGTCTGAGCTAGTAGTACAACCTTGCATGTTGCCTCTCTTATAAATAAAAAAGGCCGCACATTGGCGACCTAGTTTGAGATTTGTTTGTTTATGATAAGCAGCGGAATGAGAGTCTGAATATGGCCCTGTTATCTGATGTTGGTATAGGGTTAGGTAATCCACCCATGTTAAATACTGAGTTTAAACTACAATCGCTTGGGTTATTGGTGACATACTGGAGTATTGATTCCGCTTTCTTTGCAGCCCAAGGCACATCATCCTGAGCCGATATAACTAACACATCGATATAATCATCAGCAGACAATTCACCAAATCGACCACTACCGTCTGACGCTTGTACAACTAAGTATCGCCCCGCCTTTGAATTTGGTTTCTCGTTCCATAGGTACGGCTGAATGAAGTCAAAATCACCTGTCACATTTCCGCGCTCCAAGTAGTCAAGGAAATCATCAATAATCACAATCTCATTTCCTCCATTATCGCAGCGTCAATCATTTCTCTTGTTTCTTCAAAACCAGAATCAAGGAAAAGCTTCTTGGCTGTTGGGCGCTTAAACTTTTGCACAACTCTAGGGTCATGAACATAAACAGCATAACTAGCGCTATAACCAACACGCCCAGTCAATATCGTTCCGTTAACCCTAACCGACCTATAGTTTGAGTTGATTAATGTCTTTGTATCGATTGGCGTGTAGATGGCTGCTTGCCTACCTCCAATATCTAGCGCCCTGTGCATAGCCCTTGTCGCTTTATTGGCTGTAATATCACCAACTATCCTAGATAAGGCAGCCCGAGCTTCATTAATACCTCTAACTCTCGTTGCCATATCAAGTCCTTATTTTGTAATCAGGGTCTTGCCTAAACATTCGAGTGTCAAAGCCATCAACAGCTTTAATTTTTGAGCTATTACCTTCAACTTTCCTCGGGTCTAGAATTGAGCGAGTGTCGCCCTGAGTAATGTAATCACCAACCTCTGGCAACCTTACAGGCTTACCTTGGCTGAATGATTCAGTGTTGAATACTAAGCGAGAAATAAACTCACCACCGTTTGAGTCCATCGCTTTCTCGTTCGTCGCTACCCAGTTACAATCAATGAGATATGGAGCGCCGAAGATTATTTCATCGCCCCATTTTCCTCCCATGCTTACAGGATAAACAGTAGCGACGCTCTTATATGACCAGCGTGACATTTTAGCCATATCAACCCCTGAACACGTCGAATTGCACTATTGATAACGGCTTGCTTATGGGAAGGGCGTCAGTGCAACCAGCCGTATCTAAACTTGATAAGAGGTTAGCAAGCTTCTTTCTACCATCATCAAAGTACTGATAGGAGCGAGACGCGCCAGACGGTGCGTGTTCTGATGTTGTTTTTCTCACATCAGCGGATGACAGCATCAACGCGACAGCATATAGCTTGATTAGCGTCACTGTTTCCTTTGAATACCCCGCGCCATCTAGACATTTATCGATGCCATTAACTATCGTCATGAATGGCTCTATGATGAAGTCAGGAGCCTCAAATCCCATTGAATCAAGCAACTCTTGAACTTGCTCAAGTTTTATTTTTGCAGCCATGAAATCACCTGAAGTGAGGGGCCTAAGCCCCTACTGTTGTTTACTCTCCAGTCCCCGACTCTTTA
The DNA here is from genome assembly GCF_028482225.1 of Providencia sp. PROV130. Classification (NCBI taxonomy): domain Bacteria; kingdom Pseudomonadati; phylum Pseudomonadota; class Gammaproteobacteria; order Enterobacterales; family Morganellaceae; genus Providencia; species Providencia sp. PROV130. The sequence continues at coordinate 5,943 of NZ_JAMPQC010000003.1, read as the reverse complement.
CCGAATGTAACCATTACACCGGCAGTGTCTTTGATGTCAGTAGCGATTTGTTTCCAGTTCGCAACTGTTGCGATTTGCGCATTGGTAGGTGACTTAATGCTATCTTTGCCCCACTGATAGCCGCGCAGACCAATCGTAAAGTCATACTCGCCTTGCATTAACGCCTTGATATTCTCTTGGCCTAATACATCTTGAGCCTTCATGATAAGCGGTGATGTTTGAATAGCAGCAGCACCAGTAACCAGACCTAATGAATGCTGTTTGTCTGCATCAGATAAAGCAGGAATATCAGAGATAACGAATCGACGACCTAAATTATCCTGCTTGATCGCAACATTACCAATCTGGAACAGGTTGTTAGCGTTGGTGAGTGTTTCGTCCATAAAGTCATTGAACGTCGCACCATCCATCAGCCAAGCAACAATACGTGAATATGCATCACCAAACGGGCGAGTGGCCTTGTTTAATCCACGCAATGATGGTGTATCACCGCCAACAGTGATTGCATTCGTATTACCAGAGATAGCTGCTTTCAATGCCGCACCAGCCGTATTTAAGTAATCTTGAAGCATTGCCTCAGCTGATTGTGCAGCCACTACAGCAGACGCCTCGGTAACATCTTTACCTAAGCGCTTCATCATGGTTGGAGTAACAGATACTGGACCAATACGTCCATCGACTTTAATCATACGGTCAAGAATTTGACCTAACTCTTGCGGAGTCAAATTACCTGAACCGTAAGCGTTACGGCGTTGAGCCAGTCCGCCAAGTAATTGCCATGATGTTTGCTCAATATAGTCACCAATATGGTCACCATCACCGAGAACCAAAGCACCGCCAGATGCCTCATTAAACTGACGGACTGCCTGAGCGACTAGCTCGGTAGCTGCCAGTGATACTTGTTTTTGAAAAATGTATAAAGACATATAAATTAATCCTCTTGGATATTAGCAATGATTTCACGTGCGCTATCAACTAATGGATTAGCGCTTTTGGGTTTATCACTGCCTCCGGCTGGTGACTTCCCTTTACCGCCTTCACCTCCAGTTCCGGTGGCTTTGCTACCGATAATGACTGGAGCAAATAATTGGTTACTACGAAACTCTTTTTCTAGATCATCAATAGTGAATGCAGACGGATGACCAGCCGAATCAACGACTCGCGTTTTTCCTTCTTCTACTGATAAGCGAGATTTAATGTGTGGCATGATTAACGGAGCAGCATCACCAGCCAATTTTGTGGCCAATGTCTGTGCAACGTTATCAACCAAAAGCGTGTGTAGACTTGTGTCTTTTTCCTGTAATTGTGCTAATAGCTCGCTTTCACGCGCTTTTAACTTTTCAGCCCAACTTTTTTCTAATGATTCGATGTCACCATTTTTACGAGCCTGTTCTTCCGCTGCCTTCTTTGCAGCTTCTTCAGCTTGTCGGCGTTTCTCTTGCTCTGATTTTTTCTCAGAAAGCAACTCATCAACCTTCTTCTGAAGCCCTGACACATCTGGAATATCAGGCATGCCTTCAATTTGAAGCTGGTAATTACCGCTAGACTCTTTGTAAAAAGCCTTTTGCTCATCGGCTAATGCGTCAAATTCTTCTTTCGATAATAAATATTTAAACATCGTCAAACCTCTGGTTTAGATGGCGCGGCCTCTGACCGCAGATAATAAAAAACCCGCTCAGTGGCGGGTCTGTGTTATTTCAATTCAATTCCGGCTCGCTCAAATGCTTCAGGTGCAAGCTTTTGCATATCTTTGAGCGTCATTGGTTTAAAGTTTTTGTGTAACTGTAATTGCGCAAATCGCTCTGGAGATAAGCCACCATCACGAAATAGCTTTCCTCTCGTTGGCCCAAGTATTAAATCTTGGCGCTTTGCAGGCTGGCGAGTTAACCACTCATAATAATTTTCTTCCCCCCATTCAGACCTGCCAACTGGCCTAGTGATTATCAAATCCGCAAAACTATCATTAAGAATTGGTAATCGCTGACTTCGGCAGTTAGGATGCAATGGCGGCATTGGACCAACACCAACCGGATATCTATTACCAGATAAAGCCCTGCACGTAGATGAGGTTTTATTGTCCAGTATGGCGCTAAACTCTTCCTCTTTGATTAAGTCGTCATTCTCCTTATAAAACTCCTGAGCCGCGCAAGTATGTGCATGCTGAATAGCAGTATTTGCAATTGTTTGGTAGTTATAAGTGATGCGAGATATTGTTGATGTTGTAACCTGAGACCTATCAATTGCAGCCCCGTTAATAGTCGCCTGTAGAGTTTGAACATTACTTTGTGCAGCCATAGCCAAAACGGCCTGATTCTCTACTTGTTGAACTGAACTATTTACCCAAGAGGATATAAACTTCTTGAGGAACAGTGAGCCTCCCCAAGCCGTTAATATCAGTGGTACATTTAAGATAGATTTCTCAACTTTATCAGCACTAGGCTTGCTTACTTCATTTGTCACTATTTGCGATAAGCTATCAACTTCAAGCTGACTTGACTCGACACCAATATCGATAACCGATTGCAGTAAATATTCAGAATAGTTGGTAAGAGCTGGTGATAACTCTCGCTTTAACTCAGTAATGATGGCGTTTAGTTTTGACCTCGATGTTATCTGGCCTGAGAAGTTAGCTAATGCTTTAGCAACAGCCGCCCTTAACTCTCTTTGCATTTCCTCACTATCAACAATGCCAGCTTTTAATCGCTCTAGGAGAATTTGGATCATCATTGAGTTATCTAACATCAATTGTGATTGCATATTCACCTCTACATCATTGAGTTAGCTCGCGATAATTCTATCTCTTCGATAACATCCTCAGCTTTTTCATCTTGCGGGATGATATTGATGCTTTGCAGGTACTTCACAAAATCAATCATTCGCATAGCACCAGACTGTAAAGCAGCAAGTAAGGCTGTAATTGCTTGAGAATCTAATTGAGCAATGTCGTAAACTTTATTTAGCTCAATAGTCGCCTCCCCACTTCCTGCAAATTGAATGCAGAATCCAAGCGCTCGGTTAAATGCCTGCTCCACATTACCTGCACACAAGGAAAGCACAGAGTTATCTGTTTGCGCCTCATCCTGAGCCTGTGTGGCTGTTCTAGCCGATGTACCGCGCTCAACCAACTTAGCCCCTAACATTGCCATTTGCTTCTCTCTGCGCTCTGCTAGTGTGATTTGGATATTCCTATCTTCTGGCTGGGCGTACTTCATATCACCACCGACAGGAAGTAATACACCTTTACGTGAACCTACATTAAAACCATCTTTTAGGTGATCTTGCACCCAAGTATTATCTAGACCAGTTAAAGCAATCATTGGCTGACCAACCGTGTGAGCTGACTCTGCAATATCTGCTTCGGCTTGGTAATGTTTGATATTTAAGTAAGCTATATCAGCAAGCGGTGGGGCGTCAGGGGTATGGTCATTGTTCATAGAACCAATCCATGACCACGGTAATTCACTCAAGGGACCCCCAGAAGCATCACTCAGTACAATCCAGTCTGTTACTTTTATATCGCCATCTTCATACCAACGGCGTGAATGAGCCACATCATCAATAAGCCGTAATTCAATCCAATTATTCTGCATTTTCAGCTCAAAATCTTCGGTATCAACAGGCTCTTGATATTGAAGAACAACGAGTGATGTTTTTCCGTTAGTCACTCGCCAGTTAATGATTTCTTTTGCTGTAAACAATCGAATGTATGGGCGGCCTTTATTAGCTTCAGATTGAATACCTGAACCGCTAAAGTCGCTTAATAATCCTGCACGTCCACGCTGTAAGTTTTGCGATAAAGCATCTCTTATCATTTGCGTTAATGGCTGGCCTTGACCATCGATGTCAGTTTCTAAATATTCAACGCCTCCGCTTACGCTAATCTTTACTGGCTTGCCAAATGCTATACCGAGTAGGCCACTTAACGTTCTACCCGTAGCATTAAGGAATGAAGCTCTCGCCAGATAACTCTTGTAACGTGAGTTATCTTTGTCATCGGCTTCTTTTTTATCCGCTGGATGTGGTAAGTATTTTTCTTTTTTACTTTTTACAACTCGTTCGCCATCAACACAATCGCCGATCATGTCCCACTCAGGCAAAAACTCGCTGTACGCTGGATGTTTATAATCAACGTTTGTATTCATATTAGTTCCAGTTGAATTCTAGTTTCTCGGTTAGTCGTTTAACGTTCCGTCTACTTACAGCAAAGTAACGGAATCCATCAGCATCATGTGATGTATAGTCATGAAGCGGCTTATCTTTCCAGCATCCCTTTTTGTCATCCCACTCTTTACGATAGGCTTCAAGGTGTGCGATTCCCTCGCTGCATTTATGCTCATCAAAAGCACAGCAAGGGAGAATTTCACGTACAGCCTCAATACCCTCATCAATAGACACTCTCGGCACGACATTAAATCGAATTGAATAAACCTGCCCGTCAATTTCATACCCTTCACGGGCTAATTCTTTCCGTGATTTAGCATCAGAGCCAAATTCCCTATTCTCAATATCGTGGGGTCCATTGTGACTCTCGTATGTGTAGCCTTTATCTTTCAGCACTTTCATATAGTGCCGCAGACCTTCACCACTGTTTGAGTAATGGTCGATAACGTGAAATTCCTCACCAACCTCACGAATAAACCAGATTGATGTTGAATCACCCACACCAATATCCCAGTAGGTATGCACAGGTAAGTGTGAGTTATCAGGGAGTGCGCCAATACGTTTGTTTTCGTACAGAAAGCGGAATTGTTTGGCGTAATAAGCACCTTCCACTGATTGCTGAAATGCTTCAGACGGTATTGACGGGTATTCCCGCTTCATGTCGTCGCCAAGTGTTTTCTCTTTGGCGTAGTACCATGCTTTCTGGCGCTCGTTGAGATGAACGCCGTGTTTGCTAGCTATCTCATCGAAGTAATCAACTAAACGCTTAGGTAATTGCTCTACAGGGTCAATGGCATATTCAGGATTCTTCCACCACGAGAAGAAAAAGAATTTCCAATCTAGGTTAGAGAGAGTCTTACTCTGAATTTGCGCTTTCTCAGCAGACTGGCAGTAATCATAGAAATAACCCGCTCGACCTTCCGCTGTACTTTCAATCGTCGTGAAACAATCGCTTGATACCGCTTCAAACGCGCCAGTAACAATCTCACGAGCCTTTTCTGGATACTTAGCGCATATCTTACCGAACTCAGATACATGTAAATATCTGAGCGTTCCGCCACGAAATGACGTGCTGATATAAAGTGAGCCGCCTTTGCTAAAAACCAATTCACCAGCCGCGTCATTACTCGCTGGATTTGCTGCTTTAATTTCATCGGGTAGCTTATCGTAGGCATACTTTATCTTTTCCCTGAATAGCCGCTTAGCATCATTTAGCGTGTGAGCTATCAATGCACATTTAGCCGCCTCAAATAACGCTGCATCTAATTGGATGATGCAAACCTCAGTCGTGAAACCAAGCTGGCGAGCCTTTAAGATAATATTTCGCGTGTGCATCCCTTCAAAATATTCAAGCTGCTCAGGCGTCATTTTAAATCGAACTGGCCTACCTTCTTTGTTGGTGATCCAGTAAAGATGATTCAATCGCCAGAGCTTATCTCTCAATAGTGCAAGATGTTCTGGCTTCATGATTATTCCTTAGATAAGTCGTCCATTAGTTCTGATAGCTGGCTAGCTGTCTTATTCGGCTGTACTTCATCTAGCCCGTAAGCTTGACGCTCAAGTCCAACTAGATTTTTAAGTGTTTCGCTTAATGCTTTGACTGACTTAACGCGCTCAGGGAGAGAAATGATTGAGTTGTAAATTTCATTTAGCTTGTCGCGTCCGTTGTCATCAGGGCTAAACATTAACTCGCCTAGTTTTCTTAAAGCTGGCACATCGGCACATTCAGCCGATAGCTCATCAAACAAGTTATTGGTCAGCTCTCTTGCCCTGCGAATATCA